>CAZXVR010000052.1:0-11262 GCA_964644485.1 uncultured Candidatus Poseidoniales archaeon | reverse complement strand
CCATGCAAGCCAACCTTGAGGCGGGCTACAACATGTATGCAGAAAACATCACCACGGCCGATCGCGCACCATACATCGCTCCAGTGGGATTGGCCTACAAGGCGATTTACGACGACATTGTTACGAATGGTGGAACACCTACTGATCCAGGAACACTGTTCTACAACCTATACTCCAGTGATGGTTCGCATCCCTCGACACGCGGCACTTACCTTGCGGCTTGCGTCATGCATTCGACCATGACCGGAGATTCTGCCATTGGTATGTCCGATCCCTTTGGGTTTGACAGTGAGACTCGGATGAAACTGCAACAGGCCGCAGATTCTGTGGTCTTTGACGATACATTGGGATACAGTTACCCATGGCAAAATGAACCGAGTAGTGAACCTGGAGACAATACGACAGAAACAAGCAACCTTTGGTTTGGGAGTACAGATGGAACGAATGTTCTCATTGGGCCCGGGGGAGGGTCAGGATTTACAGTCAACATCACCAACAATGCCTCGTTTACCGACATTGCAGACATCCACATCCAGACCAATACGGGTTGGGACATGTCGTGGAGCTATGGCGACGGGAATCCAGCCAATGGCTACACCTTGGAAATGGACAGTGATTCACTGCACTGGATTCAGTTTGCAATTTCGGTTCCTGAAGTCTCAATGGGTTTGCCACTCGCCGGATCTGTGCACTCGTTTACTGTCACGGCAACAAGTCAACACGATGGAAATTCAACCTCGTGGACATTTACAATCGAAGTTCTACCATGGAATGGTGCCGAAGTGGCAACACAACCGGCCAATGCAACTCTGGATCCCGGCACAGAGGTTCGCGTCCCAGTCACCGTTCGAAATCTGGGCAATGAAGAGAAGAGCATGGGTGTTCGGGTTCAACCCGTCAGCGCCGAGGGAGTACCGATTACAGGATTCGAACCATCGACTTCATTCGTCCAAAATGGTTGGTCTGTTGAGATTTGGGAACTCTACGAAGTACTGGATTTGGGACCATATGAAACAGGTACTGTACAATTGGAATTCCATGCTCCAAATCTCCCCGCAGGAACGATGTGGGTGGAATTCAGTACATGGAGTTCTGGAGCGAGTCAGCAAATCTCCACTGCAATGATTGAAGTGAATATTGTCCGCGAACGAAGTGCGACAATTGAATTCATAGACGACGATTGTGCGTCGATGGATGCAGGGAATCTCTGTACAAGTGAATTGAGAATACAAAACACAGGTAATTTTGCCGATGACTACGAAATCGAGTTGGAATTTTCCGAATCGCTTGAAATGCAATTGGAAAGGGATGTTTTCAACCTGGAACCTGGAGCATTTACTGACATCGACATCATCTACGTCGTCGAAGATGGGTTGCCTGCTGGATTCGAACTCTTTCCCTCACTTCGATTGATGACGAGCGATGGAATTGAGATGGGATCAACCACCTCGACGATTGAGATTACGGCTCTTTACGACTGGGAAATTCAATCAAGTAGCATCACCATGGATGACATGGACAATGTCACACTGTCTTACACATTCAGAAATATCGGCAATATTGCCGATGGTTTGGATGTCACCTTGTCCACGAATCTGTTCACCGAATATGGATTGATTCCTCCATTTTCTGAAGACTGGGAAATTGGTGAATGGGAACCCAACCATTTCATCCTTCACGATATCGCTCCGAACACAAATGTGACCTTCACAGCCTGGATGCAATTGCCCCGGAATCAAGAATTGAATCGCACGGCGGCAATCACAGTTGAAATGCGAAGTACGCTTGAGCCCAGTATCATTTTCACCAATCGCACCGAATACGAAATACTCGTCGAATATTGGCGTCCAGAAGTTGTAGAGGAAGAAAGTGCATGGGAACAATTCGTCGACCGTGCACAGTCATTCTGGAACGATTGGGGCCAGATTCTCATCTCAATTGTTGTCACCATAATTGGTGCGGTTGTACTGCACCGAGCAGTTGTGCATCGCCAGCGAAAGGATGCGCAATGGAACGAGATGATTGCCGCGAGACATGTCGAGCCAGAAAAGGTCGAAGATTGGATGGATAAGTTCAGTGAAAAGGGTGTCCAAACACCCCTTACACCAACAAGCCCAACCATGGATGCTGCTGCCTTCAAGATGGAGTTTGAGATGAAATCGGAAACAAAGCCGCAGAGAGTTGCGCCGTCAGCTGAAGTCATCGAAGCGGCTGAAACTGTATTCGAGCATCACGATGTAAATGCGGATTATGATGCGATTGAGTCACTCACAGAGGTATTGCTCGATGACTCGGGTCCACACAAGGCGAACCAAGCACTCGAACCAGCCGAATCAAATGATGCGCGGACGACTCGCCATCCACGAAAAACACCAGGAAGTGCAATGGTGAAATCCGATGATGACGATATAGACTTAGATTTGTGATCACATGTGGAGAATCGGAATTGATGAAGCGGGAAGGGGGCCGGTTATCGGGCCATTGGTCGTTGGAGCCCTGTGCTTGCCTGAAGCGGATTTACCACTACTGCATGATGCCGGGGTGACCGATTCAAAATTGCTATCTGAATCCAAACGCACTGAGCTAGATGCTTGGATTCGTCAACAATCAGAAAGGCGCAATTGGATGATTGAATTACACATTTCAAGCCCGGCAGAAATCGACCGCGCAATGGCTCTAACCAACCTCAATGATCACGAGGTTACCCTGTTTGCAGCTTTGGCACGAAAATTGCGAGTCGACGGCGGTGGAATTTTGCAATTGGATGCTTGTGATACGGATGCGAGTCGATTTGGAAACAATGTGGCCACTCGTCTTTCGGAGTGGCCATGGGATGGCTGGTCGATGGACAGTCGTCACGGCGCTGATCTGCACTGCTTGGCTGTGGCTGGCGCTTCTATCCTAGCCAAAGTGGCGCGAGACAATGCACTGCACTCTTTATCTGCAGAAATCGGAATTGAATTGGGCTCAGGATATCCATCAGATCCAGCAACGATTGCAGCCATCCCACAATTGATTGAAGGAGCCGAACCACACGACTGTTTACGATGGGGTTGGGCGACGGTTAGAGATGCATGGAAAGCGACACACAATACTCTTACTCCAAAACGACCGGCCGACCCAAATGCCCCTCCCAACGCGCAGAGAACCCTATTTTGAGCCCCGCATGTTCAAGAACGGGGTGCGAACGGTTTCGCCCTATGGGCGAACTTGAACCCGAGGTTGCAGCACTGCTGCGCAAGTACGCTCTGCAAAATGCTCTGGAATACGATGGGCAGGGCCAAGTTGGGTCTGTAATGGGGCGAGTGATGGGGGAAAACGCAGATTTGCGGAGTCGAGCAAAGGAGTTGACTGCATTCATCGCAGCCCAAGTAAATGAGGCCAACACTATGGCCGCTGAGAAGGGGCTAGAACACATTCGTGAACTCCTCGAGAGTGAATCTCCTGATGCACTGGAGAAGAAAATCAAGGAGCGCCGAGAGGGCTTGCCACCATTGCCGAATGCGGAAGATGGGAAGGTCGTGCTTAGATTTGCACCCAACCCAAACGGCCCCTTATCCCTGGGTCATGCTAGAGGTGTTGTCATCAATGCTGAACTTGCCAACATGCATGATGGTGAAGTGATTCTGCGCTTCGACGATACAGATGCGGTGGTCAAGAGACCAGATCCGGAAGCCTACGCAATGATTGAAGACGATTTCACATGGCTTGCAGGTCGCGCACCAGATCGAATCCTGAAGGCATCGGACCGAATGGATGTGTATCTGGAACATGCGTCGAAAACCTTGGCGGAAGAACATGCCTACGTATGCCAGTGCAGTGGCGAGGCGTTCAAAGAATTCAGAACCACCAAAACGGCCTGCCCTTGCCGAGACCGTTCGACTGAAGAGAACATGAAACTCTGGGAAGAGATGAATGATGGGACAATTCTGCCCGGAGGCGCCGTCATTCGAATCCGTACCGATATGACCCTACCAAACCCGGCACTGCGAGATTGGCCAGCATTGCGAATCCAACACGCTGACCACCCACTCGTCGGCAATCGGTACAAGGTCTGGCCTCTACTCGATTTCCAAAGTGCAGTAGAGGATCACTTGCAGGGCGTGACACATATCGTTCGTGGCAAGGATTTGATGGATTCCACCCGCAAGCAAACATTGCTCTACGAAAAATTCGGCTGGACCTATCCAGAAACCCTGTACTGGGGCCGGGTCAAAGTGCACGAGTTCGGTGGATTCAGTACATCTCAAATGAAATCTGACATCGCTGATGGAAAATTTTCGGGATGGGACGACCCACGATTGCCCACACTCCGGGCCATGCGACGAAGAGGGTATGATGCCGGTGCAATGCGGAAGTTCTGGGTTGACCTTGGACTCACTCAGAAGGATATCGCCGTACCATTGTCAACCTTGAACAGTTTGAATGCTAAAGCGGTGGATGCAGATGCTCCGCGACTATCATTTGTCAGTGATCCACGTACTATTATTCTGGACATCACTGAAATCGAGATGGATAAAGTCACTCTGCCAATCCACCCTGAACATCCAGAAAAGGGCGTTCGTGAATGGCCACTTGGAGATAGTCCACTCAAGGTGAAGATTGCTTTCGATGATTTTACCTCACACGAAGCAAGGCGTTTGAAGGATTTTGCAGACATTGGAATCAACCATGAAAAGACGGTTCGGGGGTGGATCGGTGAAATCATGCGAACCGAACGCGTTGACAACACTCCGATTATTCATTGGCTACCCAGCGACATGGCACAACCAGCCGTTTTGCTGCTTGAACAGGATGGTGAACTAGTAACTGCATGCGGTTTGCTGGAAACCAACGATTATCCGGATGGGACCATTGTACAGTTAGAGAGAATGGGATTCGCCATTCTCGAAGGCGTTGAGGATGATGGGGCACGCCGATTGGTTCGGTTGCATGGCTAATTTGCCTACACGCGCGCGCACGAGGGTTCTAAGTCAAATCTCCCTGTCGCGAGACCATGCAGGCCCGCCAATCTCGTCGAGTCTGTGCAGTTCTGGTCATACTGCTGGCGTCATTGATGCCACTCAGTTTACCTTCTGCAAGTGCAGAAGTGGTTTGTTGTGGTCCGAGTGAATTTGAGCTATATCTCATCGGGGAAAACAACGAAGCGACGATGACTCCATTTGAAAACGAACTCGTTGGCATCAACGAAAAAGGTGTCAGTCAGTCTGCGCAAGGCACTGAAGAAATCGCTTCATGGAGCATTCTGTGGAAACAGAGTGCGACCATCCCCGAATCCACTTGGCGATTCAACATCGCTTACGAGGTCGAAAATGCTGCAGGAGTATATGCCAACGCAACCGTGGACGTGCAAATTGGAAACAATGTCTACACGGCTGAAAGCGGAACACCTGGCGCATTTATGTCTGGAACTGATATGATTGCAATCGACATCGAAATACCACAGATTGCTGTGAGTATGAACGACCAAATTGAAGTGACATTCGCAGTCAGGAGTTTGCTGTTTACACAACCCGGTGATGAGTCGTCCATCCGATTCGTTTGGGGTGAAGACACAGAGAGTGCCATACGTGTCAATTTGCCATTGGTTACCATCGATATGGTGAATGCTCTTGTGGTCGGTGAAGAAGTCTTCTTCCCCGTTATTTTGAGATCTGGTTTTGGAGAGAGGATGTGGTCTTCATTGGAGGACTTTGAATTCAAGGTCGGTGGTGTTGTCATCAGCGATGTTCGTTCACCCAGCATCGTCTCAGGGGGAATAGAAGTCCCATTTGTTTGGAACCCCGGTTCCAATCCTACCGATGGAAATTATCAGATTAACCTGTCCATTTGGATCAATGATGGCGATGTCCCACTGACATCTGGACGAATGCACGACATCACCTTCGAAGAGGGTGGAGGGAGTGAGAATTACCATTTCGGTGAGCCGGCTCGTGCGGTCAGCAGTAGATTAGGTGTCGATATCGATGTGAAATACGATGGGTCACACATCACAAGAACGGTGGAATTTAAAATTGAAGGTTCCATGGCTTCATGGCTGCGCTGGGGCATGGACAACATCGGGAACAGTTCACTTCCATCCGACCACTTGTTTACCCAAATTCAGGGCCCATCTATCCCATCGAACCTTCGAGAAAATGGGCGGGTCGATGATTCGGAGAAAGAAGTGTTTCTGAATCACATTGATGGGAGTACACGAAATCTTGAGGTGTTCTTGGGCAACACAGGATTGGCCCTCAACCCCGATGGATTATTCGAAGCGGATTTATTCGACATGAATCCTGAAGTTGAGATTGATCTCATGGGCGTTTCAGGTATCGATGATGCGCCCATGAAAATTCGAATCGACGTAGTCTTAGAATTGAGGGGAGAGGAGAGAATCCTACTCATCTCTGATTTCATTCGCCCGCAATTGGGGTCAGGTATTTGGACAATGAATGGCGACCCTTCTGTCGATCTAAGTGTGACTCTGAGCACGAGTGCGTTTTCGGGCCTATACAATGTCATCAAAGAGGATTTGCCCGAGCGTGTGCAAGTGACTCATTATCGGGTCGGATTATCAGAGGTGGTTACAATCGACATTAACGATCTGTCTGATAACGACAAATTCGAAGTAGAATATGTGGTTGCAGGGAGTGCATTGTTTTCGCCATTTGTTACATTGTTAGCAACGATATTGTTACTGGTTGCTGGGATTGTGATTGGACTGCGCCTCACCCAATTCAGGTCTCGCTGGATCGTTGGTATTTCTTCAGTGGCTTTCACAGGAATGATGAGTTATGTGTATGCGTTGTCTGCATTGCCACCGACGTTTGTAATGGGAATTGCAGCAGCTTGTGCGGTTCTAATGTTGCCTTTGGCCATCATTTCGCCTCGGCATGAACACGACTGGGCGCTTGGAGAAGAATCTCTGTCGGACGATTATGAGAAGGCGTTGTCAAGGGAAATTCCAACGGTCAATTGTCCAGCATGTGGGACTTCAAATCCGGTTGAAACCATGGTGCGCCCCGTGCGAATTCCATGTGGCGGTTGTGGACGGAATTTGAGAATCGAAGGTTAAGCAATTTTTCCTTCCCTTAGCAGGCTATCGATTGTGTCACTCGCTTGGCGTCTGCGGCCAGTTGGATTATCTCTCCAGATTTTCGAAAATCCAACCAATTGGCTGGCCAAATCCTGTTCCCATCCGGAAACCATGATGCGATGCCAGCCGAGTTCCTCAAAGCGGGCAGTAGAGGGCAATTCCGATGCAAGCAATGGTTTCAGCAGGTGCGAAAGCGATTGAGCACGCCCCTCAAGATCGAGTTGTCCCCACCGGTCACGGACAGCCCCTAGGGCGACGGCATCAATCCCTGGCAAACTATCTGGGTTGACATCGGGCACCTCTGGCATCGGTACGACGCGAATATGGCCTTCATCTGCAAGATAATCGCGGAGAACAGTATACACGGGATCATATGTGTGTTCAAGCCCTCCTGACAACCAATTCCCGGTTAGAATCCAAGGCATCAATAGTCGAGATATCGCCCCAGATTGTGTGATTGAACTCCCGAGAGCTGCAGCCAGAGCCACTGTCGAAAGAACACCACGGCGGATATCGCCTCCACTGGCGACCAAAGCATCGACTTCGAGGGGATCCAAATAAAGACACAGAGGGTCAGATTCGACATCCCGTAATTGCGATGTTGTCGATGAGCCAATCACGATACTAGGGCCCTTGGCAGGTGCCGGTTCTTCGCGCAATCGGCGTTGGAAGGGGATACCTGAATCCAACAAAGCCGCCTCAAGCAATGCAGATGCGAAAACGCCATTTTCATCAAGAGGGGCTGCGATTGTCACGGACGCTGAAACGGTACGTAACTTCAATGCCGCCTCGCGCAACGTCGAAGCGGCTGTCGTGAAGACGGGTAAATCGAGTAATGTCATGTGCGGCAAGGTGTGGTTCCACCTGCGGTTCAAAGACATGACCTCGATGAGAGGAGGCCTTACTCAACCATCAAACGGAGTTCGTCACGCTTGTAGGCCCACTCAGAATCGAGTTGGTCTCGGCCTTTGTAATATCGAGAAAGTCGACGGATTTTACTCTCAGTCAACTCGAGTTGGCGGGAGTTGTGCTCGTCCTTTCGGTTCGCCTCAAGATGGTCGATTAGTCTCAAAGCGCGTCGCATGAGGTTCATCAAATCTTCAGGATACTTTGGTGTGACGTCATTCTCTGCCAGAACTTGGCCGAGTCTCTTCCCCAAGACGAGGCGGACATCGGGGACAGCGTGCTGATCACGCAAAATGGTTCCAATGGTCGCGGGGTTGTGTCCCTCAGCGGCCAAGGATAGAATCAGTTCAGTGACTTCCTTCGCATCGGTGTTCGACCATTCCGGTGCCTTGTCGACCATCGGCTTGGTGGAACCACTCTTTCCGCGACCTGGACTGTGCATGCGAGCCATGTATAGAGCACCTCGAGCGTCCCGCCGACCTGCTCCCCCTTCATAACCGCTCCGCTATACCCGGAAACGCGCCTGCCATGGCGACTACCTTCTACGAATCACTGCTGGAAGTATTGACTTGCGTATGCACGTGCTTGTTCAGCCGTGTATCCCATGCCAATCAGTTGTTGCTCGTAGGCTTGTTGCTCAGGACTAATCGCAGTTGCCCAAGCTTGCTCGGTGGGATCTCCGCCACCACCTGTTGAGCGCATCACAAGTGTGACACCTAGCACGACAACCAGTAGCAGAACCACGCCGGCTGCAATCATGATGTAGAGCATGATGTCAGAATCTTCCTCGGTTGCGCTTTCCGAATCACCAGACGGGTCATTGTCAGATTCATTCGTTCCGTCTCCGGTTCCATCGGTTTCTTCAATCGGGCAACCTGTACTGTCAACAGATGTGCCAGCAGGTGTATCTGCACAAGCATCGTCGTTGTCCTCGACACCATCTCCATCGGTATCAGAATCAGAACATCCGAACACATCTACGACTGCCCCAGATGGAGTTCCTGGACACATGTCATTCGAATCGGAGACTCCATCATTGTCCTCATCAGGAACCCAAACCGGGCAACCGGTTCCATTGGTTCCAGACAGCACACCAGCTTCGGTGGGGCAATAGTCGGGTTTGTAGTCACCAGGGCCGTTGTTATCTCCGAAGCCATCGTTGTCTGTATCATTCCACTGCGTTGAACACGCACCAGGGGTCGAAAGGCAGGCTTCTTGTACGATTCCATTTGGGTCACCAGGGAATGCATCGCCTTGATTGCTCCACCCATCACCATCGCTGTCACGGCAGCCAACTCGGTCTTCGGTTGAGTTGCCATTCAAAGTGGGACAGTCATCGTCATCGTTGGGCACACCATCACGATCTGTATCATCTGCATACATCTCAATGTAGTTAATTATCTCAAATAGGCCTGATGTCATCGTGTTATCCGTCTCGTTGGATTCGGCGATGATATCACCGCCATCCACAGTCAGAACACAACTGTAATTTCCGGATGAAACACTAGTGATATCGATACTTCCACCACTAGAGATGAGAGGGGCGTTAACAGGGTCAGGAGTGGGGCCGTCAATTGCATCTGAATACGAACCTTGTAGCAATACCATGACTTCGCCACCACTCTCATCGACCAGACTCATCTGCCAAGCGAATGGGGCATCCATCGGTCCGCCAGAACTGATGATTTCTGCACCAAAGAATACAGTTCCTTGATCTGAAGTTACGGTAAAGTCTGGGCAGTTGAAATCGTAGGCCACAAGGTTGGGCAATGGTGGTGGGAGTGGGGTGAAGGTGAGGTTATACCAACCCGATTCCCAATCATCGCTAGACTCATTTGCGTTAATTAGAACGAATAAATTCCCATCCAAATCATCGGAATCAATACCTGTTGTATCCACTTGCGCGACTCCATTGACAGTCCACTGTTCAGAAATGAATTCATCAACTCCATTCTCACTCGAATACAGTTGAATATGCATGCTTGTCGCATTATCTGTCTCTAATTCGATTGTGCTACCTTGCATGCCTGAAACAGTGAATCTGTAGGCATCGGTGGTGTCTGCAGGATCAAGACACCCACGGCCAAGAGATTCTGGGTTGTCACCCACATCATATGCGGTGTTTCGGTCAGATCCAGCATCGTAACCAGATTGGCCCCAATCCGATTGGAGTCCACAATCGTATGGTGGGATGAAGATGGTTCCATTGGTCCAAATCTCGAGTGTGTAATTGGCCAAACCAGAAAACTGTGAGACGTTGATGTAATAGGTATCAGCGGCGCCATCCGCATCAGTTCCTTCTGTACTGACGGACTCATTGCTGCTTGAGGAAATGCTAGAATCGATGTCTGGATTCGATGAGTTCCACAAATCGAGGTCTAGATCTGCATCCCAGTTGTCCGCTGTGAGGACAGCGGAAATGTTCTGCCCGCGCCCCATGGAAAGCATGTACAAATCACCCTTGTCTCCACCGGATACACATCCAGTGATGACTCCGTTGAAATTGGCACCCAAGTCATAGGCATCGGCTTCAATCTCACCGACATCTGCACCTGTCGATGCATCATCGACATTCGGGCAAGGCATACCTGAAATCGTGGTTACTGCAGAACTGGCGTTGTTGTTGTTGAGGTCGTCAGCTTCGGACACGTTGCCCCATCCATCGGGCCAAACAATCCAGTAATAGTCGTCGCTGTCTATATCACTAGGAATCGTCAACTGAGCGGTCTCTACAGAATTGCCACCTGCTGTAATGTGAGGCCCAGCCACTTGACTCTCCACGATTGTGTCACCCCAATCATAGGTGTCGTCTGTAGATAGGATAAACACTACATCATACGGATTTGTTGAATTTGTGTCACCAGGACCATAATTTTCAACCGTATATGTCACGTTCACGGTATCTCCTGCTGTTGCACTTGCAGGGCCACTAATCGAATTCACAGCGAGGTCTGGTTTCGGTACAGATTGATTGACCCAAATGTCAAGTTTGTAATTCCCATCGCCGGCATATTGCCAAATCTGAATGTAGAACATTCCTGCTGTGGTTGAATTGGTTGTGAATTCAACACGCTCAGTGGTCGCATAGGTCATTGACAAATCGACATAGCCTGCACCAGTTTGTTGGTTTCCACCAGTGCTATCTGCGAGTAACAAATCAAAATCTGTATTTGTACCATCACCAAAATCACGCAAAACAACTACGATATCCTTGTCCGCAGAAACCTGCATTGAATACCAATCCTGATCATCTGTCGTGTCAACACAACCGTCCA
>CAZXVR010000051.1:0-11377 GCA_964644485.1 uncultured Candidatus Poseidoniales archaeon | reverse complement strand
ATGAGTGGGATGGGATGCGCGATGATATCGCCCATTCACCGGTGTGGTTGCAGAACCTCCTTCTCTGGCATCCATACAGAGATGTGCATTCTTACGAGAAATTGAATGAGGTCGATTTTGCTGTGGCACTCGATAATGTAGAACGTAGTATCTCACTTTGGGACACCGGTCCAACACAGCCCGATGAAATGTTTCTCGTCATCGATGCATGGGACAACATACGTGATTACGATGCAAAACCCAATGATGTAAACATGAGCGTTGACTTGAACATCCAAGTCGAAGAGAGATTTTCCCTACCGAATTGGACAGTGTCAATGGTTTGTTGTGGCGGGTTACTCGGTATCCTCGCAGCTCCTTTCCTCGTCCACCACCGCTACATGAAGGCAGGATTGGATGTTGTTGAATCAGGAGGTGGAGATATGATGCCTCACCTCGATACGGCGCCGGAGAGGGACGTCCCTGCCCCGATTCAACCAGGAACCCCCTAGGGGCAATCACTCGTATTCTAGAACGCTCCAAGCGGTCCGCAAGTCATTGATATTGACCTGGCCACGCTTGACCAATGAATAATCTCGATCAAGAGTTGTGTAAACCAACGCTTGGTTGAGCATAGGAGCATGGATACGAGTCCAATCTCCACCCGGCCCCAAGCCCATCAGCGCAACCCGAGTTTCGCCCTCAGATAGGCTGGATGCAGCCTCAAAAATGTGCAAACTCTGTGCATGTTGGACGCCCTGATAGCAGCACTTGACAATTGCACCCGCATCGGAATTGGCATTCACATACTCGACGATTTCATCGGCCGAAGAGGCAGCAGGTAGATGACTTGAAGCGATGATTGAGGTGGCATCTCCACACGCCTTAACCAAGGCCTTGCGAGCCTTAGAGTCCATGGAAATCTCAATGTCGACCCAACTCACACCGCTCTCTATTGCAGTATTCAAAATCGAAACTCTGGCTTCTTCATCGCCATGGAAATGACCACCTTCATAAGTAGATCGGCAAGTGAAAATAACGGGGATTTGAATGCCATCTTTGAGTTTTTGAATCGAGGATTCGACATCGACCTCTTCGATTGCGCGGTTCTCCATGATTGGTGGCTGCTTTTCTACAGTCTCCTCGCCATCGGCATTCTTGATAACAATTGGATCAACTTCGATTCGGTTAACATACAAATTATCGAATCGAACTTCGACGACATCGGCACCAGCTGCGGTCGCTCTGCTTGCGTCTCGAATCATGTCACCGACACTGTGACCGCGCAACGAAACGCAGATTTCAGTATTGGTCATCGACGCGGGGACCCACACTCCCTGTTTAATCGTATTGCGGCCACACTCGCAGATAATTTACACCCGATTACACCCCCTCATGATTGGGTCCATTGGCAATCGATCAGGATGGATTAGTGGGTTCGATAAAAGATGCCCAAAACGGCATTTTTTCCAGAGAATAAGCGAATTATTCAATAACCCTGACAGACCACGAAAGAACAACCCTTGAGGACCCCCTACGGGGGTCCTCAGACAATACTAAAGAAGGGATAGTGAATACATGAGCGATTCTGATTACAAAGCTGACAGTATCCAGGTCCTAGAGGGCCTTGAAGCCGTTCGTAAACGGCCAGGTATGTATCTTGGTGACCCACACGACGGTTCCGCCTTACATCACTGCATATGGGAAGTTGTCGACAATGCAGTCGACGAACACCTTGCAGGATACTGTGATTCTGTCGAAATCGTGCTCCAGAAAGATGGTTCAGTTACAATCGTAGATCATGGTAGAGGCATCCCTGTAGGCGAGCACTCCGAATACGGAATCAGTGCGGCAGAGGTCATCATGACCAAGTTGCATGCTGGCGGCAAATTCGACAACTCATCTTACAAGGTTTCAGGCGGTCTGCACGGTGTGGGCGTCTCAGCCGTAAATGCAGTCTCTGAATGGCTCAAGATGACCATTCAAAGAGATGGGAAATTATACGAGCAAACCTATGTCAGAGGTGAACCCCAGGGTCGCCTAGAGGCTGTGGGTGAAAGCAATTCCACCGGTACTGCCATTTCGTTCAAACCGGATATGGAAATTTTCACCACGGTGACTGAATTCGACTACGACACCCTCAACACCCGCCTCCGAGAAACAGCGTTCCTCAATGCCGGCCTCAAAATCACGATTGTCGACCAGCGTGGAGATTCCGCTGAAATTGTCGAACACCAATATGGCGGAGGGATTTCTGAATTCGTCAGCCAATTGAACGAGCGTCGCAACCCAATCCACACAGATGTTGTTTACATTAAGGGCATGAGGGAGGTCGAGGATGGTGAAATTCATGTTGAAGTCGCCATGCAATGGTCCGATGCATACAATGAGGTGATCCAATGCTATACCAATATCATTCGCAACCGGGATGGAGGCACCCACATGTCTGGCCTTCGCAGTGCCCTTACTGGCTCACTAAATCGATATGCAAAGAGCCGGAATCTGCTCAAAAACGTCGACAAACTGTCAGGCGATGATGTTCGCGAAGGCATTGCGGTGGTTATCAGCGTCAAACACCCAGATCCTTCTTTCTCAAGCCAAACAAAGGACAAACTCGTTTCCAACGAGGTCGCAGGCATTGTCGAGAGTATTGTTAACGAAAAACTCGCAGAACACTTTGAAGAAAATCCAAGCGTGGCAAAGATTGTCATCGACAAAGCAGTACTCGCCAGCAAGGCGCGCGAAGCCGCACGAAAGGCACGCGACCTCACTCGCAGAAAGGGTGTCCTCGAGGGTGGTGGTTTACCTGGTAAACTCGCAGATTGTCAAAGCAGAAATCCCGAAGAATGTGAAATCTACATTGTCGAGGGTGATTCGGCCGGTGGTTCAGCCAAGACGGGGCGAGATCGTCGGACACAAGCCATTTTGCCACTGCGTGGAAAAATTCTCAACGTCGAGAGACAGTTGCGAAACCAAGCGAAGGTGTATCAAAATACTGAGATTCAAACGATGATTAAGGCGTTGGGGGCCGGCGTTGGAAATCCACCCGAACTATCTGAAGGTGAAGAAAATCTAGCAGATGCGGACACGTTCTTCAACGTGGAAAAACTTCGCTACGGGAAAATTATCATCATGACTGACGCCGATGTAGATGGTGCCCACATTCGCACATTGATTCTCACATTTATCTGGCGCTTTATGCGGCCCGCGATTGAAGCAGGAAATGTGTACATCGCACAACCCCCCCTCTACATGGTTACACGCGGGCGCACATCGAAATATGCCTACTCCGATGCAGAAAGAGATACTATTATCGATGAGTTCAGAATTGATAATCCCGATGTGAAAATTGGAATACAGCGTTACAAAGGTCTCGGTGAAATGAATCCTGATCAGTTGTGGATTACGACAATGGATCCTGAACACAGAACGCTACTCAAGGTGACTGCAAATGATTTCAGTGATGATGGTGAAACATCTGCACTCTTTGTGACCCTGATGGGAGATGATGTGCCAGATCGGAGGGCCTTCATCGAGCTCCATGCTGCGGACGCCGATGTGGATGTTTGAGGTGATTAGATGACAGATGAAGAGTTACCTGCAAACCCAACCGACAATCAAGTTCGTCATACGGTTGACGACGAAATGCGAACGTCCTACATCAACTACGCCATGTCCGTCATTATTGGGCGTGCATTACCCGAGGTCCGCGATGGACTGAAACCCGTTCACAGGCGTGTCCTCTACGGGATGCATGAGGCAGGACATACCTCCGACCGCTCTTACTCAAAATCGGCCCGCTCCGTCGGTGAAGTGATGGGTAAATATCACCCTCATGGCGACCAATCGATTTACGACACAATGGTCCGAATGGCTCAAGATTTCAGCCTGCGCTATCCATTGGTTGACGGGCAAGGGAACTTCGGCAGTGTTGACGGCGATCCGCCTGCCGCAATGCGATACACCGAAAGTCGACTCGACCGATTGTCGAAGCATATGCTAGAGGACATCAAGAAAGACACTGTAAACTTCCAGCCAAATTTCGATGATTCAGAACAGGAGCCAGAAGTTCTACCAGCAAGATTACCCAACCTACTCCTCAATGGAAGTGATGGAATTGCTGTTGGCATGGCCACAAAAATCCCCCCACACAATCTCACAGAAGTGGCATCTGCAGTCCACCTTCATGTTGAACGCATCATGGAAGAAGGCGAAGAAAATGGCGACCCCGAAAACCCGCCAAACATCGATGTTGGTGAATATATGCAGCACTTGAAAGGGCCTGATTTCCCCACGGGTGCAACCATTCACGGCATCGATGGAATTCGCGACATGTATGAAACCGGGCATGGCAAATTCCACATTCGTTCCCAGTGTGAAGTGTTCGATGATAGCGACGGCAAAAAAATCGTCGTTACAGAGATACCCTACCAGGTCAAGAAGGCTGCAATGCTTGAAGCAATTGCGGATCTGGTCAGCAAGGAAACCGTCAAGGGAATCAGGGACATTCGCGATGAATCGAGCAAAGAGGGGATTCGCGTCGTCATTGAAATCAAACAGAACGCTGACCCACATGCAGTTCTAAACCAACTGTATCGTTCCAGTCGGCTTCAGGAGTCGTATTCTGCAAACATGATGGGCATCATGAACCGAGAGCCTGTACAATTGACATTACCTGTAATTTTGCACGCCTATGTTCGCCATCGTGAAGAGGTGATTCGGAGACGCACACAATTTGATCTTGCAAAGGCGGAGGCACGAGCACACGTCCTTGAAGGATTGGTCAAAGCTCAAGCTCGAATCGATGATGTGGTCGCAGCAGGTAAAGGTGCAGACAGTCGTGAGCACTTTGAGAAAATATTGCGTGGCGAAGAGACGTTCGGGAAAATTGCGGCTTTTGATTTTACAGAACCCCAGGCAAAAGCGATTGCCGAGCGCAGACTCTACCAACTCTCGAAGATGGATACCAAGAAGGTCGATGATGAATTCACCGAACTCAAAGTCTCTATTGCAGAGTATAATGCCATCCTTGCGAGCAGGCAAATGCAATTGCAAATTCTACTCGCAGAATTGGAAGAAATGGTAGAGAAGCATGGTGATGAGCGGCGAACCGAAATCGACCCAATGCCACTTTCAATGGATCGAGAAGATCTTGTTGAAGAGCGTGCAATCGTCATCTCACTCTCTGAAGACAACTACATTCGGCACCTACCGGTTGAATCATTCCGCTTGCAGAAGAGAGGGGGTAAGGGCCTCAAAGGTGTGACAACAAAGGATGAGGATTTCCCCAAGTCAATCCTCACGTGTTTCAGTAAGGACAGATTGCTGATTTTCACAGACCAAGGTCGCGTTTATGGTCTCAAAGCATGGGAAACCCCACAAGGTAGCCGCCATAGTAGGGGAAGTCATATCCGAAACCTAATCGAACGGATTCGCGAAGACGAGAAGGTCGTCACAATCCTACCCATCGCCAAAGAGTTACAAGAAAATCCAGAGGGACATTACCTGATTTTCGCAACACACGAGGGGGTTGTCAAACGCTCCAAACTTGCAGATTATACACGAATCAACCGCAATGGCAAGTATGCATTGAAGTTCAAGACAGGGACCGATACTTTGGTTGCCGTTCGTTCCGCAACAGAAGAAGATCACATTGTCATGGTCTCAAAGAATGGTCGGGCCTGCCGATTCAAGCCAAGTGAAACGAAGGTGAAAGAGGATGGAACGACTGTGTTCACAGTCAAGGTCCAAGGAAGGGTGACCGCAGGCGTCCGAGGCATGAGTTTGAAAGAAGGTGATGCCGTTGTAGGCATGATCGCGACCTCAAACGAAGATACTCATGTCCTCACGCTTTCAAAGTTCGGCATGGCCAAGCGGAGTAAACTCGGTGACGGAGAAATGCATCAGGTAATCGATGAGAATGGTAAACCTGTTATTGATTTGAGAACTGGTGAAGTCAAGCAAGAGCGTGATGGATATCGAAAAACCAACCGTGGAGCTGGTGGCGTTGGCACCATGAAATTGGATGAGGAGCATGGCGATGAAATTGTGAGAGTGCACACAATCCCCGACCTTAGTGATCAATTGTTCCTATTGACGAAGAAAGGGATGATGATACGAGTTCGTGCCAACAAGACGAAGGAAACGACTGGCAAGGTGACCAAAGGAACTCGAGTTATGGAACTGCGAGATCGTGATAAGGGTGGTTTTGTGGATGAGATTATCTTCTCAGCCCGGTTACCGGCAGAACTTGTTGACGAAGAGGACGACGAGCCTGTAGAAGATGTTGCCATCGCCGGCGAGGAAGAGTGAACAAACCACTCGCCTTAAATGAAAAATGCAGGTCGTGCGGCTGCTGCGACGTTCGCATAGCCTGGCCATTGCGCTGGTTTGCTAAACCAGTGGGTTCACCCACGGGAGTTCGAATCTCCCACGTCGCGCCATCAATCGAAGAAGTCCTCGAGGTCATCTGCAAAGTCATCCGCGTCTGAGAACCGTCGGGATTTTGCCCGCTTTTTCTTGAGTTTTGCCTTCTGTTCCTTGAATTTGTTAATCAGCATTGGAATCATTAGAGCATTCATTACACTCAGAGCAATGCAAAGAGTTCCAGCCTGCTGGAATGCGCCGGACTTGAGATCATTCTGAAGGCGCCCATCCCAAGGATATGTGCAAGAACCATCCTCAATCACTGCGGCAGGGTTGAAATTTTCAGCAGTACTATCGCGGCAGCCCTCGATGGGAGGTTGGTTGTGAGGATAATCCCAAAACATGTCATTGACTTCAACCTCGACCGCATTTCCATTTCGAACGAGATAATCACTGTTCTCCACCGCATCAAATGGGATGAGGACATAGTAGTAGAACTGTTCAACCTTGATGGATTCTCTCAAACCACTTTCAGATTCATTGAACCATTGCGTTTCACCAGGGTTTCCTTGTAATCCGGCCTGTATTGGTTCCAAGTAGGTGACACTGGGGAGAACAATCTGAGCACGATATAGATTCCACGTGAGGGGGCCCTCATCATCAATTTCAGGCCATGTCCAACGAACGTGAACAGTGTGTCGTTTGCTGTTGTTATCGAATGAGACGAAGGCATGCATGTCGTCAACCGTTGTTGAAGGGTCGGAACTGTCAACGCATACCTCCTCAACGACCATGCGCTCCTGCCCCTCATCCCATACGCCATTGGATACATTCCCATACTCCCAATTGACCAAACCAGCCCGGGAATGGGACATCACGAGGTATGAAAGACACGTTCCAGATTCCCAATAGTTCGGGTCCTGCCAAGATTCACTGTCTCCGGGTATGTCCGTTACTGCATAGCCAAGGGTCGATGCACTGAAGTGGGACCCGGAATCATATGGGAAGATGAAGCGGAAAGTGTCTTTCCTGAAAATTCTCCAACCACCAAAGTAAGGATTTTCAGAATCACCCTCATTATCCCACGTGAGTTTTACTTGCCCATCTTTTTGGAGGACAATCGTTAGATTCGATGGATTCACTTCAATCGCATTTAGTTCCCCAATAATCATGAAATTACCGCCGTTATTCTCAGTCGCAACCATATGGAGTGTCCCGTTATTCAACACGGTGAAGCTTTCTTCGCCAGTCAACTCGTTTGTAACAACATCGCCCCAATCTGGCAACCTCAACAATTCAACGGTTGCTCTGTCAATCGACGGAGGGAGGAAATGATCCAAATCCAACCATGCTTCAACTGAGTCAACAGTGATGTTGATTCCATAGGGTGAATACATGGTCAGGTTGAACAAAACCAAGGGTTCCTTTCCTTTATTGTATGCAGCCGGATAGAATACGCCAGGTTGTGGCAATTGCGGCTCATCGAAGTCGAGAGTCATCGAATAGGTCGAGATGGCTACCCCGCCAGTGACGTGCGGCATTGACTGTAATTCAACTCGATTCAGGATTCGGATTGGTTGGGTGGCAATTTCAAGATTGCCGACTTCATCAGTGACATACAGAGTCAGGACCCATTCACCCATGGGTAGGGTGATGTTTACCACAGAGCCGTAACCCAAAATTTCCATGAAATTCATCCTCCATGTGTAGTTCAATGGCATCGGAGCCTGCGGATCGACGGCTGCGACTGCGAGAATGTTCTGTCCGGTTTCAAACACATCGCCAGGAGTTGGATTTGCGATGGTTGGATTGATCGCTCCAAAATCAACGATGATGGCCTGTTCAAACCAATTGTCACTGGGTAAATCATCGATGTTGCCATCTATGGTTGTAATCGACGCATTGAGAGAGAAGAGTCCAGTTGAGGCAAAATCGAATTCACAATTGGCCTCTTCACCAGGTGCCAAGGATATTTCACAAGTATAGGGGCCTGCTGCCAATTCACCTGACACCAAATTGTATAGATTTACTTCGACTCTCGATGTTGTTGCCATCCAACCGATGTTGCCAGAAACAACCCGGATCGATTGTTCACCATACGGGTATCGAACCACATATTCCCCACCTTGCATCACATACGTGGTAGTGCCACGTGCTGGAACGACTTCACGGATCCACATGTCGGTCGTATCGTTGACCGTGATATCAAAACTAATCATGTCATTGTGTGAGTTGGAATCCAAAAATGTTCCATTGACCCAAGCTCGTACTTCAAAGACACCGGGATTCGGTGCAACAATGTCTGGAAGGGGGATCAACTGGGAACTATACGTACCACTGTATCCACCCAATTCATGAGAATCTTCAGCGACCAACAATTCAGAAACAATCATTGTCACTGTAAAGCAAATCGTACCATTTTCAAAATCTGTGTTGTATTGTTGAGTTTGAAGTGACATGTCTCCTGTAAATTCCCAATATTCAGTGTAGATTTCACTTCCATTCACTGTGGCTGCAACCTCGACGGTGTGGTCCACACCATATTCAGTTCCAGCAACCACGATATTCCCAAAAATCTTGTTTGAAGAGTTTGTCAGTGTCACTTGAATATCAAACGGTGAATAATATGCGTTGGATGTAGTCTCATGATGAGTGGCGGTGTGAATAATCAATTCACCAGAACCATCGGGGTTACCCAATCCTGTGTAATTCATTTCCCAGTCCACGCAATCCTGAGAATCTGCCACCAATGGATCAACCAAATACATGGCCCAGTGAGTTGAGAAGTTCATGCCCTCCGGCCAAGACCGGCTGTGGACATCTAGATTGGCAGGGATGGGTGTATCGCTGTTGTAGACCACCGAGGTGTCAACGTCATGATCGTTTGCAATTAAATCGACCAGGTCATCTTCGATGATTACGGTATAGCGCAAGTGGTCATTGCTAGGGTTGTTGTCTTCAATCGCAAAATGGAACATGATTGTGAACTCGCCCGAATAGGTCGAGATGTCTGCCGAATCGATGAACCACAAGAATGACCAGAAGGTTACAACGGCTGAATCCCCATCGACACCGGAGCGATTGAGGTTGGGTGCTTGAGCCGATGATTCCTTGACGATATGTGGAGTTGGGCAGTATTCGAATTCAGTATAATCCCCGCCACAAATTTGGAGATCGATGGTGCGTGAATCCGAATTGAAATCGTATTGATTTTCAACCAAAACTGAGGGTTTCCAATCGATGATATCATTGGTATCATAGTGGATTTCAGGAGTCGGGGTAATCGCTGTCGAAATCGCAACGTCATCGTTAGCGATGCTGGCCTGAACGGGAGCCAAAAACGCCGCCAACGAACTCAAAACCATGAGTAAAACGAGGCCGCTAGCGCGGTGTCGGTTCCGCGCCCTACGGGCGCGCTGCAGGGAACCCATTGAACCGACGACCACAAACGGCCCGTAAATACCCCTCGGCGATTCGACACGGTGTCAGAAGGATTGTGCGACGGTAGTAAATGGGCCACAGGGTTGATGGATGCGACCTTTATGGCGTATTGATGAGGCGGGACGCGGACGCGGTCGCGAACGCACGAAAAGTGCGTGATGAGAGAGGGGTAACCGCCGTAGTTGAGTTCCTTTCTGCATTCGTTCTATTCTTGGTCATCGTCAGCGCTTTTCTTGCCCTCAGTCAGTTGAAACTCGGTAGCAATGTTGCTGAAGTGGATCGACTGGATCAAATGGCCATTGACGGACTGGAAAGATTGACGGATTCTAAGGGTCATGTCGTCTTGAGAGATGCAGGGATTCGGGATATCGCCAATTCAACGGATGATTGGCATTTGTTTGATGCCAATACACTACTTGCAGCTGATTTGTTACCAGCCATTGGCGATGGGGAGGGGCACCTCGATATGAATCGCATTTCAGCGCTTGGAAATGTAACCGAAGATCGTCTCATCCATGGACTCGGAATCGATGAAGGATTGAGCCTCAACCTGACAATAATTGTCGTCCAGAGTTCTGATGAATCAAGTATCGGAAATATCGTGTTTTCCGATGGGTCATCGCGCTCGGGTGCGACACAAGGGGCCACCGCCAGTCGAATCATGCATTTGGATGGCGATTCCGTGCGCGTAACACTGGAAGTACACAATGCAGGAAGGGACCCCTCGGGCCTACGGATTACAGAATTCATGGCCGATCCATTAAATGGGCCACCAGAGTGGATTGAATTGGAAAATCCGGATGGATTTGCAATGAATCTCTCTGGCTGGAGTCTGGCTAGACCCGGTGCATTCGAATTGATTCAAGATGGGGCATTGGCTGCTGGAGGATTGCTCATCTGTACAGGGAATGCTGCGACTCAATACAACCCCAACAATGTCATGATGATCGATATGGCTTCGACTGGCGTTCTCGGCACTGGCACAATCGATGCCTTGGCTGCAGAAGGAGACACCATCACCCTCGGTTGGACCCGCCCGGGTACTGCTCTCACGCTCGATGTAATCGTCATCAATTGGGACAGTTCTTGGAATATACAATCCAACCATTCGATGACATACAACTTCGGCGGAAATCCCGGAAGTTCTACGAATTGGACGGCCGTTGATGGTGGAACACCCGGTTGGTGAGGAAACCCGATAGGTGGGCCATTTCGGCACTGTTCAGTCAATCGGCTTATCTACGGCCTGTTGAATCGCGGACTGTTCCCATGATGCCGACCCCGCAGTACGAGCGTGACAGGTGTGTCACCGGAATTACTGGTTTGGACGAAATATTGCGTGGAGGCATCCCTTACGGTTCGACGGTTCTGGTCGCTGGAACGTGTGGTTCAGGGAAGACGACCATGTGCATGGAATTCTTGGTGAATGGAGCAGCCAATGGAGAAGCATGCGCTCACTTTTCAGCCACTGAGCCCTCTGTGAAACTCCTGGAGAATGTTCGCCAATTCGATTTCTTTGACATGCGATTGGTGGATCAGGGTTTGATCAACGTCTTTGACATGGATGTACTGTTCTCTTGGTTGGGCATGA
>CAZXVR010000050.1:0-11582 GCA_964644485.1 uncultured Candidatus Poseidoniales archaeon | reverse complement strand
CCGATGATATCGGTTCGAAATCCTCTGAGGGTGAGTTGATTCGGCGAGACGTTCAGGGATAAAGCGAGGCAAACTGCACGATCTCCATCCGTAAACCCACCGGGATTGTGCATACCCAGTATGGTTTCCGGTGTTTGATGTGTCAACGTGAGCGGGGTGGAATAGATGTGCAAGACATCCAAAAATGATGTCCATTCATCGATGTTATCCCCGTGTGCATGCAGACAGAAGGGTATCCCCCTCTCTGCCGCCATCGCTAGATGGGTTGCATCTCCATCCGCATCACTGACCACGCATTGTAATGCTCCCCATGCAATTTCTGAAAACGCTACTTCTTCAAGAACTCCCACAGCGCCATCCGCAGCAATGATTCCATGTCCATCTTGAATGGCGGCACGCACATCATCGGCATCAGCAGCAGCACCAAGGATTGTCAAAGGCTTGGAAATCAATCGTTCTTGGAGATTTAACCGTGTTGTTTCACGACCTTTTTCTGTCCATGATGGTAGAGACCATGATTTGTCTTCACAGGCATCTCGAAGATCCCTTGCAGAGATCAAATCCGGTTCCAATCTCCAACCGAAATCGGTTCTAATTTCATCCTGAATATCAATCAGGAGAGAGAGAACAGAGGGGGCCACATTCACCGGAGGTATAGAGAGCCTTGAAGAACCCTCGTTCACCCGGTAGAGATTCCATGCCGATGCCATTACAGCCTCCAGCCATCGAGGACGCGGTCGTTACAGCACGATATCCATTCCTTCCACAGGCGAATGCTGCAATCAAAGCACACATGGAGGCTAATAAGGTCGATTTGGAGGCACTGGTTGACACTGAATGGCTTGAGGCTGTTCGCGTGCGTGCGCGCGTGCGCCTCGTTGAATCGGTTGTAAGCAAAGACATCGATGCGACGACGACCATCGACATTCACACGCCATATGGGCAAATGGTTGAATGCCTGTCTTTCCTATACGCCATGGTGACGGTGTGTGCTTCATTTGATGAGCGATTGTTGGGCCGTTGGGCCGAAGGTGAAGCGAGTCGCGCTGATCACTTGTGGGGCAATATCGAAACTCCCGATTCATTTCAAAGACTGGCGGAGACCTACCTAAGTGATGTCAGAATCGGTGAAGATGGGAACTGGGAAGTTCCTGTGACCGATTTTATCGAAATCTGTCCAAAAATCAGTGGAGCCTATTGGCGTTTACCAAATCGGCCGATGCGAAATGGATGGGTGGTTCTATCGCCCGGAGCTAAGGGCAGTAGTCAGAAACAACTTTCTCGATTATTGAAAGAAAGAATTCGAATGCAACTCACTGAGGAATGTATTGTTAGAAGGGAGAAAATGGATGATGCTTTTACTGGACGTATGGCTGAAGAGATTGGTCGTATTCTTGGCCTCTTACAGCATCAAGCGAGCACTGAAGTTTCGTTCACTTCTGCGGAAGAAGGTGATTGGCCACCTTGTATGCAAGAGATTACGACACAACTAGCACAGTCGGTAAACATCAATCACGTTGGACGTGTTTTCCTCGCGAGTATGTCACGGGTGATTGGTCTCACCGTCGATGAAGCCCAATCGTTTTTCGTCAATGCACCCGATTATTCCGCAGATACAACCCGCTATCAATTGAATCACGTCTATGAGCATGAATACACTCCTGCTGGATGCCCAAAATTGCAAATTAACGCCTGCTGTCCAGTTACTCGTGGAGATGTGAAATCGGATTTATGCAACAAAGATTGGATGGATCACCCACTGAAATATCTCCGTGTGCGCCAGCGCGCCAAGCATCGAGAAGAACAGGCGAATGCCCCGTCTGTGACTGAACAATAGTTCAGACGCCCCAATAGCGCCCTGTGTCTTGCTTTGATTCCCAAGAGCGCACACCTGTACGAAGTGCCCAGAAGATAAACAATGCAAGGAGGGTTTGCCCCCAATCATTCATGATGGTGGTTACATCATACTCGTATCCACCTCCATCTGTAATTCGAATCGCGACCTCAAGAGCCGCTGTAGCCATTGTCCAGAGAACGGCGCCGAATGCAATAATCAATATCGAACGGCCACTGAAGTTGCCCTTCTTCCATCGCAAAACCATCATAGATAATGCGAAAGCAAGTGCACCAAGGACAATCCAGGTCAAGGATTTCTGTAAGACGGTGAGGCCCATCAAAATGTTGCTACCACCACCGTCTACTCTGAATTCAGCATACGTGTCGTACCCTTCAACAACGGCCAGCAATATCGCTACACCTGTTACGGCCCATAAGAGCGAAGACAGAATCGCTGCATCGGCTGATTCACGCATATCTCGCATCAAACGCTCAAGTCGATCTTCAGCACCCAATCCCTTGAACAGAAGGTATACACCCACCAATAATGGCATGGAACCGATGAGCACTGCGCCGTTTGGAAGAATCATTCCAAGGCCCAAAATCATCATGAAAACGGCGATTGGAACCAATAGCCTAGCTCTCCAACGAGGATCCTCAATCGCTTTGGCAATGTAGTAATATGTTCCTTCAATACCTTTGGATTGACGAACGATAATCTTCTCAACATGATCAATGGAAAGCCGACTGGAAAGAATTGGTAAAACCGATTCATCCTCCATCCCGTCTGTCACAAGGATTCCACGGTCGGGTTGGAACTCAGAGATGACATCTTCAAGCTGCTGCGCGATGTTGCGGTCAGATTTGATACCAACTCGCTCATCACCTGTGAGAATTGCAATTTCCACCTCATCGTTGGGTTCAGCCCCTTCTGCCAACAGGTCGTGTTGGTGCAATGCACCAAGAATGGCGTTGGTATCGCTTTCTTCAGGGTCGGCGATACCCAATCGTAGCGCTGCGGTCAGAACTTGACGACGGCCAACTACGCTTCCACGAATGCCTGCCTTAACGCCTAAATCGTTGTCACGATCTACCGTGATGACCAAGGTACGGACCATCTTGAGTGCCTCCCGCACCCCTAAGGGGGGTGCGAGTGTGTTTTCAATTGTTGTATAAAATACCGCAATTATGCCGTAAATGTCGATTCTGCCAAACAACTTGGGCATGTGACCTTGATTGGACGGGTTGCTGGGATGCCGAGAGCAGAATGACACAATGGGCACATAACCGCCTGTTCGATCTGTGATTGACGGGCTCTGCCTTCTCTGCTTGGGTCATATGTTGGCCGATATTTGGATGCGTCTTGAATATAATTCGCAGACTGGCCAGATGGTGCACTGGGAACCTGTTCAGGGGCTGGGCTTGCCGATGGCACAACGCCTCCACTCTTCCAAGCGTTGAATTGTGCCTCGACTTCTGATGCATTCATTCTGTGGTCCCTTCCAATTCGATCGTATGCGAGCATCCGATCGTATTCATCCATGGCGTCGAGTTTCGCCAATACGTCCGCTGGCAGCATGTCTCTCAGACGGTTTCAATTGCTAATTCGTATTAGCGATTTTCACTAATTGCTCTCAATAAGCAACTGAAATCAACCTATGGTGATAGATGAGGGGTTAGGATGTCGAGTAATTGTTCCATCAATTGCTCACCATCTGCATCGATGCCTCGTGCAAAACGAATCGAGATCGATGTTTTGGCTTCCGTGCCTGAATTTCGAACCGCGATTGATAGGGGTAAGTTCTCAACATTCCCTTCCAACAACATCAGCGCTGGTTCACCTTCAACATGCGTGCGCAATAATGGAGTACCACACCACTTCTCCGCTACCGATTGAACCAGTGAGGAGAGTTCGTTATCACCTGTCCAACGCTCTCTGGCACTCGGACGAATTGAACTACGCTTTTTCCAACCGCCTTGGAATGCAGGTGCCGCATCACCATTGCAAAGGGCGGCTCTTGCAAGTAGAGATGCTAGAAGAGTGGCGGTTCCATCGCCCACCAATGCCCACTTGTTGCCTGTATTTGGGCAAAGTGTTGGCATCACCAAATGTCCTGAATCTTCGGTGCCAATGACTTTTGGGACTTGATCAGACTCAAACCACCTCGAATCTGTTTCTGGCCACAAGGCAGCCGATAACCATCGATCACCCACTGCTGTTGTGACAGATTTGTGCTCGCCGAGTCTAGGAAGATCTGCCGTCAAGCCGAGGTCGCTTTCGATACTGGCAGCCATTTTCCATGTTGTAGAATCGTCGCCGATACCGGCGCGTATAATCTCATCACACATCCGATCGCCATCGACTATTTGCAATCCTTCGGATGTGGCTTCGATGAGTAAACATCGATCGCCATCGCCATCTAATGCGGCTCCAACAATCTGCCCAGATTTCCATGGTGGTATGCCTTCATTCCCCTCCAATCTCTGAGTAATCGTCCAAAGTAATCGATGATGGGATTCGTCCATGAGGAGATTCTCAATCGACCATTTGGCGGTAGGAGAAAATTCACCTGCTCCGCAATCCTGATTGATTGGGTCCAAGCGACTGCTGACCTCAATCGTATTCAATCCACGACGACTTAGGCTTTCTGCGAGCCATTCAGTTGCGGCACCTCCCGATGAGTCCAACAGCAAGCCTTGAGGTGAAACGACACTTTCCCAATCTACATTTTCAAAATCAACACCTAGCATAGATTCGAGAACCTGCAAACGAGTATTCAGCGAACTTCTGTATAGGCTCAACCCGTCTATTTCTTCCAATGATTCTGATTTTTCTTGAGGTGCGGCCAAGCGACCATCGGCCAACTGCCATGCGATATCTGAGATTCGATTCTCAACATCGGGCATTGATTTGTATCCTTCAGAATCAAAGAATTTCACGCCAGAATCGCTCGCTGGGTTATGGCTCGCAGTGACCATCATCCCTGCATCTGCAGCACTAGCGAGAACCGCATTGTGTAGACCGGGGGTGGGTAACTCACCAACCCGGAGTGTGCGACAACCAGCAACTCCCAATCCAGATTCCAATGAGTCCACAAGTGCCGCATTTCCATCACGTCGATCCCAACCGAGAATGACCAACGGAGATTCACCGACATCCTCGATGAGGAAGAGGCCAGTAGCTTCGCCAATGATTCGCATGGAACGATTGCTGAGAACGCGGTTCTCAACCAGCGCATTGAGTGCAGCCTCATCGTCGCCATCGAATGGTTCGATACGCCCGCGAATACCATCGGTGCCGTGCAGTCGTGGCCGCGTCATACAATCACTCTCGTAGTACACTACCGGGTGGGTGACCACCACTCACAGTCACGTTTGGCCAAACATTGCATTCTGGACCTAGCACCGTGCCTGGATTGCAAACAGCGTTGCATCCAATCTGCACACCCTCTCCAAGAATAGCACCAAATTTTCTCAAATGAGTATCGATTCCAAGATTGTGGATTCGTATATGACGACCATCGTTCCGCAGATTGGACAACTTACAACCTGCCCCTAAATTGACATCTCGGCCTAGAATGGAGTCGCCGACATAATTGAAGTGTGGGGCTTTTGCGCCGGGGAGTAGCAAACTGTGTTTGACTTCGGTCGCATGACCTACCACGGCCCCCCTACAAATCCAAGAGTGGCTGCGAACATAGGCGCCATGGCGAACTTCTCCAGCGATGTATGACGGGCCTTCGATGTGTGAGCTCGGACCGATTAACGAACCGTCTACAATGTGTACTGGCCCTTTGGATTCATCAATGGTCACGGAATCATGCAGCCCTCGTCGATTCGAACCTAATCCTTGAAGGAGGAACTCAAGTTGATTGGCCAAACCATTTGGGTTTGATTTGTCGAGTAAAACCCAGACGGGCTCCTCAACAGGCATCCTCAGACCCGTGACCTTTCCACCCGTTTCAGAAAGAGAGGGGAATAGCGCGGCCGCAGTGACGTCCATCAGAGGTCCCACTAGGGGCCTCGCCTAAGGTTTTGCAGCCTATTGGGGCTCAATAGAGCGGCTTCGGGGCCGCATCGAGAACTTCCTGGCTGGTCCCTCCCTCAAATTGTTTGAAATTCTCTGCAAACATGTTCGCAAGTTGATCCGCTGTTGCATCGTAATTTGCACCATCACCCCATGTTTCACGTGGATTGAGGATGTCTTCCGGTACTCCTTCACAGGACTGAGGGATATCAAAACCAAAGCGTGGGTCTTTCGCAAATGTTGCATCGTTCAAACTGCCATCCAATGCTGCATTGAGCAAAGCCCTGGTCCACTTGATTCGAATTCGCTTACTCTTACCATATCCCCCACTGACCCATCCGGTATTGAGCAGCCAACAACGGGCGCCATGCTCTGCCATCTTTGATGCGAGTAAATCGGCGTAAACGCTAGGATGCCGGGGCATGAAAGGTGCTCCAAAACAAGCTGAGAATGTTGCTTGTGGTTCTTTGATCCCCACTTCGGTTCCGGCAACCTTTGCGGTGTAACCAGAAATGAAGTGATAGGCGGCCTGAGCAGGACTCAGTCGACTGATTGGAGGTAATACACCGAATGCATCACATGTGAGGAAGACGACGTTTTGTGGATGGCCTGCCATGGAATCATCGGTGCGATTCTCGATGTATTCAATTGGATAGGATCCTCGTGTGTTGGCTGTCAATGAATCGTCTGAAAAATCGGGAACTCCTGCGCTATCTGTGATGATGTTTTCCAAGATTGAACCCGGCATACGAGTCGTTGCAAAAATTGCAGGTTCTTCCTCCTCCTCAAGGTCGATTAGTTTAGCATAACAGCCACCTTCAAAATTGAAGACACCCTTTGCAGACCATCCGTGTTCATCATCACCGACGAGAGCACGATTGGGATCTGCAGATAATGTTGTTTTTCCAGTTCCTGACAGTCCGAAGAAAACCGCTGTATTGTCGCCGGTCGTATTTGATGAGCAATGCATTGGCAAGTGGCCTCTGCCGGGGAGGATATGGTTCATGATTGAAAAAATCGATTTCTTGATTTCGCCAGCATAACGTGTCCCTCCAATAATCACTGTTTTTTTCTCAAAGGAGATGATGACAAATGCTTCCGAATTGGTTCCATCAATTTCAGGGTCAGCATGGAAATGCGGTGCGTGGAGGATGGTGAATTCAGGCTCATGGGTCTCAATTTCTTCAATTGATGGCCTGAGGAACATATTGCGTGCGAAGGCGGAATGCCATGCGTTTTCAGTCACGACTCGTATAGCAAGTCTTTCTTCAGCATCAGCACCACAATGTAAATCTTGAATGAAAATCTCTTCCCTGTTCGAAAGATAATCCCGAACCTTTTGACACAAATTGTCGTAGATCTCAGGTGTTGTTGGAACATTGACATCACCCCACCAAACATCTCCTGTTAGCGGGTTGTTTTCATCATCAACTTTGACGATGAACTTGTCATTGGGGGATCGTCCAGTTCGATCTCCAGTTTCGGTCATCAAAACACCGTGTGCGGTAAGGTTTCCCTCCCCTCTTCGAAGGGCAGCCGCATACAATTCCTGCCATTCCAAATTCCAATGTACTTGACCGCTTGGACTGAGTCCATGATGAGATAAGTCATGCTGCCCTTCAAGGCCAGCGCATCCGATGACCGAGAGGGCCATATCGAGCGCGCCCCACTGGACACTTATAGTGCATTTCGGCCACCCATACCTGTTATTCGGCCCCCTTGGGGCCGTATGCAAACCACTGAATTCTGTTCCACAACGGGGCGACGCTTATGCGACGAATGGATTGCTTCGTTGTATGGCGGGGGATGATGATGATGATGCCGAAACCCCTTCCAAGGACAGAATCATCGATTCTCGGGCCTTTCAGATGGGCGGTGGAATCGATCTTGATGCCTTCATTACATCTGAAGATTTAGCTTCCGCGAAACGTCCCGCACTTCCTGGTGGTTCACCAACCGATGCTGTGGCTGGAACAACTACCAAGGGTGGTGTGGATGACGGCAAGGATATCGATGATGCCATCGGTGAGATATTCGAAGTGTTCGATTCCGAATCCGGCCCAAAGCCCGGTGATATTCTCGCTGATGGGACCGTCTATGAAACACCTGAATTAGATACGATTACAGAGATGGCAGTAGAGGGGGAAAGGCGGCTACATTGGGCTTTGATGGTCTCGATGATTTTTGTCTACAGTCTAATCGGTTGGCTGGTTGCTACCGCCCTAGAACCGGTGATGGCGACTGCTGGCCTAATTGGACTCGCGACCTTAGGGTTCGTCCTCGGTGAGCGTTGGGTACCCGACAAAGGAATGCACATTCTTGGAGTGACATGGGTCATTATCTCGATGAAATTGCTCTACGGATTGGCCATCGATGCACACCATTGGGGTTGGATTGACACACCCCAATTGGGTGGCTCATTAATCGCGCTTGTCGGTGTCAACATTTTGGTTGGATATCGCCACAAGCACGATGCAATCATGGCTCAAGCTACGCTTGTCTCTCTCGCACTGGCTTCTGCGGCGGGTTCCGTCGGTGGTGAATTGGGCGTCGCTGTGATGATCATGCTTGCAACCATGTTGTTGCACGGTTTGGCCTATCATCGCAAGAGTGGGAACTTGGCCTCGCTTGGAATCGCAGCCAGTCACTTGTGGATTGGATTGCATGCAATTCAATCGGATTCGTTGGAAATCGGTGCGCTAGAGATCTTGCCACTCGCTGATCCGATGCCGCTTTTCCTACTCGCTCTCGTCGTCACGTGCATCAACGGGTCGATGGCGGCTCGTTTCTCGCGCGCTGAAAACTGGTTTAGCAAAGGAATTGCAGTTAGTGGGCTAGGAAAACCAGGGTTGTGGGGAGTCTCGGTAGGCCTCGGTATGATTGGGGCTCTACTGCTCCTCGCGAGTGGGCGTGATGCTACCGGATATTCTCTAGCAATCTTGCTATCTCTCATCGCCGTCTACGGAGGTTCCTATCTCGTTGTCAGGGGTGTAGAACCAATTGAGGTTCTGAAACCGTTGCTCTCATCATTGCCTGTTTTGTTGGTTGTTCTCGTCGCTTTGGAATCTGAACTAGTTGAAACATCACTCATTTCTGGATACGAAGCCTTTGCAGTACTGTCTACGATTGTGACTGTTGCAATGCTCCTCAAACACCAATCGAACGTGACGGATCGCGTGCTTTGGCTAGGGAGCCTAGTCCTCATCTTGTTGTTGACCATCCTCATTCCTGCAGATTCTGTATCAGAGGGTGGCGATGAGGGGTTGTATCTTCTCTGTGGTCTTACAATAATTCATCTTGCAACAGGTGCACTTGCATTGAAACGTGTGTCACCTAGCATTGCTGGGGTGACTGTCCTCGCACCGTGGCTTTGGATGTTCGTTCACGCACTCTGGACATCTTCATTGGAATCTTTCTCCGAGGCCAGAGATATCGATGTAGATTTGTTAATTGTTCTCGATCCAAAATTTGTTGCCTTGTATCTAACGGTGGCTGCACTCATTCAATATCCAATTAATCTCAAGTTGGGTGATACTGGAGTCAACCTCGCAGGCAAGTTGATTGGTGCAACAGAATTGAGTTCTCGCTTGCGTGATTCTGGCTTGATGCGATTGTGGAATCTCGGTATGATATCCGGCCTTGCTGTATGGTTGATGTTCATCGATGGACGAGATGATATTGGCTGGTACACATTGTTGGGTGTTGCGTCTCTAGCCACCGTACATGTCGTTGCTGAATCTCAAGGCAGACACCAAGGAAACCCACGAACTATTCTTCTCTGCCTTGCGCTTACGTTCGCAGTGCTGCAGTGGAATTTCGGAGCCGATGCATTTTGGATGCTGTTCCTAACTGCTGCTTCTGTCGCCATCCTTCTTACCCGCGGGGAAGAAGGGCCGCCCTCTCAATTGCTGAGTTTGACAATGGGATTGTTAACACTACAAATCGTATTGTTTGGACTCGATCATAGCCGCCCATTCCCGCTGATTGATCCAGAGCCTCTCGACCGAATACAAACCGGTTTTGTGATGATATTGACCTCTTCTGCACTCCTTGCCATCTATCTTCCAAAGGCACGCCAATTGGAGAAATTGTTGCCCCCTGCCGTTGCTGTTGTTTGTCTATTGAGTGTTCAGATTTGGGCAACTTCTGGCGAAGATATGCACGTGTCTCAATCGTTCCTTGCAATTGCTGCATTCGTGGGTTCCGCTCTGTATTTGGCCGCAACTGGTGAATTGAGGATGGAACTCAAGCAGGTTGGAAAGCGAGAGACGAGATTGGCTGAATTACAACACAGACAAGCTTTGGCTGCCGCTCTTGAGAAAGGACAATTCACCGATACGATTGATTCCGAGCCGAAGTTGCTCGCTCAAACGACATCAGCGACATCTGCAATGACTGTTCTGGGAGCGGAAGAGAAGCCGCTTGATATTCAACAAGGTGGGAATTTATTCCACTTTGCGGATGAAGAAATGGCGGCGAAAGCCACGGAAGATCCGACGGGGATTCTCGCGAAGTCGCTATCTCAGGCCATCTCGAGAGGTGGAATGAAGATGGCGGATGCCGAGTTGTACGAACTGATCGACAAACAACGCAAGCGTCGTCGCAGATCGGGCGCGCAATACAATTCTGAAGAGATGGATTTGTTGATTGGCGATATACATCATCGACCCATCATCGTCCTCTCGTTCATTGCTGTAACCACCTTTGCAGCGTGCTGGGTGGCTTGGTTGAATGGACAATTGAACTCGGGATTGATGTTGATGGTCAGTTTATTCGCTCTGTCCTTGACCTGGGTGTCGCGTCAACGTGCCAAAGTACACAACCTCAGATTACCAGATATCAATGGTATCGAAATGCCATTCTTTGTGACCATGGGGTCATTGGCGTTGATCTATCTTGTCGGGCACTTCGGACCACTTGGTAGCCTATACAATCAACTTGATTTGATGGTGCTCACCTTCGGTCTTCTCGGTCTTTCCCTCATCTCATTATATGGTCGAGAGGACCTCCCTTGGCGAATCCCAAGTGCGGTTGAAGGCATCGTGATGATGTTGCTACTTTCCAGACTTGTTGGTGCACTGTTGTTCAACGCCACACCATTCCCATTCACGATTGATCTACTCGACAATTCACACGGGTTCATCGATTGGCAATTGCCTTGGATATTCCATGAAATCACCTTGCTTTGTTTGGTGCTCGTTTGGGAATGGATTGAGGCTTTCCGTCGCACCAATGGAATGCCTGATCATCGGGGGGCTGCGGGCAGAGGCAGTTTTGCACTCATGGTCGTCATGATTTCTGCTGGGCCGGCGGGTCTTCTGGCTGGAATATTATGCATGAAGCGCTCATTCAATTGGAAACAACCGGCAGGGGTTGCTCTTTCCGTCTACGCAATCTTGGGTGGATTGTTTGCCTTCATTGCATGGTCAGAGGGTGATGATTATCGAAACGCTCTGCAATGGATAATATTTGCAACAGGATGCGCAATGCTGTTAGCGCATGTCTACACAATCTTTGCTGAGATACCTAAGTGGACAACAGCATGGTTGTGGAATGCCCACATCATCCTCCCTGTGGGTGTATTTGCTGTCGCGGGTTGGTCACCATGGTTGGTCGTCAGTATCCTAGCCTTGTCACTGGTAACCTGGGTGGGTGGAATCTTGCAACTACGCCGTGGTATGCGGGTCATGGGTGCACTCGATCTTATCTTGGCGCTGTG
>CAZXVR010000049.1:0-12153 GCA_964644485.1 uncultured Candidatus Poseidoniales archaeon | reverse complement strand
CTTACATGAAGTTGCAGAAGGGTTCTGTCCAGCAAAAGTAGTTGAGCAAAGGGTACCCTATGTGCGAGGTCAATAGATTCCGATCATATAGAAAACTGCGAATATCAAACCCAAATAGATGAGGGCCTGTGGGAGGGCCCTTTTGTAAGTGCCAGAAAGAGTGCCACTCCCAGGACTCGCTTCGTACAATTCGGTATAACCACAGGATTGGCAAGCGAACAAAATGTGGGTCGTAAACGCCTTGGCTAAACCTTGGGTTTGATTCACATCCTCGCTACCACATTTGACACACTTGCCGCCGGCCTTCATACAATTCTTGATTTTAGGTGTCGTCTTAATCTTTCTTTGACATAGGCCACCCTGTGTCCGAACACTGGACCAATTGCTTCAATAAGCACTGAATCCCAAAGGGATTCGATGGCACTGCTACAGCAATGGCACCGTCAGCGCCCCTGGCTCATGGCTGGAGTCGCTGCTGTGGGCGCCAGCCTTGGTGCGGTCATGCCGTGGAATTGGTCTGCATCAGGAGTCATTTCTACAGAGGCGTCCAACCCTTGGGAACACCCACTCCGCCAGCGCATACTGCAGGTTCTCGATACTCAACCGGGATTGGCCTATCGTGAATTGCAACGGGAACTCGGAGCTGCAAACGGCACGCTTCGCCATCACCTCGACGTGCTCATTGCCAATCGTTCGATTACCGTCGTCCCAGTGAATGGTCGATCCTGTCATTATGCCGGCGCTCCACAACAAATCGAAATTCTTCGAGAAATGAACGTCGGGGATTCTGAAAGTGCTGCTCGAATGATGCCGGTTGGGCTCTCCGGTGCCCAACGAATTGTGGTGGCACGTTTGATGAAGACACCACTGCCGAAAAGTCAGGCAGAACTCAGTCGGGAATTGGGTCGATCTCGGGCCACGGTGCATTCAGCAATCAAGGTCTTGCGACGACGTGGTATTGTTCACAGCCATGAACTCAAACTCGCTCCCCATCTCGAAGGTTTGCAGGCCTCCGGTGTTCAGTATGAATGGCTGGATGAGCGCCCCCTTCCCGAGTAAGTTCGCGTTCTTGTCTTGGACGACATAGTTAGGTCTGAGTCGCTTCTGATGTCGGAGGGGTTTTGAGCCCCCATGCTACGGGCCTGACTTATGTTGAACATGCGATTGGTCGAGCAGCCTGCACCAGCGGGTAGCCGTGATGTCGATCAATTGGTCAGCTGGCTGCTCGATACGCTTGAATTTGTGCGCCGTAGTGGAGATGATTGGACGGGGGAAGGTGTTCATTCTCCAATCCACAGAATCCTCTGTGAACACATGCTTGCAAACCCAGGTGGTGGATGGGATGCGCAAACATTGGGAGATGAGTTGGGGCTATCGCCAACCGCTATACAATATCAATTGAGTAAACTCAACGAATGTGGGCTCACAGCAGCTGTAAATCGTGATGGCTGGCGAGTACATCACCTCCGAAATGGTTCTCTTTCCAATGCCGTAGAAATCATGTCTGCCGAAGCGCGTCTGGTCTTAGAGCAGCGACTTCGATTACTCGATGATTGGATGACAGAAAGTGACACCAGAATGTCGATCCCTTCTGAGAAGAAGGATGATGCGCCATTCCATCTCCAAATACGTGGACGCGCACCACTCACAGAAGGACAAGATGAGGTTGACGCATTCCTTCTCGACCTTGGATTATTGGGGGATCGAGTTCGGCGCCCTGCCGATGGAAGTGCACCCTTGGGGAGGCTCATGTTCGAACACCTACTGGCTGCCCACGCCCCACTTTCGTTGGATGAAGCTCTGGAAAATTGGGGCACTACCCGCCCACGTCTGACCCGTACCCTAGATCGTTTCAGAGCAGCGGGGTTGGCGGAGAGGGTACCAAGGCTCGATCGCTTACCGGTGACCTTGTGGTCAGCGCTACAGGCACAACACGCCAGAAGAGGAGGTGACTGGTTGATGAAGAAGGGAGGACTCTCCCGAATCGATGAAAAGGTTGCCAAAAAGGTCGTGAAATCTCTAGATGGTGACTCTTTCAATGTCGCTGCATGTGAGAAAATGTTTGCCACCATTCCATCAAATGAACAGATGGTATTGCTCAACTTACTCGGTGGAAAATTGCCGATCGGGTGGCGCCTATGCGGTGCTAAATCGAATCAGGTTCGAGAGCGCGTATTGGCCAAAGCAGATCGGACTTTCAGGCGGATAAAGAGGGTTGCAGAAACGCTAGAAAAGGCAATCCAGTAGTTTCTCAATAACTATTTCCAGAAATGACGTATAGCGTGCCATCGTCTAGAAAATTGGCATAGAACAGATGTTCACCACTGGGGTGGAATGCAATCGGTAGCGGCGCACTAAGTTCGGATGCGAAAACCGAAGTTTCGGATGCCCAACCTTGTGGGCTGTTGGTGTCCGCTGTGAAATCGATGCGGACGATTTCATGGCCGACGGGAATGAGGGTATTCCACGAACCGAAAACGGTGGCATAGATGGTGTGATTTCCACCGGGAAATGGTGAGCCAGGCGGACGAAGTGCTAGATTGTTCAAACTAGAGTGAGGCGTCCATGTAGCAATCGGCCCAATGGTTCCTTCTGGGACCGGATGTTCAGGGTCATCATCAGGCCAACCATAATCCCCTCCAAGAATCAAGAGGTTTACCTCCTCAGGGGGATGATTTCCTTCCCAATCACGACCATTGTCGCTGAAAACGTAACCCATTTCGGGCACCCATATCCCATGGAACGAATTGCGAACACCGCTTGCAAGGATACCGTGTTCCCCAGTGCTTGAATTCACCCAAAGTAGTGCAGCATTACGCTCATCCACCTCATCGCAGATGTTGCAGGTTGAGCCCACGTGCCAAATCACAGTCCCATTGGGCATGATGTCGAGATTGTTCGTCTGATGATTGCCCGTGGGTACACCATCGATGACCACCCAACGTGGTGCCTCATTCAGAGTTTGATCGAGTTCAGTCTGATTGATGCGAGTTAATTTTCCGCGCTCAGAGATGAGTATATGGTCATCGAGAATGAGAATGTCATGAGGCTCGTGTAGGTCTGTAAGCAGGGTGGAAATTTCAGTAGGAGCCCAGTTCCAGCCGTTTGAATCAATGTCGAAATTCAGCAATTCGATTGTGCCACCATCACGGTCGCAGACCAGTAGGTCGTAATCGGAAACCCACTCAAGACAGGCCGGGCCTCCAAGGCCGTTAGCCACCACATCAATTGCGAAGCCATCCTCGACTTCGGGGTCACCCCATCCAAGATAGGGAGACACCATCTGGACAATCAGAAGCATTACGAAAATCAGCGAAAGCGTGCCAATGCCCTTCATCCCGCGACGGATGTCACTCATCGTCGCCATCCTCCAGCCTCGGAAGCGGTTGCTGCCGCTTCAATTGCTTCGGGCACAATCAACGTGTTGTGACGGCGCTCGGAGAATGCCTCCAAGGCAATATTCAGAGGTTCACCAATCAAACGAAAATCCTTGATGGCATGTAGGTGCGGTCGTAACTCACGACCTCCAGGGAGGCCTTTGGTGAATGAGATGGCGTGTTGTTTCATGTTGCGAGCGGCATAGGGCCCTCCAATTTCGTCCACCAATTCGACGTAGCGATTCCAAGCCCAGTGTTTCTGCCCTGCTTCATTCGCATCACCCCATGGAGCATCGAAATCTTCCCAACCCAATTCAGTCTTAATCCTTCCAAATATGCAAGGGTCACCGATAGCGCCGCGACCAATCATCAATCCAGATGCACCAGTCACCTCAAGACATTGTTCAGCGCTACGAGAATCCACAACGTCACCATTTGCAATCACTGGAATACCGTATGGCTCTGTGACTTTGACAACCTTTCGAATCAAATCCCAATCTGCAACGCCTCGGTACTTCTGGGCCAATGTTCGCCCATGAACACAAATCCGCAAGACACCCAATTGGGCACAACGCTCTGCGATTTCAAGAACTGTAATCGAATTCTCGCCAGTACCCAATCGCATCTTCACTGAGATCGGGGTTTCACTCGCTTCGATGCATCTGGAAACCATTGAGACGAGATTGTCAGGGTCAGCCATCATCGCCGCGCCGGCGCAGGTCTTGGTGACCTTGGGGGCCGGGCAACCAAAATTGAGATCGATGACATCTGCGTTCTTGGATAGTAAACGGGCTGTTTCGACCATTTCATCTTCGATGCCGCCAAAAATCTGAGGGATGAACGGCGATTCCCTTGGATGAGTTTCGACCTTGGCCCATGAGCGGGCATCTTGTCGGCTGAGGCCACTTGCAGCTGTAAATTCAGTCGAGGTGAAATCAGCCCCGGCTTCCCTTGCCAGCAAGCGATAGGCTACATCAGTCACTCCAGACATTGGCGCAAGGAACAAAGGAACTTGTTCCGGCATTTCTCCACCTCACTGAGATGGCTCAGAAAGTGGACTTCCAATCAGCAACGTCGTGCATGGTTTCCCATGTGTCGTCATCCATGGTGCCGCGAGCCTTGAGAACTTCGCGAGAGAGTAGCCAATAAATCATTGACAAACTTTCCTTGGCCTTGTTGTTTGCAGGAAGGCACAAGTCCACATTTCGTAGATTGTTGTTAGCATCACAAATGGCGACAACAGGCAATCCACTGCTAACCGCTTCAGAGAGTGATTGCTGATCTGCTTGAGGATCTGTCACAACAATCAGTTCAGGTTCGATGTAAGTGCGCAAACCAGGGTTTGTGAGTGTGCCAGGGATAAAACGACCAACGATGTGCATGGCGCCAATCGCTTGTGCGAACTTGCGAGCGGGGCGCTGCCCATACTGTCGTGCACTCACGACAAGAATACGATTCGCATCGTATCGATTGAGAAATTGAGCAACGATTCTCATTCGAGAGTCGGTGTGCTCCAAATCGATCAAGTGCAATCCGGAACCATCTGAATCCCCACTAAGGAACGGCTTCATGTCCGCACTCTTCTGAAGAGTACCAATGTGTACCTTGTTCTCCTCATAGGTTTCATGAGGAATCAGCATTGAGTCGGTCATTTCGAAGCCTCGTGCGGCCTCGCCACCCACCCTCTCTTCATAACCGCTTCGCTCGCGCACGCGAGATTTTTCGACGCAGTGCCCCGAATGGAGGGGGGATGTGAATCTCTAGGGGAACAGCGAGGCAAATCGGAACAACCCTTAACATTCAACCCATTTTCATTCTCGCATGGGCAGTGGAGAATCGGTTGAACACGCCCTAGACCTTTCAGGTTCAATCACTGAGGGGATGCGGCGAGAAGATGGATATTGGACCAATTTACAAGGGGTCGTATTGCCAGTTTCAGCATCTGATTTAGAGAGGCACACATACTGTCCGGTTTCCTGGCAACTGTCCAAAGCCGGTGTCAGTGGAGAGGGGGAAGCATTGGAAAAGGGGATGCGAGAGCATGATCGCATTCACAAGAAAATGGAGGATTACAAGCGATCAGAATCTAGGGCATCACAGGAACTGGTAATCTGGACTTGGTGGATTACTGTCGTTTGTGCACTTTCTGCCGATTCGGCAGCATTTTTCTTTGTCAGTGAAGGCACAATTTCAGAACAGTTCATCCAAGATGTAGGTCGATATCTAGTCGTTTTGGCGGTGGTATGGTTGGTGTTGGCAATCGCCCTCATCTCGTTGCCTTGGCGACGTTGGATGGGACGGCCTTTCGGATTCGCTCAACCCCCTGTGATAAATGAAAGTGGGCTACAGGATGAGGATATTGTTACCTCTTTTTCAATCGAAGAAGAGAGAAGTCTTGAGGTTCGTTTGCTTCTGGCTTCAATCGCTGTCGCCTTGCATGGATTGGCCATTTATTGGGGTCAAAACAGGTCCGTTTTGGCATTTGCATTGATTGTCATTACCTTGGCTTGGTTACTTTTCTGTGCTTGGCAATTACACCGCGTGTTAATCAGAGGTAGAGAGGCGCTTGATGCAAAAAAGGATGCGGGATTGTCGAAGAATGAAACCCTGGCATATAGCGATGACTCTGGCCAAAGTGCCACCTTACTTGTCGATGATGAAACTGGAATTCGCGGTCGCCCAGATCAAATCGTAAAAATCGACAACAATTTTATCGCCGTCGAGCAAAAAACTGGGAAAGTACCTACCAAGCCGCATGACAGTCACCGAATGCAATTGCTCGCCTACATCCATTTGGTCAATAGAACAACTCAGACTGAGGCGGAATATGGAATCCTACGCTATGGAGGTGATTCTTTGTTCACTGTTGCTTGGGATGGAGCGGCGGAAGTAGATCTCTTTGAATCAGTACAAGAAATTCAGCGCCTCATGGTTGAAGGTGGTGCGAAGCGAAACCATGAGAGAAAGGGAAAGTGTCAAAATTGCTCTCGGAGAGCAATGTGTCCCCAGAGTTTGGTTTAATTTTCAAACTCGATTGTTGGTGTGCATTCCTTGAAATCATCATCAGGGAAGGTCAAACACGGACGGATGACAGAAGCTCGTAGAATCCACGAATCTTGTTCATCTACAATGGTAACCCCTGTGTTCCAGCCGGTACCACGGCCATCCACTGTGAGGCTCCAAATGCCGCATCCATGTGGGAGACATTTGTCCAGATCTAATTCAGTTCGTTCCGGTTCAAAAGAACCATTGTCAGCCATCCGTTCGTAAATGGGGTTTGATTCATCACAGTTTATCGGATTGCCCGCACCATCATCATCACACGACAACAACACAACGTGTACATATCGTATATCGGCATCGCCAAGAAAATAATTCACTGTTGTTTCAAAATAAATGACGACTTCTTGAACTGTATGATCGATGGGAATTGGTTCAAATAGAGTTTTTTGGCTCTGTGTAGGGAGAAGTTCGGTGCCATCGATGACGAAGGTGTGAGACAGATCGTATGGGGTTAGCTTTTCTTCCACACGCGGCAAACCTCTGGCGCTTTCCATCATCTCCCGTCCAAGGACAAGGGAAAGACATCCAGGCATGGCCATGGATACGAAAAGTAAGGCCATGATGGCACTCATCGTTCGCATACGCAACCCTGACATCGTATCTCCCCACCCTTCGGGTGTAGGGAATCACATTTCTGTGTGACGGCCTCAAGAACGTCTATTCTTCCTTCTTGCGACGACGGATGCCGCGTCGCTTGGAAGTGGGTTTATCTGAAGTCGGTTCAGATTCTGATTCATTCTCTTGAACCGGTTCATCTCCGTCTGGGATGGTGAAATCACTGCTGACAGAACGAACTTCATTGCCCACCACCGTATTGTCGACGATTGCTTCAACATTGACCTGCTGGCCAGGTAGAACACCGTCTTCGCCGGTCAATTCGAAAATTTGTTCACGGTAAGTCGCATCGGATGCTGTCAATTCAACATCTGCATCAGAGATATGTTGTCGAGATTCAACATCACCTAGGAACGCATCAAGATCATGCTGAGGCATATCTTCCATCACTTCGCTGAGCTCTGTTGTCTCTACAATATCCTCGGCTTCTTCGCCTTCAGTGGCTTCGGCAGCCAATCTCGCTTCTTCCTTGGTGTCGAAATATGTCTCTGCTTCAGAGATATTTTCATCCCATTCGCCCTCCCACTGTTCTTCGCTGAATCCGAGATCGCTCGCTTGGGCATCGAATCCTTCGTATCCCCTGACGATTTCGTCCTCGTCTTCCTCTTCGACGGGGTCGTCTTCTACTTCAGCAGGCAGTGGCTTGAATTTTTGTTCACGTCGCGTATATTGTGCACCCATATCTTGCTCGGAACCACAATATGGACAATGTTCCAGCATCGAAGGAATTGTAGAATTGCACTGGGCACAATCATGGAATTTTGCACGACCGACTCGAAGGTCGAATTCACAATGGGGACAGATGTCTTCATCGCCTTCAATATCGCCATCACATGCAGGACACAAATCGTATGTTTCACGATCTGCATCAGCCAATCCACGCCGGGTGAGAATCACGGCGCCTACCAATGCACCCAATGCGATTAGACCCGCAATTGCGAACAGTATTATCGATGAAGAATCGCCGCCATCTGATAGGTCGGTTCCATCTTCAAGTTCGACTGACCACACCTTTGCATGTGGGGTTTGTATGCTAGAACCGTGAGGGGTGATCGCAAGTTCGATTTGCCCCGGCCGATTCACTGTAATTTCACAACGAATGGTTTGCTGCTGCTCGGATTCAAAACTCAACGTGGGTGTTGTATCCAATATGACGCCCGTCGAACGGTCGACACAGTCGAATGTCTCATCTCCAGCCCCACTCTGTGCTCGGGTGTCGATTGTGTAGACATAGGTATACCCAGCATAGAGTGGTGGAGCATCAGGTGTCCAACCTTCAGTGTTCACAAGGAATTGTAGTTGTAAATCGGAAATCAAACTCACTGAACTAGTAACGGCATTGTCAGTTTCCAATCGATCGAAAAATCCTGGAGTTTTGGTCCAAGTGGCCTCAAATTGGATGTCTCGGGTCAAACCTTCTGCAAAGGCGGTGAAAGTTGTGCTGTGTTGACCTTCGTTTCCTGAATTAGAAGAAGGTAGGGTGATATTTTGAGGTGTAAGTGGTTGACCATCAAATGTCGCCGATAACACCCCTTTCGTATCGACCATCCCGACATTCTGCAATGTTACTGTGAATGTAATCATGGTTCCGGGAACGGTGGTGGGAGACTGAGGTGATGCACCCGTGACGACAACATTTGGCTCCTGATATATCGTCAGTGTTGCAGACTGTAAATTGTTGAATGTATTGGATTGTGCCACGCTTTCAGATGGATCAATCTCCAAATCAAGGGTAATATCCCCCGGAGTTGTATCGGTCAAGGCGCCAGATGTGACTGTGATAGAATATTCTGCAAAGGAATCGGAATCTGTGAATTGTAAATTCACAACCTCCAGAGTAATTCCATTTTGAATTCGAATTTCAAGTGGAACGGTTGTCGTGCCCGTCCCACCATCTCGTGCGATAATCCCGCTCACGGTCCAAGGGCCGTCCAAACCCGGATCGGCAACAACCGTTGGTCCATCGGCGTGGCGGTAATCGGGTAATGTATCGACAACCAGTGAACGAGATTCAGTGTTGTCCGCAGTTGTTGATTCTACGATGTTGTCTCCACTGTCCGCATTGGCGACGCCAAATACGTCATAGGTCCCTGCTGCAGGTGCTGTAGCGGTCTGATTCATCCAGACTGAATCGCCTGCTTGTAAGGGGGATACTGAAAGGAGATGTGCAGTTCCTGCAACTGTCAACTCAAGGTGGCTGGCAGGGGCATCTGCGTGGCCTGCATTTTCGACCTCGATTTGGATTTGAACTGGTTCGCCTTCATGCGCGCCAGTCGCTGGTGACAGTTCAAAGTAGGAAAATCGTAAATTGGCCAAACCTTCGACATCAAAATCATGCGAGACGATTTTCGGATCATCATTGTGGTTGACACGGATAACAAGTGTCTGCTCGCCCTCACCCCATGCGATATTTGACCAAACAAAATCAACATCTTCAAACGAGCTCGCATCGACATCCACAACGTGTAAAGCCGCAGGATTGCCCATTTGGAAACTATTCTTGTGGAATTCAACCACCACATTTTCAGCGATTGTGTTGGCTACATTCTGAAGTGAAAGAGTGAACGTTACACTACCTCCTTCAACCGCGGTTGAAGGGCTCATCGAAAGGCCCTCTGTACTGAAAGCAACGTTACCAGACAATTCCGCATTAACAGGGCTGGAAATTGCCAATATGGGTATGAGGAAGAGAAGCGCGCACAAAATCTGTGCCAACGGGGTCCGCTCCATGGGTTCAGGAGAACGGCCGAGGCACTTCAAACCTGCTTTCCGAATACACCTGATGACCCCAAGCAAGTGGTAAAGCCGCGGGTCCCGTTGGAAAGCCTTGAAGGACGAGGCACATTGTGGAAGGATTGGTGCCGATGCTTTCTCGCCGCTTCATTCTCGCCACATCCACAGTAATACTACTGTGTCTTGTGCCTCATGGAGCATGGTTTAGTGCTGATGCATCATCCGGTCGAAGCAATGATTTGGACTTTGATGGAGGGCCTAATTCTGGACAGGTTCTTTCAGGCACTTACTCCGTTCGAGCAACAATCGTAGATGATATGGACTACATCAATGTCGAGGTGTCAGATGGCGCTACATGGACCCCAATCGCCAATATTACCTCTGCACCCTGGTTGACCGCATGGGACACGAGTGCGCACAGCGACGGGGATTATCAATTGAGAATCGAAGGTACGTTGGCGAATTCCACCACCACTGGTTGGGTGGTCAGTCCTACGTTCACGGTCGACAATACAGCACCAAACGGTCTCACTCTGACCACATCTGGAGCTGTTGTCGGCGATGGATCTTCCACAATCAACCGTGCTTGGTTCACAACAGGCGAATCTGGTACCATCAACTTTGATTGGACTGGGTCAGATTCACACCTTTCACATGCGACTTTGACCGGTGTTCCGGGTTCAGGTACACCTGCACAGGATGGACCTGGGACAATTCTCAATTCGTGGTCATGGTCTCCTGGTGATTTGCAGGAAGGTGTTTGGAACCCTGTTCTCTCGGTTTACGACGAGGGAGGGAATTCTGCTCAAACATCCATCCATATCGGAATAGATCGAAGTGGGCCGGATGTAGGCACACCTTCCCTTTCAGTCGCTACTGGTTCGTGGACTGATGCAACAACGCTAATCTTCAACGATTTGTCGAGCGGGGCTGACGACAATGGTGGATCTGGAATTGCGACCTACCATGTGAGAGATAGTACCGATGAATGGTCCGATATTGGGGCGGCTGGATTCGGCTCGATGTCTTTAGAGGAGGGGATTCGAACAATACAATTCCGAGCTGAAGACAGAGTTGGAAACATTGGCGACCCCCTCAATGTGACTGTGATGGTCGACAGAACCGCCCCTGTTTCGGGTGGATGGATTCTTCCCGAACTTACCGATTCCCTATCTGGGCAAGTGGCTGTCACCATAGATGCGACCGATACACATTCCGGGATTGATATCTCCTCATGTAATATTGAATACGGATTTGACTCAAATGGTGAAGGCACCACACCTGACATCTCATCCGACTGGCTAAGTGTAGGTTCTGGGACCTCAAGCCATCTCTCTGCGGCCATCGATTGGTCGACCAGAGCCGGACAATTTCTCTCTCTCCGCGCAGTTCTTGTGGATGACGCAGGCAATACTGTAACGACACCCGCATCCCATTTCCTCGTCCTGCCAGGTCTGGATTTCTCAATTTCTGACGCTACACTGGATCGCTTGGTGGTCAGGGCCGGTTCAGATGATCCTGTCTTACTTGAAGCGACGATTGAAACCAACGAGTTCTATTCAGGTAGTGTGGTGGTGAGAATCGAAAGCGCGCCTGCAAGTCGTGACTCATTGACACAATGGACAACGCTGAATTCAATGGTTATTCCAATCAACAGTTTCATCGATCAACAAGAGAATATTGCGGTCAACATTACATTGCTCACGGCAGGTGAATTTGACCTACGGGTCATCGTCGACCCTGACGGTTCGATTTCAGAAAGAGATGAAGGAAACAATGAGGCATTCCTGCTCATCGGTGCTGCAGATCCTGAAGTGGTCGGTTCCGTGAGCGGATTTACGCCTGACCTCGTATTGTTGCTTCTAGCGGGCTTGTTTGCAAGCCATGTCGTCAATCGGCGTCAATCGGCGTCTTGAAAGAGGAGGCCTCGGTCGCGGGGCCAATGGAGGGCTTGGCTCGAATTCCACAAGACCGCATAGCGGTATTGATTGGACGAAAGGGTGCTACACGTAGGGCATTGGAAGAAGCAACCAATTCCAAACTTCATATCGATTCGAATAGCGGTGATGTATCCGTTGTATGGAATGAGGAATTTGATCCTATTCTCCGGATGAAATTTCCGGATGTCATCCGAGCGATTGGGCGAGGAATGAACCCGGAAAGGGCCCTTCAGTTACTCAAAGATGATCAGCATCTAAGGCTCTTCGATATGCGAGAATATGTTGGAAAAAACGCCAATCAACAGCGCCGTATCCGAAGTCGCCTCATCGGACGTAATGGGCGCATTCGAGAATTGATTGAGGAACATTCGGGAGCAGAGATAGTCATCTATGGCTCAACCGTTGTCATCATCGGTGATGAAGAG
>CAZXVR010000048.1:0-12221 GCA_964644485.1 uncultured Candidatus Poseidoniales archaeon | reverse complement strand
AGTCGTCCAGCGATGAATAGAATCGGCACCACCACCATTTCCAATCAAAAATGAAAGCCTTGCATCAGCAACGCTGATGCTTTGATCGGTGTAAGTGAATGTGAATTCTCCTTCAGGGTCAGCGCCATGCCCTCCATTGTGAGGGTGATCATCGAAGTCAATCTCTTCCCAAAGGCGTGAGAACAAGAGACGCTCCATGAGCACCGCGAAGAGGACGGACGCCTTAATCCATCACAGACAAAGGTGCGAGGGGGTTTTCGTCGAGACGACGCAGTAGAAGCTCTTTGGATTCTGCTCGTGTAAGCGGGGCAGCGTCCAGAAATTGATTCCAAGTTTCTTCGGTCCATTCAGCAAATTGAAGGGCCCAACGATATGATGATAGAATGAATTCAGAATGTTGACAAGTTGGCAATTGTTCAGCCTCCATCAAGTGACTGCGTGCCATCGCTGATGCCAATGCTCTCTCGGAACGTAGCAGATCGGCCATGCCTTCTTCGACAACAGTGTTGGCGATCTTCGCACACGCACCGGGCACGAAATTGTCGTCTCGAAACCAATTTTCTGATGGCATCCACCGCTGGTTGGCAATGACTATCCAGACATCGAGATAGCGAAGCCGAAGAACCAATTCGGAACTTTTCTCAAACAGGCTTTTCGACTCTATTGGTAGATTATTTTGCAATATCCACTCCGTTAGAATTTCACCAGCATCACGGTCAGGGTCGGTGGTCAATGCTAGAGCGGTGTGCAGATTCATATCGGCCCACAGTTCACTTGAGGCATGCCGACCCGACCACCCCCCTCCAAGTGGGATGATCCAACTTCCGGCCCAATCCTTGGGCCGCACGTTGGCAATACCAGTCCTACCCCGCTCCCCGCATTCAACAGGACCCTGGCTCCACTCTGGCCCCATCCAGTTGGGCACCATACCGATGAACTCGTATTCACGCTCACATTGGAACTCAACCAATCGAGCTGGACCCTCTTCAGCGATGGATGGATTCCATGGTTGATGGCGCCAATAATCGGTGAGGGTGTGCTTGACTGAAACAAAGAAACGAGGATCTCCGCCCCATTTTTTCAACACTTTAGATTGAAGCATTCGATTTGCATGAACGCCTTCTTCGGAAAGATCCCATAGTCGTAGAATACATCGCTTTCCCATCTCACGACAAACCACAGACTCGAGAAGTTCTATCACTTTGCGGCGGCGGGTGATTCCATCCATCGAGGAACAGCCGATACATTCGCAGCGAAGAAGATCGACTCTCTTCAACCCGGAAGTGGTGCTGTCAAATGTTTCCCCGTATCGAAAAACAAGTCCACGAATCTGTGGAGCGGATTCAATGACCTCCCGAATAGCGTTTGCAGTGATTTCCCAACTATCTTCTCGACCTGGACAACCTGCTTCGGAATCGGAGGGGAGGGTGAACAGGTCATCCATGAGCCAAACACCCAATCCTGCATCGCTTGCAGTTTCAATTCTCTGAACCAATTCTGGAGTGACTCCAAAGAGACAACCACTCATTTGGTCGGAGATGACCACATCGGTAAATCCTAGACTGGATAAACGGCTTGGATCACGATAATCTGTCGCCAAACTCTCGTGTAAGGGGGAGTCATGGACATAGGCAATTCGCATCCGATTATCGGGCATCCCTACATCTCCAGAGCCACGAGGTCCCAGCCGTGCTCAGCAAAGGCCGGGGTCGCACGCTCCATGAAGTCGTCGTCAGGAATGATGCCAATAATCGCGCCTCCAGAGCCTGGCTGCTTTGCGCAGGAACCAAGTTCACGTGCCAAATTGACCATTGTGAGACTTACACCGAGGGCCTCTTCACCGAATAGTTCAGTTCGTAGATCGAAATTGCGATTGATTTCTGTGGAAAGTGCTTCCATGTCTCCAGCAAGTAGAGCTTCCTTGCCGCGATGTGCACACCAAGCGAGTTCATTGATGACGCGAACCATGACCGGTTCTTGTTCCGCCCATCTCCGAGGCATGTCGGCGTGAACCTTACCCGATTCTTGACCGAGTCCCCCATGCGCCAACCACATTTTGGGAAGAAGAGATTCGTCCATGTGTGAGTATGCCCCCCAGCCACGACCAATCATCAATTCCTCTCGGAAGTCCATGTGGAGCATTCGATTGTAGGCTTGAGGAAGACGATCCTGTAGACCTCCATGGATATTCAGCCGATCGGTTTCGACTTTGAGAACCATGTCTGCAACCGCATGGGGTGGTAAGGCGGTACCCAGACCATGATGGGTTAACATGCAACGAATCACTGCAGTAATGACTGCTGAAGAACCTGCAAGACCAACTTGACGGGGGATGTCCGTATCCAGTTCAAGTTGGAAGCCACTCGCCTCAATGGCCAATCCACTGGCCACACAATCCTCTTGGAAATGAATGAGAGCCCCTAAAACAAGACGTGAGAGACCATCATCACTAAGATCCGGTGGGTTTTCTGCCAAATCTGAAAGTGATTTGCATTCCAATGTTTCACCACCACAAGTAATCTTGAGGGTGAAATCCCAGCGATTCTCATGAGGAGTCAGTATGCATCTCGCCCGCCAATTGCGTGCGAGGGAAGAAATGCACTGGCCATTGTACCCATCCGAGGGGTTGCCGAGAATCCCAATCCTTGCAGGGATGGAACAGAAGATGGCCTCAGCACCTCGCCGCATGACTTCCGACTCTAGTTCACGGGTATCTTAATTCCGTTGGCGTCAAGCGGGATTCATGGCGGAGGTGAAGGGGGTCAAATGGGCCATCATCCCAGCCGCTGGTCTTGGCACTAGAATGGCTGAAAACGCGATACTGGGCTGCAAGGAACTCGTTGAAGTAGACGGGGTGTCGATGCTTGAAAGAACGATTCGAGAGGTTGAAGATGCAGGAATTCAACATATTGTCGTCGTTTCTTCACCGAAAAAGCCGGCCATAGATGCAGCATTGGAAAATAGGGGTGTATTCATCGTCCATCAAGAATCACCGAGGGGACTTGTGGATGCCGTTCGGTCTGCGCGAATTCAAACCGGAGATTCTGATTGTTTGATTGCACTCCCTGACGTAATGTTCACAGAAGCAAACCCGTCAGAAATATTGTGCAATGAATTTCAAGGCGATTCTGTGCTTGCAATTGTTAAAACTGAATCACCATGGGCTGATCACCTCTGTGATACGGGTCGCGTGACCAAATTGGATGAAGGACGAATACTGGATATTTCAGGGAAGAATCCAGGTGAATTATTTCCAATTGGGGATTACCGAGTCACGGGTAGAGCCATTTGGACACGAGCCTTCTGGGACGTGGCTGTGGATGACGAGGTTGCGGCATTACGCATCTTGGCATCAGCAGGAAATCTTCGAGCATCTATTGTAAAAACACCATATATTGATGTGGGCCTACCAATAGGATACGAGTATGCTCAATCTATTTTCAATCGATGAGGATTCGGGCCCCAACCTCGGGGATGACATAGGATTGTGTCGGGAATCTATCGGATATTTCGTCCACGAAAATTTGAGGGTCAACCGTGTTACCAGGATCCATACCATAATGCATGGGAACAATCAATTTGGGTTCCAATACCATGGCCAAATCCACTGCCTCATCATGCCTGAGATTGTCATTTCCATTGATGCAGGCAAAAATCAGATCATAGTGATTTGCTGCATTTTGGAATGCTGAATGCCAACCGGGATACGGGCGGCTATCACCCATGTGCAAAACTGTAGATTCGTTGAACTTCAACACATAACCGAGATACCAAGCCCCATCCTCATTAATATCCAATTCTTCATGAGCGGCTGGAATTGCATGGATATCGATACCCTCAACAGAGGTCGAATCGGAACCCATCATCGGGATGATTCGGTTCGAAGAAATTCCCCAATTCGTGAGCATGTCAACCGAACGATTCGGTACGACGAATTTTACCGATGGGAAATGAGTGGCCAAGCGAGGTATGGATTCAGGACAGATGTGATCGTCGTGCCAGTGTGTGCAGAGAATCAAATCGGGTTCAGGGTGCTCTTCGGGCTCAAGTGGAAATTCTCCGAGGAGTTTACCCCAACGATCGCCGGCAAACAAATCTCTCCACCAAGGATCGATGAGAACCAGAGGACCATTCTGAAAGCGAACCATCCACGACGCTTGGGTGAGCCACCATGCAGCAATTCGAGAATCAATTGGAGATTCCATTTCCGCCCTTAATCCAGCACCACGATTGACGGGTTGGGTACGTGATTGGGGTACAACCCAGTCGGCCATGAACCGCCGAAGCGCCCCTCGACCTTCAGGTTCACCCTCGCACGGGCGCACCCGCTTGAGGCGAAGCCTCAAGATGACCACCATGGGTCGCTGTGACGATGTCTCGTCGGCTACAGCGCAACGCGTTGTTCGTTCTGACCATACTTCTGGCTGTGTGTGTGCCTGGAAATCTTGAGGTGAATGAGGTTCAGATCGAAGAGCCACCTGCTTGGCCTGAAGGCAGTGCTGCATACGAAAACATGGTTTCAATGACTGAATTTGGTTACCGTAAGATCGACACTATCGCGAACCAAAATGCTCGCGATTGGATTGCGAGTGAACTCGAGTCCATGGGTTATGAAGTCGAACGGCAGCCGTTCACGACTCAGCTTTGTGAAAACTGTGAGAACATTGTCGTGACCATCAATGGTACGTTAGAGGATGATTGGCGTGTCATTGGTGCCCATCATGATGCAATCTGTTACTCGCCCCCGCCAGCGATTGGCACCACATACCTTGGTTGCACCAGCAGTGGGGCCTATGACGATGGTACTGGTTCAGGAGCTTTGTTGGAACTGGCAAGAACGTTTTCACAATGGAATGGGACCCCTCTCCACACCTGGAAATTGGCATGGTGGGATTATGAAGAGTGGCAAGGAACTGGTAGTCCTGAAAGTGGAGGCATGGGGAGTTTACACTTTGTTCAAGAGCAAATTCCCGATCACGTAAATGTCACCTACGTCAACCTCGATATGTTTGCACTAAATTGGCCAGTCCCCACGCCTTTGGCCAGTCAATTGTCTGGTTGTGACGAGGATTTCTGGACCCTATACATGTTCACTTCACCTGTCGATGATTGGTCGTATTACGAAGACAGGGGTCTTGAAGTCACAGATGAGATGCAATCCAATGCTGAGTGGTTCCAAACCCATCTAAAAGAAATCAATACCAACTTATCTCATCCCGAAGAGTGGGTTCGAGTCATCGATGACACAAAGGGGAATTCAGACCACTACAACTTCATCATGCACAATCACACTGCAACTTGGATTCGTGGACAACATCAGTATATCCACGAAGAAGGGGATACCTGTGAGCAAACGCCCAAGCATGCACAAACTGATTCGGTGACCACTGTCAATACCATGGCAGGTGGAAGAAACAATGTCGAAGCCGGGTTGCAAACAGGTCTAGATGTTGTAGCCACCATGGTTTGGTGGGATTGGGATACGACGGCAACGGATACAAATGGAGAGGACAAGGAATCGACTTCCACAGGAATGGGGCAAATTTCGATGGTTTGCTTCCTACCATGGTTCATCGGATTGCTCGTCTTGGTTGGATTCATCACTGTGCGAAGGGATGAGTTCCAATTGGGATTTGTCATCGAAGAGGAGGAAGTTGTGACGAAGGATGCACCGACAACGACGACGGGAGGGAACTCATTGGTTGAGAGTTATCGATCTCGGGTCGTTACATTATGTGTATTGTACATCGCACAAGGTCTGCCTTGGGGATTCATTACCGTGACCTTTGTCACATTCCTAGCTGTCGAGGGTGTTTCAGAAGGAATGATCGCGAAGCTTTTGTTGGTGGGTACACTGCCTTGGACGTTCAAGTTCTTGTGGGGGCCGGTGATTGATCGATACCAATACCGCCCCATGGGACGACGACGACCTTGGATCTTGTTCGCAGAAGCAGGAATGATCTTGACCCTTTCACTCATTCTGTTCGTCCCAGATCCCAGTTCAAACTTCAATGCCGTTGTTGGGATTTTCCTTGTGTACAATATCTTCACTTCCCTGCAAGATGTCAGTACCGATGCCTTAGCAGTCGATATCCTTCGTTCTGATGAATTTGAAAAAGTCAACAGTTACATGTTTAGTTCGAAACTGGTTGGTGGGATGATTGGCGGGGCAGGGCTTGGTACAATCATTGGTTTCGTTGGCATCAAGGGCGCGATTTTACTGCAAATCCCAGTTCTTTTACTGATTATGATGGTTCCTTTGTTCATGACGGAGCGCCCCGGAGATATTCGATTTCCATGGAATAAAGCGGAGCGTGAAATATGGTCTGAACAGGAAGAAGATGAACGTAACTTTGCGCAAATTCTCTCAAACATTCGAACCGCATTTTCACTACGCTCAGCTCAACTTGGAGTTGTACTGAGTTTAGCGAAATCTTTGTCCTTCTTTATGATCCCTATTTTGCCGATTCTATTTGTGCGAGAGTTGGGCTGGGAAGAGGCTGGTTTCAACGCCACAAAGGGTGGTTTGTTGGTACTTGTATTGATGCTAGGTTACATTGTAGGTGGGCAATTGGGGAAGCGATTCGGAGGGAAATCGATCATCATTTACTCCACTTTGGCACTGGTAATGATTAGTATTATTTGGGGGTCTACTGAATCACTGTGGGGTAACCGAATCTTCTTGGTTTCAATTTGGTCAATGCACACATTCTGTCAGGGTATGGTTTACATCAACATCTTCTCCCTAATGTTGAAAATCACTTGGCCTGAAGTGGGAGGTACACAGTTTACCGCCTACATGGCAATGATGAACCTTTCAGCCGTAATTGGTTATGCCTTGACTGAACCGTTTGCAAATCGATTTGACTATTCATCGCTGATTATCCTTGGTGCAGTCCTTGAGTCGATTATCATCCTCTGTGTGATGTTCATCGACCCTGATGAAACTCGACGCGTACTTGGAATCACAGAGGAAAAAATCGCGGCCGATGTAGAACTTGTTTGATTACAGGTATTCCTCTAGATTGTCCGAACCGCCAACAAAGATGGGTTCATCGCCACGGATGTCGAAGACAACTGGAACGGTTCGATGCCCTGTCATTGCAACAAATTCCATTCTCAATTGTCTATCGTTCTGAACATTGACCTCTGTCCAAGAAAGTCTGTGCCCATCGAGATATCGCTTGGCCTTGAAACAATATGGACAAACATTCGTGCTGACGATGAAGAAATCAGTATCCGCTCGATTCAACAGGGCTATCGCACGGTCGCTCATGGTCGTTGGAACAAGTCGACCTTCATGAACCGTTGTCTGCTACTTCAGCAGTCTCATGTACCCAATCAACCAGTTCCTGCTGCTGCGCGAGGTTGACCATGTGTCCCTTTTGGTGACGAAGCACGGTGATGTCCCAATTGGCCTCGCGGAAGATATCGACGGTTTCATCTCCTTGGGATAAAGGAACGAGATGATCGGATTCACCATGCATGGACAACAGGCGAGAGGGAGGTAATTGCTTGAGTGACGTGCGCAGGATATCGGGCCTCGCACTCTTTCCTCCAATGACAATGACTCCATGAATTCGAGGACCGCAATCTGTGTTGAGCAATTCTTGCGCGAGGGCGCTTCCTTGACTGAACCCTCCAACGATGAGAGGGCCACCCGGAATTTGTGGTTCCAACGATGAGAGGCTCTCAGCGATTTGGGCAAATGTCGATTCATCTAGAGGGACTTCAGGAGGGGCATCTCGTATCCACCAACCGCGACCTCTCTTTGGGTGAACAAGGGGTCCTTCTGGCAAGAGAAGTTTCCAACCTTCGGGGCATAGGCTCTCGCCGAGAGGCCGAATCATCTCGGCCGTACCTGTGAGGCCATGCAGCATGACCAATGTGCCCATCGAATCCCTCACAGTTCCCAAGAACTTGTCAAGCCACCCGCGACAATCAATCGAATGTATGAATTGCCAGTTTGTGTGATGGTTAGGGTATATTCGCCACTCGGGTAAGGAATTGTTCCAAGATTTCCTGACTCTTTGGCACCAGCACCCCATTGCCTGGTGAGGGCGGAGGCAGAGTTGTGGTCCCGAAGTGTGAGAGAGCCGGAACTTGTACCACCGCCCATCTCCGCATCAAGCCAGTAAATCATCTCATCATAGGGTCCCTGACTTGGGTGGTCACCAACAAAGAAAGAATCCGTGATCTCGACATCTGGGGCGCCTGCTGCGTGGTCCCATTCTTCTGCAAAAATATCGCCTGCACGGATAAACCAAACATTGCCTGTGTGATCGAAACCATTGCCGGTCAGAATCATTCGAAGTTGGAGAGTGTCTTCCGAATCATACCACACGAGAGATCCAATGAAACCCGCCCACCCATCATAGGTATAGGTGAGAATTTGACCATCGGATGATGTGGCAGTCATCGTTGCTCTCCCATTTGAAGAGCCAATGACTTCAGTGTTCCAATCAATGTCAAAAAGTGTGAAACTCCAACTCTTCCCAGTGTCAAGCGGGAAATTCAGAACCGATTGAGGGTCACCATTCTCAAATGCTGACAGGTTGTCATGAGTGATTCGACCCAGGAAGGGATTGTGATTCAACACCGCGTGGCGCTTTGCCTCTCGCTCACTGGAAATTGCAAGCATGTATGCGGTGCCATCTTCGGCATCATCTTCGGCGACGACAAGTCGTGCTGAATCGTCTTCCCATTCCGGCGTGGAGAACGTGTATAGCCACCATTGGCCAATCTGCCATTCAGCCGGAGTTGAAAGATCGGCATGACCTGGGCCTTGATCGGTTGAATCACCACTCTCAAGGCAGCCTGCAAAGCTGATGCTGAGCATCAGCAAGGCAATCAAAGGGGCACGCATATGGAACCCCTTGCCGTGTCTTTCTCTTCACACTTGCTCAAAGTGCGCCGAGTTCTCCAGTCTTGGTCAGTAGGCCTGCAATGACAACGCTGACGATGCTCATCAACTTGATGAGAATGTTCAGCGAGGGGCCACTTGTATCCTTGAAGGGGTCACCGATTGTGTCGCCAACGACAGCAGCGTTGTGCGCGTCGTCGCCCTTTTCTGCGCCTTCGATTTCACCTTGCTCAATGGCCTTCTTGGCGTTGTCCCATGCACCACCGGCGTTGGCCATGAACAGAGCCATGAGCACACCTGTTGCGGTTGCACCGGCGAGTGTGCCCCCGAGAGCGGCACTACCGAGTAGAACACCGATGATGACTGGGCTTGCAACAGCAACGACGCCGGGCATGACCATTTCGCGTAGAGCGGCCTTGGTGGAGATGTCCACACAAGTTGCACTGTCGGGTTCAACACCTTCGCGTCCTTCGAGAAGACCATCGATTTCCTTGAATTGACGGCGGATTTCAACAATCATTGCTTCAGCCGCACGACCTACAGATTTCATCGTCATGGCTGCGACGACGAAGGGAAGAGAAGCACCAATCAAGAGGCCGATGACTACCATTGGCTCTGTTAGGCTCAAATCAGCGGCTTCGAGACCAGCACTGGTCTTGAATGCTGCAAATAGAGCGAGGGCGGTCAGTGCAGCGCTACCGATTGCGAAGCCCTTGCCGATTGCAGCAGTTGTGTTGCCGATCGAATCGAGGCCGTCAGTAATGTCTCGGACCTCTTTGCCAAGACCTGACATCTCTGCAATTCCACCCGCGTTGTCTGCAACGGGGCCGTATGCGTCAACCGTCATGGTGACACCCACTGTGCCCAGCATTCCCATGGCAGCCATTGCAATTCCGTAGAGACCTGCGTCGCCACCACCCATAACGTGGTTTGCACCAAAGATACCTGCTGCCATCAATAGGACTGGGATGAATACAGATTGCATTCCAACCGCTAGACCAGCGATGGCGTTGGTTGCACTACCCGTCTTGCTCGCCTCACCAATGTATGGAATGGCCTTGACCTTGATTCCAAAGACGTCTTCGATTCCAGTGTAATATTCTGTGACCAGGCCAATTAGGATTCCAACGACTGAACCGATGGCTACAGCTTGGACAACCGTGGTGTCGAGTTCAAGATAGTCAAGTGCGAAATAACCGCCACCGATGAACAAAGCAGCACCGATAAATGTCGTATTGCGTAGAGCAGCGCCTGCATCCATGTTCTTCATTGCGTTAATCGAGAAGACGCCGATAATCGATGCGATGTAACCGACAATCGCGAGAACGATTGGGATCATCAGGTAATCATCACCCAGTTCAGCACTGCTGGCTGCTGCGATGACCATTGCGGCAATGATGCTGCCAACGAAGGATTCGAAGATATCAGCACCCATTCCAGCAACGTCACCTACGTTGTCACCAACGTTGTCTGCGATGACACCCGGGTTGCGGGGGTCGTCCTCGGGGATTCCTGCTTCGACCTTTCCGACAAGATCTGCGCCCACATCGGCGGCCTTGGTGTAAATGCCACCACCCACGCGCGCGAAGAGTGCGATAGAAGAAGCACCCATTCCGAAGCCAGCGATGTTTTCGACTGACAAGAATTCAGTTTGGGTGAAGTAGTACATCAGAGAGATACCTGCTAGACCCAATCCACCGACGGCGAGGCCCATCACGGCACCTCCGTTGTAGGATGTGGTCAGTGCCTCTGCTTGACCTCCATCTGCAGCAGCTTGTGCGGTGCGTCCGTTGGCGCTGGTTGCGGAGCGCATGCCGGAGAATCCGGCTGCAACGCTACACATTGCACCGATGATGAATGCGATCATGGTCTCCATTCCAAGACCATTCTCTTCTCCACCGATGAACAATAAAACGGCCACTGCTGCAATGAACATTGACAGCATCTTGTATTCAGCGAACAAAAATGCCATCGCACCGTCTTGAATTCGACCAGTAATTTTGGCCACTGTTTCATTTTTTATTTCGATCGAGTCGACTTTTCTGTATAGCATAAAGGCGATGACGAGTCCAAAAAGACCCGCGCCCATTCCAATCATTCCAACTTGCTCTCCGTCCATGGATATACCTCTGGTTGGCCGGCCGACCGGCGGCCCCCATATAATACTAGAAGGAAGTCTATATGGCCCTTAAGGGCCATTTCAAGGCATGCAAAGTTGTGCGAAGGCCGTCAAAAGGTGGTCGCCGTCATGTTCCGCATCAAAAGCGGCCAATTCAGCATCACTCATGTCTCCATCAGCATGTGCTTGTTCGATGACAGTTCGACTGGCTTCGGGGTGGAACTGAACGCCCCAAACGGGTTTCCCTGCGACTCTCATTCCCGCATTTTCACAGTGTTTGGTCGAAATGATTCTCCGGGTTCCTGGTGGCAGTTTTGTGACATGATCTTGATGGGTAAACAAACCCATTTGAATGGGGGACAACAGTGTATCCATCCCAACAGAGAATAAGGGCGATACAGCGTCTGTTCGAATCTTCAATCTCTTGACTTCACCACCAAGTGCTTTACACAGCAACTGATGTCCAAAGCAGATACCGAGGACAGGGATGTTTGCAGATACTGCTTGTTGTAACACCCTTGCAGCGTCATCCATCCAAGGCTCCCACATGCTGACATTGGCTCTAGAGCCTGAACAAACCACTGCATCTGGACTGAGTTCTTCGATTGAATCAGGAGTGTCGATACGGCGATAGGTGATACCATTCGACTCCCACTCTGAACGATAGGCGTCGCGATTCTCCAGTTGGGGCGTCAGCAATAGGCATTCAGCCGGTGCAAATGGCGCCATAATTTCGGCATTCCCGCCTTGTCCGAAGGCCGGTCGCTCCACCAAAAGATCGAGTAGAACAACCCGTGTCATATTGTTCGCAAGGGGGAACGGGTTGAAAGCCCTCCGCCTGCTCCACCTCACTATGGCTGCGGTTGACAAGCAGTTGATTCTGGAAAATGTTGGGCCTGTTCAGGCCGTCCTTGATGCACATGATGGGGTGGTCAATGTCATCGATACGACGGATGGAATCATCATGATTGGATTGGAAGGTGGTTGTACCGGATGTAGCAGTACGCCGATGACTGCCATGCAAATTTACTACGCGCTGATGAAATTGGAGGAAGTCAACGATGTCGTGTTCGTCAACGGGGAATTGCCTGAATACATGCGTGCATTCATCGATGATAAACTCAAGTCAGAGGAGTGAATCCCTTGCATCGGTCTATTTTCGCCGTCTTTGTTGTGTTTTTACTTGCGCCATTCGCATCAGCACAGGACAGTGATGGTGATGGATATGATGACCCCACC
>CAZXVR010000047.1:0-12313 GCA_964644485.1 uncultured Candidatus Poseidoniales archaeon | reverse complement strand
CGATTGAGCGAATGGCTCAACAATCAGTAGAGTTGGGTGTATTCCTGACACTGCTCTGCAATTCGTAGCAATTGGTTGTACTTCGCTGTGCGGTCACTGCGAGCGGGCGCACCCGTCTTGATTTGGCCAGCGCGTGTACCCACGGCGATGTCTGAAATCGTGTCGTCGCTGGTTTCACCGGAGCGATGAGAAATCACCGTGCCCATACCATGTTCCTTGGCCATCTCAATACATTCGAGTGTCTCAGTCACCGTTCCAATCTGATTCGGTTTGATGAGGATCGCATTTGCAGCACCCAACTCAATCCCTTGAGCGAAGCGATCCATGTTGGTCACGAACAGATCGTCGCCGACAACTTGGACTCTGTGGCCATCATTCTTGGTAAAGCGAGCCCAACTGGTCCAGTCGTCTTCACCAAAGGCGTCTTCCATAGAGACGATTGGATATTCGTCAAGCCAACCGGAATACATCTCACCAAGTGTCTCACCATCGATGACTCGTCCATCGATATGATATCCATCCGCATGATGAAATTCTTGAGCGGCGACATCCAATGCAATCGACATTTGGTCGCCCGGAGAATAACCGGCGCGCTCGATGGCTTGAACCAACAAGGCCAGTCCTTCCTCATTCTTGGGAAGATTGGGGGCGAAGCCCCCCTCATCTCCAACTCCACCCAACAAGCCCTTCTCTTTCAGAACGGATTTGAGGGAGTGATAGGTTTCAACACCGGCGCGAAGGGCCTCGGGGAAATGATCGAAACCGTGGGGAATCACCATGAATTCTTGGACATCGACGTTCGATGCAGCATGGGCTCCACCATTGAGGATGTTCATCATCGGCACGGGCAAACTGCCACCTGAGAGGCCGCCAAGGTAGCGCCACAATGGCAATTGGTGCACATTTGACGCAGCATGTAGGCAAGCCAGGCTTGTTCCGAGAGTTGCATTTGCTCCAAGGTTTGCCTTGTTGCCTGTATCATCCATCTCAATCATGGTCTCATCGATGACTCGTTGATCGTCCACAGGCAATCCGACCAGGCCATCTTGGATCTGTTCGACAACATTGGTGACCGCCCCTTCAACCCCTTTGCCCATCCACAGCCGCATGTCACCATCGCGTAGTTCAACAGCCTCGTGACTGCCCGTACTGGCTCCACTGGGAACTGCAGCACGACCGCGAAGCGCACCGTCTACGTAACAATCAACCTCAACGGTTGGATTGCCGCGACTATCGAGAATCATTCGGGCTTCGAGGCCAGTGATGTAGTATGACATTGGGTTCCTCTGATTGGTCGGGAGAGACGGCACACTGTCAATGTGACGCTACTAATCATTGAGCCACTTGAGCCAACGAGATACGCTGGATTGGACATCGGGGACTTCTCTTTCCGAGCGGCATTGGATTTCCCAGCCCAGTTGTTCTTCACTCGGGGAGATACTGAATAGTTCAGCTCTCATGACCAATCCATCATCCTTCTTTCCATTGTGTCTATAATCATCAATAAAACAGTGAATTAAATGTCGAGGGTAATGTGCTATATGCCCTTTTTCTGGAACACAAAGAACAACACTTTTTCGAAGAAAAATAAGAGATGATCCTGAATCGGAATTCACTTCGTGACCCCGGATCTTACAACCATCTATTGCAGCTGCGACTTCGACATTATACCACTCGTGAAATTTGTGCTCGAGTGATAGGTTAGACACTGAGTCTAGAAACGCTTGGAGGTGTTCGTTCGAGTAGGTCGACTCGTTCGTCACAACCCCATCGAAACGCCAGCCACCTATGAACTCCTCGTTTTCTGAGGTTTCTATTTTATTGCTATTTTTAGGATAAAAAATTTCCGTTATTAGGAAAAATATTGATTATAATTATCTAATTACGGATGTAGTAGGGTTCATAACAGGGAATTGGAACGGCCCATCGATGGCGAGCGTGGATGAGACGGATCGAGCAATTTTGTCAGCATTGAGAGAAAACAGTAGGCAGCCCTACGTTGACCTTGCGAAGACCGTGGGTGTCTCTGAAAGAACCATCCGAACACGGGTTCGAAGACTCGAAGAAGATGGTGTGATTCGCAGTTATACGATTCGCGAAAAGGGCATCGGACTTACCGCATTGGTCCGCATGAAAGTAGGGCCAGGGGTCGAGATTGGGACACTCGCTGGAGAATTCGCAAATTGGACCGGTGTTGAATCCGTTTACGAAATCAGTGGTGAAGCTGATTTAGTCGCCATTGTTCACGTCGATGATACGTCTAGTTTGCGTGAATTGTTAGATCGAATGTGGTTGGCTGCGCCGGCAGAAATTGCCAGCACAACGACCGAATTGGTTCTCGAGCAATACTGATTATTTCCTTAGGAGATATCGATAATATCGAAGTTCTCCTTTTGTGAAGGACTCGTATACAGGTGTTCCTCGAACCCCTGCAAATGTCTCAAAACTTCGTCGAATGATACGCCCTGTTCCTTTTTCAATCCGGTCCTGTTTATCATCGCTAATCTCATCGAGGGCTGCAATCACTTCTGCGGTAATGTCTGCGTTTTTCACAATCTCAAAATCGGTTTCATCAAAGGTTTCTCGAATCAACTTCATTCGAGATTCATCACGAAAATCGGTCCATGCAAAGTGGCCTCCGGGTCGCAATACCCTGTATGCCTCTCTGATGAATGCGGGCATGTCACTGTAACAGTGACTGGATTCAACATTGTATACGACATCGAACGAATTGTCGTCAAATGGTAATTTCATTGCATTTCCTTCTACGAATTTCAGATTCTTTTGTCGCCCATACATCCGCGTGCACAATTTGACTGCTGCTGCTGAATAATCCAACCCAGTGAGAGACCCTGGTGAATACGTTCGAGCGATCCAGTGTGCACCGCCACCCCTTCCTGAGCCGACTTCGAGAACCTCTTTTCCATCCAATTCGACATCTCGGATGTTCATGTGATAGAGTTGGATAAACAGCCGATCTGGTTCATCTTCAGATGTTAAAGTGGGTTTGTCATCATCAATGAATCCATAATTCATGAATCCAAAATCGCCCCAAGCCTTGGCCTTGGCCAATCGCTGGTACCACCAACGCCACATTCTGTCGCCGACTTTCCCTGGGAAGACCATCAATAAGGTTGCAAAAATCCTCGCAGGAATTCCCAATCGCAAGACTACACCTTCCACTTCACAGAACAGCCGATGCTGTCCGTGCGTGAAACGCTAGGTTCTTCATCGGCGAGTAGAGCATCGATGGCATCGGATAATTCACTCGTTGTGGAAAGGCTGGGGTCCTTTGGGGAGTCATCGAGACGGCCTCGGTAAGTGATGGATCCATTGCCGTCGAGAAGATAGAACTCAGGTGTTCTTTCGGCGCCCCAAGCTCTCGCTACTTCTTGGGTGGGGTCGTGCAGGTATGGGTACGACATGGATTCTCCTCGCTTCTGCATGTGTTCCCAGTTGTCGGTAGGATAATTGTCAGGATCATTGGAATTGATGCCTACAAAACCCATTCCCACTTCACGCGCGCGCGAGGCGATGGATTCGATTCGAGACTCATTGCCGATTACGTAGGGGCAATGATTGCAGGTGAACATGACGATGCACCCGATATCTGTTACAAGGTCGGAGAGGGTGCAACTCTCTGGCCCGTCTGAATTGGCATTCAGCAATTCGAATGGTGATGCGGCGTCTCCCGGTTCCAAACCTCGGCTCATGGATTACGAGGGTAGGGTGAACCGCTTGAACTTCACCCAAAGCATTGGTGTCACCAGAAGATGTCGTAGACGATTACAACGATGATTAGCCACGCGCCTGATTCAGCGAAATTCTTTGCCAACTCGCCTACCGTCACATCAAAGCGTTCCGAACCCAAATTCGAAATCTGGAATGTCTTCGCCCGGAACTCCATCATCTTCGTCTGCTTGGGATTCCTCTTGGTTCTGACACATCTCATATTGTGCTTGAACCTCCTCAGGTTCGATGATTGTGGGTGAACAATAGAAAACACGGAAATTTGTCACCTTGTGTTTGGTGAAGCAATCAGCCAATTCCTCGTTCATTCGAGCGCGCTCCCCTGCGGAAACATCCTCTGGAATGAGACCCAGATTCTTGAAATCCTGATTGACAACACCGCCGTGTTCGTTGATGTATGCATCGATTGCGTCTACCCAATCCTCAGGTCCGCCTCTGGGTTTTTCGACTTCTTCAGCGACTTGAGGCTCTTCAATCACCACTTCTTCGACTTGGGGCTCTTCGATTACCTCCGGTATTTCGACAACCTCCTCCACGATGGTTTCGACCTCTTCCGTGACGGTTTCAATCTCCTCGATGACTGGTGCTTCAAGTTCTTGAGCCATTGGCATTTCAAGTTCCTGGGCCATCATGCCACCACTGGATGAAAGCACTGCGGCCTTCTTTTGTTGAGATTGTCCGTCAATTGCATCTTGGATCCTGCGACGTGCAACCCGGTGATCCGGTTCGACGTTGAGCACGTTCCTCCACGCTGCTTCAGCAGCATCCCAATTCTCGTTGTTGTGGTGGATGGCCGCAATTCGCAAAAGAGCATTCATGTGATGGCGATTTCGAGTAGAAGCGGTTTCGAAGTCCGACAGAGCGCCTTCGAATTGACCGAAGGATTCGTACAATAGACCTCGTTGATACCACCCTTCTGCTGATTGCCCGTCCAATCGAATGGCTTCGTTCAGCGGTTGCTCTGCTTCTGTGAGTCTCTCCTGAGCGACTAGGGACGCTCCTAGCTGGATGAGGGCGTGCGGATTCTCCCCTCGCCGGGAAAGAACATCTCTGAAATTGGCTTCCGCTTCTGTCCATTCCCCTAGTGACAACATGATTTCGCCTCGGCGAAGTCGCGCAAGGTCGAGTTCGGGGTGTGCCTCCAAGAGATATTGAACATCGTCTAGAGCGGCGTGATAATCTTCAGCAATCATCAGTGCAGTGCATCGATTGAGGCGAGCACGGACGTGGTTTGGATCTTCGGCCAATACGCTGTCGAAGAGACGCTTTGCCTCAGCCATGTCACCTCTTCTTGCTGATACAACGCCCTTGACGTAATTGATGACTGGTGAGTCGCGTTCTAACACATGTGCTTCTGAAATCAAACGAGATGCTGCCTCAACATCGTTACCATCCAGAGCGAGTAGAGCTTCTTCTGCAGCGATCAATGGCTCATCGGGTAGTAATCTCCTAGCACGTGCGAGAGAGATTTGTGCTTCAGAATAATCCTGAAGCATTCTCTGAATTCGAGCCTTTCCTAACCATCCAACACCGCTCTCTCGATCGGATTCAAGTGCGGCTTCAAAGGCCAAGTCGGCTTCTGAGAGTAATTCTCGATCGCGTTCACCGGTCCCATCACGGTAACGATCGGCTTCTGCAAGGATGAGGCGGCCTTTCTGTAAGTGCAACGCTGGACCTTTCCATGCGCCAGCGGGGGCTTCTGCCAAGATATCAAAGGCCGCTTCCGGATTGCCGGCTTGGTGTTGGAGAAGAACCAGTTGAGCGCGTAATTCAGCATTTTCAGGGTCTGTTTTCAATGCGTCTGACAAGGTAGCATGGGCATCTTCTGAACGGTCTAGGCTTTCCAACAATTCTGCCTTTAGCAAGACTTGAGGCTCGCCCAATGCAACGGCATGTGTTGCCGCCTTCAGTGCCTCTTCCAGTCGACCGGGTTCATTCTTCAACAGTAGTGCACGAACAGACCAAGCGGGCCCTGATTGGCGATTCAATGTGATCGCTTCATCCACGGCGGTAATTCCAAGTCCGCGCTCGTTTCTCTCAAGATGGATTTCTGCCTTGCGTAGCCAGTCTTCCTCATTTGGATCGCTGGCAAGTGCAGCCTCGATTGATTGGAGAGCTACATCGGTATCGCCTGCTCTTACGGCCAAACTGGCCAGCATCGATTTGTCCTCTGCCGTTTCGATCCCCATCGCTTCAAGGCGGCGTAGGTCTCTCTCAGCCCCTTCATCGCCAAGTTTTGTCAACAAGCGGGCGTGTTCGCGGAGAAGATGTGGGTCATCTGGTTCAAGTTCAAGCAAACCATCAAGGTGTTGACGAAGATTATCATCGTCACCTGATTCGCGAGCCAAACGGCTGAGGCTGCGGAGTGTTGCTGGTTGACCAGGTGCAATTGTGGCTGCTGCTGTGTAGCATGCGAGGGCCCAATCACGATCTCCCGCAAGGAATGATATTTCGCCCAATCGACGAATCTCAAGTTCGGACAATTTGAGAGAGGCGGCAGTCAGTTCAAGTTGATCGAGGGTTTGCAATACTCGTGTGACAAGCGTGAGTAATCCGGCATCTGCTGGTTTTGTGTTCTCTAAGTCGCCATCTCCATCACGGGTTGCGAGGAGGCCTTTCACCGCAGAAAGTGTAGTCGATGCTGCTGCAAAGGTCTCTTCGGATTCGCCTGCACCTGAAAGTGTCGATTGTAAATGATCGAGCGTGCGGTGCGCGTCGATAATTCCTGCCAATCCAGGATGAGCTCTTTGTAGTGCCAATGCACTGTCTGAGAGTTCTTCGGTTCGAGCATTCAAACTGGCTAGATATTGGCTGGTTTCTGCATGCGCAGTCTCCAAATCCTCTCGCAGTTTTCTCAAACTAATTTCTGCTTGCACGAGCCACCAAATTACCGCACTTGTGGCCGCTGCAAAGAATAGCGTCAATCCAATTGAAACTGGGTCCATTGTGCGGAGCGGACTTTCACGCCTTTTGAGTGGTTCGCACCCCTTAAGGGGTGATAAGCGGTTTTTGTGAGGCGTTTTCATTTGCCGTTTAGGCTGAGGTTGAATAGCCGCAAGCCACCACGGTGTGTTGGGGCGACCTTGTGACAGATGGTGGTGAACGATTCAAATCACGGGTTGAAGCCTTGCGCAAACGTGGATTTGATGTGGAGTTGCCCACAGGTGATTTGGCGAGCGCCGAAATGCTGAGGTTGGAAGAACAAGCAGACCGTGCCGCTGCCATTCGCTCAAGGGTTCTCGACTTACCAGAGCATCGTGAGGATGACCGGCGGCGATTGTTGTCTCAACTCGCCGATCCGATGGAAGCAGCCGCAGTTGAAATTGAACTCAGTGGCTTACTGAGGCGCCATCGTCCCTGGGTCATTATTGCAGAGCGCTCTCGAGTGAAATGGTCTGACGAGGGGCGTTCTGTCGAATTGTCCCACATCCTCGAACGGTTGGATGCCATCGATGATGCAATTGTATTGGGTTCACCACGAATACTTTCGATGATCGAGGAGGTTCGGCCATCCCGTGATATTGAGCCGGTGTTATCTGAAATTGAACGACGCCAAGAGCGTCGATTTGGTGCGTTACAAGGCATGATTGAGATGCTCACTGAACGGGGTTGGGATACAAGTGGAATTCAAACAGGACCAATGCATGAACAGTTCACTAAAGCCGATCGAATTCATGCCCTAGATACTCAACTAACCCAATGTCAGCGACGAATCGAGAATGAGATTCGGCCCTTTGGGCACAATATTGCTGAGCGGCTCTGGGGCGCTGTGACAATGGCACAAAAAGAAGCGACAAATGAGGCGATTTCGCAAGTGGAATCTGAAACCAATGATGTGGCGGACGATTTAGCGCGAAGACATGCCCACGTTGAAGCGCGCATTTCAGGATGGCAATCTGAAGGATTTGAAGTGCCTACAAAATTACCATTACTTGCGAGTGAAATGATTGCTTGGGAGGCCAAAATGCCCGAGATTTCGAATCAAATCGAATCCATCCACAGTATCTGGTCTCAGATGGAACCACATCTCGCCCAATGGCCAGAATTTCGTCGCCTAGCGGAACGAACGAAGGGGCACCTAAATGCGATTCAGGCATTGGATGTACTTCTACAGGGTTTGACTGCCAAAACAGAGGGGGCACGTTCCGCTTGTGAGGCACGATTGGAGGCATGGGGATCTCATGGAATTGATACAACAACATGGGCCCCACTCGTCGATACCGAACCTAGGGCCATCCTTGAGGAGCTTGATGCGCATCAACCATTCATCGATGTAATCGTGCCGTTGATCGTAGGATTGCAATCACTGGATACATCTGTCAATGGCGGCCCAGAAGTCGAGAAGTGGTTGGGCCAATTGCGGGGTGCTGCTGCTGGAATGAGTGCCGTGGAAGCGGCCCAAGATTGGCTCGAATTGGCAACGAATCGTCGGATTCGGCATCGCAACTATTTGGATCGGGCCCGCTTGGATCTTGCCACGATTTGGCCACAAGATCTCGATTCGGAATCACTCGATTTGGCCACATATGAAGCGGCCGTTTCGGGTTTGGAAAGTGGCGAAGGGCTGACTGATTCGCTCAACATTCCAAAGGCTGAAACAGATGTGGATGATCGCCTAACCCACGTCATTCAGGGACTCCAATTGGAATTGGATGACTGGCGCCACCTCGGATGGTCTGTCGAAGGTTTGCAGGAATTGTTGAAACAGGACCCGATACGTTTGGGACTTGACCTGCCGGATATTCGGGCTGCGATGGATGGTCACGCTGCGCGATTGTCGAGATTCATTCCGTTGCCATGGGCACTTGATGTTGAGCTGGCAGAGCGCGTGCTTTCCGATTTGATGCGACCTGAAAAGTTGGTCGCTCTCGATGAGGAGATTCAAGATTTGATGCTTTCATTGGCCAATGCTGATGGTAAAGCGGACCCAGATTTTGAGTTCAAGCCCTTTAGGCCACAATCACCAATGGCGCGAATCGAAGAGAAGTTGCCTGTACTCATTCCAGTGACTGAGAACATTGTCGAAGAGGATGAGGTGGGTTCTGTCGTCGATGAAGTCATTTCTGAAACCATTGTTGAGGTTGAAGATGACGTTGAGGATCTAGTTGTTGACAAAGATGTTGAAGTTGTAATAGAGAGTTTTGACACACCAAAGAGTATTCTTGATTTGTTTGGAATAGGTGAAAATGATGTGGGGTTAGATCAATTGTTGAGTCCCCCTCTGGATGTTAGAGTCCAGCGTCTAGCTAGAATTGCAATGATACTCGAACAAGGGGATTCAGGGCCTCATCGAGCCTTGCAGAATCGTCTCCCAGCCATCGCGAAAAAGTTGGAGAGTTGGACAGCTGAGCGCCTGTCTAGAAGGCATGCTTCAAGTGGTCATGGACTGTTGAAGGACGCGAAGGCGCTCGGCGAACGGTTGGCGGATATTCCAGGTCCTGGTGCGGCAATGCCATTGGAAATGGATCTATTTGAGCTACCTGATACGCAGGATTTGGAAGGGCTCACCGCGGTGATTAAGCGGCTTGAGAAATCTGTCATGCTTCCGAGTGCGATGATTAAAGTCCCCGCGCCGGTGGAATCCTAATCTTCTCCCAATTCGGTGAGGATGTCTTCCTTCTCTCCTTCGGAGAGAGTATCATCTCGTGGAGCCGCTTGCATCGGAATTTCAGGAGCAGGGGTGATTGTTTCAGTTGGAATTGCCATTTCTGGCGAAGCCAGGGGCGGAGGTAGCGGAGCAGCATGACCACCCGGGGGCGGTAGTGGTGCTGGAGGTGGTGGAGAGGCTACCGGTGGAGGTGCTGCCAATGGGGCGGGTGGTGGATTCATGATTGGTGGTATCGCGGTTGGGGGTGGTGCTGCTGGGGCAGGGGGTGCTGCCGGGGGTGGGGCGGCAGCCGCAACCGGTGGGGTGGGGGCTGGAGGAATTGCAGCGGCCTGTTGAGCTTGCATCTGTGCCTGTTGGGCTTCAATCTGGGCTTGTTGGGCTTGCATTTGTGCCTGCTGGGCTTCAATCTGCGCCTGCAATTCTACTTGTGCTTGGGCTATTGCTTGGGCCTGAAGGGCGGCGGCTTCTTCTGCTGCTTTGCGAGCTTCGGCCATTTCCGCTTCAATCGAATCTGCGACCGCGTTGAGAGCGGTTGGATCCATTGGCTCTCCACGCAGGATGTCTCTCATCGCAGAATCGATGAGATCCATACTGGTATTGGTCAACACTCGATTCGAACCTGCTCGATAGATGAGAGTTCGATGCTTGCCGGCATTGGTCTCAAACGTAATCAACTCGGGATCTGCGAATTGCAGCATCGAGAATAACATACCTACCGCAAACAGGATGACAAACCAATCCACTATCCAGAACAAGAAAAATGAGTCTCTGCCCCATACAATGGCTACAAGGCTTACAATCGCCATCACATTCCAGAGATAGCGAGTTCTATCCAGCCAATCGAATCGTTCGTGGGTGAAGCCGAGTAGGGCGTCGAGGCGTGTCATGAACAAATCCTCGCTGTGTGTTCCACCCTCACCACGTGTGGCTTTGGTGAGACGAAGTAAGTGCCCATCCTCGACGATTGAGAGGGTTTGGTCACCCATGGCCGTCTCACGAAGAACAAATTCTCGAGCCTCTGAATCGGCGGAAAGGGTGCGAGCGCCGAGTCCGGGTGCGCGAGCGCTGGATGCTTGAGAAGATGATGTTCCAGCAACAGTAACGGCTGGAGATGTTGTTCCCATAAACATGGAAAATCCACCTGCGCCCGCAGCGAGAAGGGAGCTGACAATGGTCAACCATGCACTGATGCCCAAACTGGGATCCGATCCCTCTGGGGGTTCGGGCATCATCAGATACCAAGCAATTACGCCGATTAGAATAATGCCGGTCGCACCAAATGGGTAGAATTGCGAGAACGGAAGGGTTGTCCCACGTGTACTCAAGAATGTTGCAGCGAGGGTTGCAATCATCGCAAGTATTCCAAGAGATATGAGGAGCGTGCCCGTAAATCCAGCGCTCGCCATGTCACCAACTGTGCCACACATTTCTTCCGTTTCGGAGGAATTGAGTTCAAGGTCTGAAGAAAGGGCTGTGCAGTTGTCATAAGCATCGGACAAATCGTCTTCAAGGGTTGTGCATTCACCATCAACACAACTTGATGCCGAAATATCATCAAGCCCAACTTGGGTCTCAACAGAAATTGTAATTCCCAGAACCTCCTGAGTATTCTCTTCAACACTCCACGCATCCCCGGTGATGCCGAGTAGTGCAAGAACCAATGCTGTAACAATCAAACCTGTGTGAATCAACGTTGTTCGATTGGGTCCTGTGCCGCCTGTCAATGGCGCAGCGGGTGCCGCTACGGGGACTGGGGCCATGGCTGGCGCTGGTGCCGTTTGTTGAGGTTGCATACCACACCGGAGTGTGAATAGGGTTATCGTTCTCACCCCGTAGGGGTGAGCCTCACTCTAGGTCGCTCATTGCGTATGTTTCAACACTGTCCGAGCCGCCGGCTCCCGACGAACTGCCAAGCACGCTAGGGATTGCACCGACTTCGGCAATCTCGATCATGCGAGCGCTGATTTTGGAGTTGACGATTAAGCACTGTGCGCCCTCGACATCTTCGGCAAATTCTGCAAGTTTGCTTGCACCTACCGGTTCTGATGCCGAGCCGTCTTCTAGAATCAAAAGTGCATGATTCTTCTTCAGGTCACCCATGTGTGCTGACCATTCGCGAATGTTGTCAGGGACTTCGACTGCGCCATTGCTCTTTCCAGCTGGTGCGCCTCCATCGTCATCTGCTTCCAATTGAGCCTTGATTCGGTTGACCGCCTTGGTTGCAGTCTCCTTTTGGTTGAGACACTTGGTGACAACCTTGCCTTCAAGGTGTTCAACTTCACGAGATTCTGGTGCAATCGCAATATGTGTAAGGGACTTGCCCAATGCTCCGGACAATTCCATCATCAGCAATTTCCCGCCGCGATCTCCGTCGCAGAATGCGGTCACATTGCTCTTCTTCTTTGCGAGTTCCACAAGTTCGTCCTTGACATTTGCACCCATTGTTGCAATTGCGTTCTTGATGCCGAACTTCAGCAAATTTCGCACATCGTTTCGCCCTTCTACGATGATGAGCGCGTCGCTCTCCTCCGCATTGGGCCCACAGGTCATTCCTGCGATGTTGGTTTCAGTTCCAAGCGTGAGTACGCTGCGAACCTCATCCAATATGCTCTTGCTATCGTTCGAGCCTTCATTCACGATGCCGAGGAGCAAGTCCTTGGCTCGGTCGATGACCGTGTCACGCTTGACGCTGTGAATATTCTCGATTCTGGCTACTTTTATTGTTGCCTTACATGGTCCAATTCGCTCAATTGTTTCAAGCGCGGCACCAATCACGGCTGTCGATACTTGGTCGAGGCTGCTGGGTAGCAGAATCTCGCCAGATACCTTGCCTTTGTTGGATTTGAGGTCCACATCCACATGGCCGATTCGGCCAGTTCGTTGCAACTTGCGCAACTGTAGTTCCTCGCCGAGCAAGCCTTCGGTTTGACCGAAGATTGCGCCGACGACGTCCTT
>CAZXVR010000046.1:0-12486 GCA_964644485.1 uncultured Candidatus Poseidoniales archaeon | reverse complement strand
CGTCTGATGTCATCCTCAAGGTCTTCCTTGTGCATTCTTGTGGTTACGTTTGACATCCAATCGCTAACCTCTGCAGCATGTTTGATGCGGCTCGCTTCGCGAATTCTACGCTCTTCAACCGCTTGGTGGGCACCCTGTAAGGACAGTAACAACTCGGTGAGAGTTACTGGTCGGCCCTCCTCCCTCTTGATCCGGCCATCGAGAAGATCGGGTAGTACGTCGGTAGTTTGTCCCGTGATGATTCCAACACTGAAATTGTATTCTTCATCCTCAAACTCTGTTTGCCATCCTTCCATGGCCCAGGGGTCATCCTCCCATTCTGCTTCAGCTCTTTCAGCTCTATCGAGGGATATTGCTGCTTGGCCATGCAAGACCTTCCAAGCCATCCGAATCAAGCGACCACAAGTTGGAAGGTCGATGTTTTCAGCATCCTTGGTTCTCAGGTTAAATTGTTCAATGAATACACTCAAGTCGACATCCCAAGGATCTAAACTTGCATCGTTGAACATTTGGAAAACGAGTGCTACAGAGCGATCAAAAGGGTCGATGAGACTCTGGTGTTCCGCACTTTCCAAATCGGCGATTTCAACCAACCGATCAATGTAACGATGTTTGTCTAGATTGGCATCATCCTGCTCACCAAGCAATTGCTTGACGATTGTTGCCTGCATATCACGAGTCTCAAGTAGAGACATCCAAATCACTCCTGTTCCTCAACTTCAGGAACTTCAGACGCCTCCTCAACAGTCTCCTCTTCAGCCTCATCTTCGGCCTTTTTGGCTTCAACTGCGCGTTCCCATTCCAGTTTTTCATCCATGTCTTCTTTGTCGTCCGCTGCCCGGTCAGCAAGAGAACTGATGGAAATGTCTGGGCCCTCAGTTTCGATAATTTCAGGCCCTTCTTCAGCGGCTTCAGCCTCTTCTTCATCCGACTCGGCGTCGAGCAGGGACCCTCCAAGACTGGCCGGTGTCGGCAATTCCTCAGGAACAGATTCCATCTTGGATGGATCTGGAAGATTCTTGGTTAACTCTGCCTTCTTCTCAAGGGTCGCTGTGGCCGCATCAAGTTCAGCCTGAGCAGCTTCACCGAGTTCAATGGCTTGCTCTCGATCAAAGTCGGTAATACGGCGACTGCAACCATCACCAGCATGGGTAATTCCGATGTGGTGGTCTGCAAGTTGGAGACTGACCTTTCGAAGTGTGACCATGATGAACTGTGCGCGCTGGCTGCGGAGGCGACACAATCGAGCGATGTGTTCAGCGTTGTATGCGTCCAAGTTCTGATCGACTTCATCGAAGTAGTAGAAGGGGCTGGGTTCGTAATCTTGGATGGCGAAAATCAGTGCCAATGCTGCCATCGACTTCTCGCCACCTGATAGGAGGCTGAGTTTACTCTTGCTGGATTTACCTCTGGGTTGGCACCACATCTCCAAACCCCCTGTGAAGGGGTCCTTCGGATTCTCAAGGCGCAACTCAGCATTGCCGCCATCTGACAACCGACTGTAAACCCGCTTGAAATTCTCAGAGACGATTTCCAATACTGTGGTCAATCTCGACTTGCGCTCTCCTTCCAGTTTTTCAGTGAGGCCGATGAGGTCTGCTCGGCGCTTCCGCAATACGCTGGAATCGTCTGTGATTCGAGTAAGGCGTTCTTCAGCCTCATCATATTGCTCGATGGCCTTCATGTTGACATCGCCAAGGTTCCCAATTCTGCGCTCGATATTGCGAACGCTTGACTCTGCATCACCAACGCTGGGTAGGTCGATATCTTCGGAGAGAGGTTGGACGTTTTGGGAGGACATTTCTTGTGTGAGTTCTTCCAAGAGTCTGCGCTTGTTCTCAATCTCCTGTGACAGTTCATTGCATCGATTCCGAAGCGATTCCCTCTTTGCACTGTTTTGTTCAAGCGCTGCTTTGATTCCGGCTCGATCTTCGCGAAGGGATTTGGAGCGTTCGTTGAGTTCACGGTGCTCTTCTGCAACCTGTTCGTGAGCCTCGGATACCGTTGTCAATTCGCCATTCAGTGTCTCAATCTCGGCGTTGAGTTCCTCGATTCGCGATTGAGCCTTTTCGATAACGGATGATTGTTCGGCGATTCGGCGCTCGATCTCTTTGGCATTGTGCTGCAATAGTTCTGTATTCGCATTGCCTGTCGCGAGTTTGGATTCGGCGTCGATCTTTGCTTGCATCGCAGCAACGCGTAACTCGTCGCTGGCCCTGAGTCGCTCAGATAGATGCTCAGGGGAGGATGAAAGTAGGCTGTCTGAGGCTTGCTGACGAACCGTGACCGCATTGTTGTATGCCTCGGTAGCGGCATCGGCACGGTCCTGGGCCTTTTGGTGGAGATTATTGGCTTCAAGCAATTGAGCATTGCAAACTTTGACCTTGTCTTCGGCCGATTCAAAAGCTGTATTTGCACGCTTCATATCTTCCTGCCAAGCTCGTAGTTTCAGACTGGAGTCGTCGCCACCCAGATTGTTGATTCGTTCTCGAAGACGATGTTGGTTTTGCCGTGCTTCGGCAAGTGCTGCATTGACCGTATCCGAAAGAAGTTCGAGGCGGCTGAGTTCTGTTTCGGCCTGCTGCACCGCATTCATTCCAGCGATATTGCCACCGAATTGTGGTCTGCGACCCCGCACCGCACCACCGACCATGGCACCACTTGCTTCGGTGACACTGCCGTCAAGAGTCACCATACGGACGCCACCCATGTGGCGACGAGCTGTACCCATGTCTCGGACAATCAAGGTGTCGCGAACCGCATGCTTAACTGCTGATTCAATGGATTCATCGAATTCAAGGAGGTCGAATGCGAAGCCAACTACACCGTCTTGACGCGCTGTCATGACCGCCTTACCACCTGGTCGGCGAACGGTGAGTTTGTTCAGGGGCAAGAATGTTGCACGGCCGGCCCGGTTATCGCGCAGCCACTTGATGCAGGTCGCGGCGGTTTCATCGTCTCGGACGATGATGCTGTTCATCCCACCACCGAGAGCAAAGGCGAGAGCCTCTTCATGACCCGCATCTTTCGGCTCACATAGTTGACTTAGAGGCCCGAGAATCCCCTGGACCTCACCAGAATCTTTGAGAGACATAATGGCTGATACTGCCTGAACTAGGCCTGCTTTGGAGCCGGATCTGTTTTCCATTTCACCCTGGGCACGTGCGAGTGAGCGTTCTGCTTCCCTAACCTGTCTTTCAATATCCTCGGTCTGTTCCATCAGTGTTCTTTCTTGACGTTGGAGCCGTGTGAGTTCTTCGGCCAATGTACTTCGATCATTGTCGCCACCAGCCACTTGGAGATCCTCACCAACCAATTGTAGGTCATCACGTGTCAATCGTGCATCGGCGAGGGCTTCTTCAAGTTCGGCAAGCCGCTCCTCTGCCATCGTCACTTTGTTCAGAGCGCGGTCGGCCTCAAGAGAAGTGTTGACTCGAGATTCATCGGCTTTGGAGACGGCTTCAGTAGCCTTCCCAAAGGCACGATTGAGGTCGTGGGTTGCACGATCTCCGCCCGAAATTGCGTCTCTTGCTGCTTTTTCCTCAGCGGCGGCAGATTCCATATCCGCATCGGCCTTGACAAGTGCTTCTTGTGCTTCGGTAAGGTCTTCTAGGTGCTTTTCGAGTGCTTCTTGGGCACTGGATTGTTCTTTGGAGAGGATTTCAACCTCATCCTCAGCTTCTTCGATTGTGGTTTCAGAATCTGAAATGCGGTCCTTGCGTGTTTCGACATCGACTTGCAATTTCCGTAGGCGCTCACCCAGTGCTTTGCCATCATCGCCAAGAACGGAGTCCAATTGGCGCTCAATGTCGGCAATCTCACCATCCAAATCCAGTAATTCTGAGCCCGTATCCTGGATCGAAGTGGAGAGTTCTTCAATTCGGGCTAGGTAGCCAGTGCGCTCATCGGCAATCATCTGAATCTCATTTAGACGTGAACGGTGACGGGCGTGGATGGCGGTCACTCGAGCATTGTCAAGGGCTTCTGCAAGATTCCGATATTTCATCGCCTGCTCTCGCTCTTTGCTGAGGGTTTTGAGGCGCTCTTTGAGTTCATCTTCCAGTAGTGATATCCGCTCAAGATATTCTTCGGCCTTTTTTCGTTGGCGGTCCGCACGCTTGATTTCGTCATCGTAGGCAGTAACTCCTGCGACGTCGTCCAATACCTTCCTTCGATCCCGACTGGTCATGGTTGCTAAATGTGTGACGTCACCCTGTAGGACGATGTTGTAACCATCCCCCCTGGCTCCGGCCTCGGTGAGAATTCTACGGAATTCAGTGCTCGTCGAACTGCGTTCGTTGAGATAGTAAGCGGTCACAGAGTCATTCTTGCGATTGAGTTTGACCGTGCGGGTGAAGCGAACTTCGTCAGCATCGACACGGAGGCGCCGTTGACCTGAGGAATCAGGTGGGTTGTCGAACACGAGGGTTGCTGTGCATGAACGGGCCGGCTTGTCCTTCTTGCCTCCATTGAATATCAAATCCTTGACGTTCTGAGCTCGGAGACTCTTGGCGCTACGGGGGCCGAGGACGAATTGTATGGCATCTCCACAGTTGCTTTTACCACTGCCGTTGGGGCCAGTAATCGCAGTGAAACCCAATTCATATGGAATCACCACCTCCCCTTTGAACGACTTGAAATTCTCTAGTTCAATTGCCTTCAGAAACATCCCATCTCACCTAATTGTATATCACAGAATATACACGATAGCACCCACTGGGATTTCCGACCCCCATAAACACTCTGCTTCTCGCGCACGAGGAGAGGCGGATTTTACACTGCTATCTGAGGCGCCGTAACACGTTTATTATCAGCCCAAAGAACCGCTAAAATCACATTGATTACAACCTTCTCCATTGCAGTAATGACAGGTTCGACCGACACTGCCACCCCAGTTGTCGTCACTACTGACCTGGAACGGATCTTCAAAGGCATCCAACATCAGAGCTTGGCGAAGTTCACCGACCGAAAAATTGCTTCCTAAATGGCGTTCTGCTGGACCTATGAATTTACGCGCCCCGGTATCCGGGCCATGGGGGCGCTGAACTTTTCTTCGCAATGAACCACCGATCAGAGAAAGTAACAGCGCGATTGTGAGGAGAATCAATGACATTCCACCTGTCAGTGGGAAGCCGAGAATTTCGCCAGCATCGAGAGGTTGACCATTGTCGGACAACATGCCAAAGAAATCTGCGACCCCAACGAATGCAACCAACATTCCAACTCGTTGGAAACGCTTGCCTTGGCGTTCAGAACTGCTGGCTTTTCTTTTGTTAGAGAACAATGAGCGCAGAGATGTCCACGTGAAGATCACGCCGATGGAAAGGAGGATGACATCGATCGGTTCCCAAGTCCCCAATGGTTGCAGGCATTCTGAAATTCCAGAGGTACTCAGATCACTTTGGATGGTGGATTCGCTACATGCTCCACTGAAAACCATCGTCAAAACGAGTTTGTGCATTTCTCCACTGCCCATCTGATAGAAGCCGAAGTGAAGATTCCACAGTGTGAGGACCGTGAGCAACAGACCGACTGCGAGTTTCGCGACGTGCTTGTTCCGACCCATTGTCTTCATTGTATACCGGACGAGTATTATGACTATCGACGGGTACCCCCGGAGAGGATAACGTTGAATGCAACAATGCCGACCACCGTATGAGGAGGGATGAACCGTGGCTGATGTCGTAGTCGTCGGTTCGGGAATCGCTGGACTGTTTGTTGCAACCCGCTGTGCTAGAGCCGGGTTGTCAACGCTGGTTGTGACCAAGAAAAATCTCTCAGATTCATCCACCAATTGGGCCCAAGGCGGTATTGCAGCGGCGATGTCAAATACCGACTATGAAGCACACATTGACGATACAATTGAAGCAGGGTGTGGCCTCAGTGACCCGAAAATAGTCGAAATGGTCGTTCGAGAAGCATCTGATCGTATCGATGATTTAATCACTTCAGGCGTTCAGTTTGATTCGAATGAAGATGGATTTGATTTAACCATTGAAGGGGGACACACGTCTAGACGAATCCTCCATTCAAAGGATGCAACAGGAGCTGAAATCGAACGTGCGCTAATCATTGAAGCCCGTGCTTCTCCAAATCTCGAGTTGTTGGAATCACACATGGCTGTAGATCTGATACTCAAGGACAAATCCTCTGAAATCAAACAAGTTTCAGGTATTTGGGTCCTCACACCAGAAGGGGTGGTCAAAACCATTCCTGCTCAAGCAATTATCATCGCAGCAGGTGGCGCGGGTCATATCTACCGTCAGACCACGAACCCACCTGTTGCAACTGGGGATGGAATTGCGATGGCACACAGAGCCGGTGCGAAGGTCAGGGACCTGGAATTTGTTCAGTTCCACCCTACGGCACTCGCCCTTTCTGGCGAGAGGCCATTCCTCATTTCCGAAGCACTACGTGGCCACGGAGCCATATTGATGTCCTCTGAGGATTTACAGAAATGGGGTTCGAAAGGCGGGGACCCCACCCCTTACTCGTTCATGCTCAATCATGACTCTCGAGGCTCTTTGGCAACACGCGACATCGTTGCTCGAGCAGCAGACCAAGTAATGAAAGAATCTGGGGAAAATTGTGTTTGGTTGGTCACATCTCATCTCGATAAACAAGAGGTCCAAGAGAGATTCCCCACCATCCAAGCCAGACTGCAAAAGCATGGCTTAGAACTCGGAGGCGAGCCCCTACCTGTTGCCCCTGCTGCCCATTACATGGTAGGGGGGATTTCGGTTGATGAAAATGGATTGGCAAGACAATGTCCCACATGTTCAAATGAGATTCAATACCCCGGTCTATATGCAATAGGGGAGGTCGCATGTACCGGTTTGCATGGGGCCAACCGATTGGCCTCGAACAGCCTATTGGAAGCCGTTGTATTTTCCAACAGATGCGCAGATCATGTGATTGCAAATATCCCCCCGTCCAAAGATGAATTGGTTCTGCCCGAATGGCGTGCAGATGGATTGTCAACTCTGGTCGAACATGCACCCCTAATGAGTGACCGAATCGCACTACAATCCACCATGACTGACGATGTTGGATTGGTCAAGCGTGATGCGAGGTTGCAAAGGGCTCAACGTCGATTGGAATTCCTCAGAGAAGAAGTCGATCGAATCTGGAGAGGAAGCCTGCCTACGCAAGAGGTTGTGGAATTGCGAAACATGGTTCATGTTTCTAGATTGGTCACAAGTGCTGCAATCAATCGAAAAGAGAATGTTGGATTGCATTTCAATTTAGATCGAAATTAACCACGTGTGCTCTGTTCGATTCCCTTGACGAGTGCGTGTAGAGTTTGATTTCGTGGAGTAGGGATGCCCAAGGCTTCACCGCGCTTGACAACTTCACCGCAAATCGAATCGATTTCTGTTTCTCTGCCGGCCATGATATCTTGTAACATGCTGACCCGGTTGTCGGCAGTGGCGCGGCAAAGGTCCTCTAGCGATTGAGCCAAATCAAGGTCGGAGAGGTCGATACCTTCAGCGGTTGCGATTCGGGCCGCTTCCTCCATCGCAGCCAAGCCCGTTTCAAACAGTTGAGGGTGGAGTAACATCTCTCCGTTAAGCACACCAGAAATTGCACAAATGGGGTTGATTGCAACGTTTAGCAACAATTTTGTCCAAATGGTTTTGTGAATTTCTTCCGACCAAATTGGATTCAAACCCGCTTCATCCAATGCAGACATCAGGCTATCGATACGCGGCTCCACGGGTTCGAGATCACTGCCTACAAAACCTCCCATCTTGATTGCGCCGCGACTAGTCCATCGAACCTCACCAGGCCCAATTCGAATCGCACCATGTGTGGTCGATGCACCAAGAACTCGATGTTTGCCAACAAAATTGGCCAACTTCTCCATGTGACCTATACCATTAGAGAGACACATGGCGACGCCATCCAGAGATAGAACGGTGTCTGCAATCTTGCACAGGTTGGGGATATCGTAACTCTTCCCACACAGAATGGCATATTCTGCCCAGCCCTGAAGTTCGACTGGGATTTCTTGCTCATTGGTGTCGAAAACAGTCCACCGATCGGGCGCCAATGCAACCGTCCGACCATCTGGTGTATCGAGCAGAAGCCCCACGGCATCCAGAGCTTGTGCAGTTTCTCCGCGCGCGCATAGCAGCACCTCACAGCCTGCGCGCGCGAGACGGGAGGCGACCAAGCCACCGATTGCGCCGACACCAAGAACTGCAACGCGCATCATACATCACACTCTTCGGAATCTTCGCAATGGCTGACAAAGTAGAGAACCCAGTGATCTGAAGCTGGTTCAAGCCAAAAATACGGTTCAAAGCCACTGTTCACATGCTCAAGCAACGATGCGGCCTCAATAGACCATTGCTCTCCGGGCTGCAGAGTAAATGAATTCAGACTCAAATTGGATTGGTCTCCAAAGGTTACTTGCTCAACTTCAATATCTATGGGTTCAGAACCATGATTCGTGATGGGTGATGAATGTGGAAGGAAAACCATGCCTTCGTATGTGGAAATCGATGCTGGAGCTGGATTCAGTTCAGCCAAAGCATAAGGCTGAAGATCATCAAAAATTCCTCCAAATCGGCAAATCAACAATTTCCCCTCCTCGGGCAAGATGATTGTACCATTGTTGTAATGTGGATCATGGGGCGAATATATCCCTTGAGGAATTTCAGATAAATTCCAAACCCAAGTCCCATTCTCATCTGTAGTTTGCCAACTCATATTTCCATTCATCGAGGGGGAGGAAATGGGGCAGTGGATCGATTCGCCCTCATCAATCAGCATGAGGAAAGTATCCACAACCGTCCCCATTGTAGGATAATGGAATAAATCTGAGGCTGGATATGAACCTGCAAACATCTGTAGATATTGGTCTGCAATTTCCATTCTCCAGTTGAAAATTGAACCATCGTCCATCGTGGCCCTCAGTACTGGAGCCTCCATGGTATTGCCAACCAATGATGGCCAAAGGGTGTGCGCAGAGCCATACACACCATCGATACACACGGTTTGGTTCTCACCGGATTGTAGTGGCAATATCGGTTCCCCAGAAAATGAGAATTGAGAGGATACAATGGACAAATTACCTGTCATCTCTTCTGCGAGAAGGATTTCTATGCAATACTGCGGGCTGTCCCAATCCCCATCCCAAGTCCATTGCTGTGCAGCTGGTGTTGGGCGATTGGATGGTGAGAATATGACCGAATGAGTTTGTGGTTCAAGATTCTCGAACCAATACAGATTCATGGTAAATGGGGTCGTCGATTGCAAATCTGCATCCCACACGTCATATCCAATCACGTAGGATTCCTCAGACAAAGGATTGATTTGTTCAAATTTACAGTTGGCGATTATATTGAGAATTTGTTCACCGCAAGCATCCCAATTCTCCATGGCCTCTAAACCGGTAAACGTGACTTGGAATTCAACGTCGATTGGATTGACACCGATTACTTTGAGGGGGAATTCCAGTGACCCTGATTCACCTGGTGCAAAGGAGACTTCGGTCGGCCATTCCGAAGTGTCGAGCCCCGAATCCCAATCCTGTAATTCACCAACCGGCATCATGCCGGGGAATCCGAGTAAGAGCAAGGCGACCATGGCTATGCCAATGCGATTTTTTGAACGATCATCAAATCCAGTAGACTCGTTCAATACGAAAGGAGTTGCACTCGATTCAGGGCTGAACCGGCGCCACGCAGCCAAGCCAATCAGCATCAACCAAGGCCAAAACCCTCCATTCATCAGAACATAGATTCCTGCTGCCAATACACCGACGAATAGCCAGGTTTGAGTTGAGCCGCCCTCCATCTCACCTGGATTCAATAGAGCGGATAGAAGGCGATCTCCGGGGAACCCTGGAAGCGGTAGCAATAGAATCCAACCCATCGTCACCAGAGAAATTCCAGCGAGACCGAGGGGGTGTAACCAAACCGAACGAAGAGCGACTTCTTCTGCAGTCAAGAGAAAACCCAAAACCAAATCTGCCAATATAGAAGGGCCGACAAACGCAGGTGCAGTTTCAAAGAAGGGAGAGGTGTTTGAAGTCATCCAATATCCAACAATCGTAAACACAAAACCTGAAACAATCATTGTCAATGGAGCGATTAGGGCAATAATTGCAAGAGATTTTCGATCCCAGAATGTCACCAAATCCATTCGCCTTTGGCTGGTAAATCCAATGACTCCGAAAGGCCAAATCGGTGCGGTAGGAGTCATGAAAAAGGGGACAGCCAGAGGGATGTGATGGCCTAAATCAACACCACTTCTGAGCGCGATAGAGCGACGCAACTCACTACCGAATAACATCACAATAGAGATAGGGAGGGCGAACCAACAGAGTGCGTTGGTGAGCAATATTGAATCCGTCAACTTTAGGTTGGGTTCTTGCAATTGTAACCAAGCGGCTCCGGCAAGTGTCAAGAAAAATGTGAACACTGTCCACACTGCAATCAATTGCCCACTTGAGATGCCCTCTCCTTGTGGTGGTTCGGGCAAGATGAAAAGATCGTATGGATTTCCTTCTTGGAGAACGGCAATCCAAGAAAGTTCACGCAAGTGTTTGTTCAAAGATCGTAGTGCCGCATCGGCATTTTCTTGGCCACTTGCGAGTTGAACCTGCCAACCGATTTCAGCATCTGGGGATTCTTCGATAATGTAGAACCAACGTCCGATGATACGCTCTAGGAGATCACGATGTGACCACAATTCCGCATCTATGCGGAGAGGTTCTATCGCGTCCGGCTCGCCCATGGTCCCACCTCTGGTGGGACTTGCGAACCCTCAACCGATATATGACCCACGCTTTAGAAAAGTGTCGAGCAGGACCGTAGGTCCTGCTCATTTGTTCTTGAATCGCTTCAGACGGAAGGTCTCTTCACGTTCCATTTCCTCAAGTCGAAGTTGAATGAAAGATTGAGCTTCCTTCATCTCAGGGATGACCTTGAATTCAAGTGCATTCACACGGCGTTTTGTCGCCTCAATTTCGACCAATAGGCGTTTCAATGTGGCTTCCATCTCAGCCGCTTTCACGATATTCCCAATCAAATCTGAATATGCATCTGCGGCCTCATCGATATACGCTGAACCACCGATTAAACCCATTCCACGCTCACTGATTGTGCTGGTCAGGTTGGATCCTTGAACACTGGGGACAACAACACCCATGATGTTGCGTGGACTCACTTCGACCTCTGGTCGGTTGGAAATGGCGATCGCGGCACTCTTCACTGCCAAACCGCCTTCAATTGCCCCGGCCAAACTGATTGCTTGGACGGCTTCCCTGTAGGTAGATACCAATCCTTCTCGGGCCTCTATCATCTCAGAAAGGAGGGTTCGGAATTCATGGAACAATCCATCTCTTTTCAATTTCAACAGATTGTAGCCATTCTGAGTTTGCTTAATTCGGCGTTTCAAGTTGATGAGTTCAGAGCGGGTGGGTTTGATGTCCAATGCCATAATTTCTCACCTCCAAATATATCCAATAATCAAGTTCACTTCTTTTCAGTAGGGTGATACTTGTCAATCGCCGCCTGATCGAGACGCACGAGATACTTGGTCGAAATGTTCTGCATGAGATCCCAACACAAATCTAGAGTTTCGTCGATAGAGCGATCTTCATCGCGGCTCTGGCGAAGGAACTTGTCCTCAAACAATCCTGAGAAATCAAGCAGTTGCTTGTCACGCTCATTCAATGCGTCCTCTCCGACAATGGCCACAAGACCTCGCAATTCACGACCTTGCGCGTATGCAGCGTACATCTGGTCTGATACCGATTTGTGGTCATCTCGAGTTGTCTTTTCACCGATACAACCACCCATCAATCGAGATAGACTTGGAAGCACGTTAATCGGTGGATAGATACCTGAACCGTGCAATTCACGGGAAATCACAATTTGTCCTTCTGTAATGTATCCAGAAAGGTCAGGGATTGGATGTGTGATATCGTCACCGGGCATGGTTAGAATCGGGAATTGGGTGATACTGCCCTTCTTGCCCTTCACCAAACCGGCACGCTCGTAGAGCATGGCCAAATCGGTGTACATGTATCCAGGATAACCTCGACGTCCAGGCACTTCTTCACGCGCAGCACCAATTTGGCGCAGAGCATCACAGTAGTTTGTGACATCTGTGTAGACAACCAGAACGTGATAATCTTGCTCGAAGGCAAGATATTCGGCCGCAGTCAATGCAAGTCGAGGTGTAATCAGTCGCTCGACGGCTGGATCGTCTGCTAGGTTGACGAACAGAACCGCGTTTTCAAGCGCACCAGTTCGCTCCAAGTCACTTCGGAAGAAATTGTATTCTTCAGCAGTGATTCCCATCGCACAGAATACCACAATGAACTCTTCATCGCTGTCCTTCAACTTGGCTTGGCGAGCAATCTGTAGAGCGATGTCGTTGTGTGGTAGACCTGATGCACTGAAAATGGGTAACTTCTGTCCACGAACAAGGGTTGTGCAACAATCGATCGCACTGATTCCAGTTTGGATG
>CAZXVR010000045.1:0-12589 GCA_964644485.1 uncultured Candidatus Poseidoniales archaeon | reverse complement strand
GAAACCCTTCTCAGCGACACGATCTTTGTCCAAATGTCCTTGGATGACTGGCAATGGAATCACCTTAGAGCCCGGTTGTCGGAGCCCCGGACACAGGTGAACGGTTTTGTGCCAGGCTCGATTTGAGACCATGTTTTCATTCCACCATGGGAACGCTGAGCATTGATCTGGTTTGGCCTCATAGACGCTGCAGGTTTTGTCTTCATTGAGATAGATGCAGACTTCATCTTCGGGACGTGAACGCAAGACATATCGCCCGTTATTGCTCCTTGTGCAATCCCTATCCAACCAATCCTGCACATCCATTTCTAGATGATTTGCAAGACGTTCTGCATCATGTGGGGCCAAGAATACAACGCCACCAGGTTGGTCGCAGCACTTCCCACAGTCCGGTTGACATTCGAATCGAACGCCATTGGAATACCACGGCTGCCGCTTCGCCATGTTTGTGCGACTTCTCTCTCAGTTTTCGATATTCTGGGTGTTACACACCCACCCTTGCCCTTATACCGAACCCTCCGTTCGGCGGTGTCGAGGAGTCAGCATGAGTGATGAGAACGGCAAGGAAGTCCTCTTTGAGGTCACTGAGGACCATTTGGACACCGGTCTGCGTGGAATTCCCGTCGGAACTTGCCGTACTTCATTCGTCGACCCCAAGAAAGGAGTGCATTACTGTGGATATCCTGTCGGCGATTTAGCTGACATGGATCCCGAAGACATCATCTTCCTACTATTCGAGAAGCGATTGCCCAACCGACAGGAATCACAGGACTTCCGCCATGAACTTGCACAGCGCGCTGAGCGCCTGCCGACAGGTGCTCTTCGCGTCCTTGAATCTCTAACTCCCAGCACAGGCCACCCGATGGATTGGCTGAGCATTGGGATTCAGGCCCTCGGTGTTGCAGAGACCACAGGCGACATTCGAGCGGATGGCCTCAACCTCATCTCTCGAATGCCAGAACTGATGGCGACCATCTTCCGTTTGCGAGGAGGCCGCGGTCTTCCAGAAGTGGCCAGCGAACCATCGAGAGGAATGGTCGAAAATTTCGTTCATCTACTCGGAATGGAAGGAGCAGATGCAGAGCGCATGACTCGAACCCTGAGGGTGTTCCTCGTGCTTCACATGGACCACGGTGGAGGCAATCTCTCTACGTTTACAGGCAAAGCAGTAGCCAGTGGCTGGGCGAGCCTCTACGCTTCAATCTCCAGTGCAATGAATGCCCTATCGGGCCCACTGCACGGTCGAGCCAATCAATCATGCCTTGAATTCGTTCAGCGAATTGGCACCTCAGACGAGGCTGAGGTTGAGGCATTTGTGCGCAAGGAATTGGCAGCTAGGAGACCCATTTACGGATTCGGGCACGCCGTATTGCGCGCAGAGGATCCAAGGGCGGCTGCACAATTCAAACTCGGCGAAGAAATTTGTCCGGACGACAAAAATTTCCAGATTGTCAAGACATTGCGAGTTGTTGCTCCACGGGTTCTCAGTGAAAACCCCAAGATTAGCAATCCAAATGCGAATGTAGACATTGCATCAGGGACACTTCTCAATGCGGTTGGATTCCACAAGCCCGATTACTACACGACATTCTTTGGCTGGGCTAGAGTCGCAGGAATCGCGGCCCAAATATTGGATGAGAGAAATGCACGAGGTGGTCGTGGCACACCCATCTATCGACCGAAGTATTACGCAGCCGATCCGACCATCCGTCGCCTCGATTAAGCGAAATCCTTGCCACAACCTCGGTGGCCAATGAGTCGGCTCATTTCCCACGGCATTGTCTGTGGACTTGAATCTCCAGCCAATTCGTCGATATCCCGATCCCAATTCCATCGTTTCCTCCAGATAGAGAGATGTCCTCTCCGCTCAATGTCGGTCAATTCATGCCACGGGGTGACTTCTCTCGCAGCTTCTTCGATTAGAGCCGAATGATCTGAAGGGTCGGCGGTTTGTAACAAGGTTTGCCGCTCAGGGTCAAGAGGTTGGCTGGCCCAACGCGTCCATCTTGCACCCCCATTCGGATGGGTGACAGTTTCAGGCGATGTATCATCGGTCATCCCGGTCAAGCCAAGTTGGTGAAGAGATTCCTCTACTGCGATGGGAGTGGGCCACACATAGGCTTGGTATCCCTTTCGGAGTCGATTTAACCTGCGGCCTGTATAGCCCGTCAATCCAAAGGTCCGACCAAGTGTAATGTGACGTGTGGCACCATGCACATATTCCAATGCACAGGGGAGAATCGGTGCGCCTACAATTTTCTGGTGCTTCAAATGGAAGGCGAGTGATAGCCACATGAATGAAGGCAATGTCAGGAATCGCTTCATCCGTCTGCCACCAATTTCAGGGATTGCAGGTTGAAGTTGGGCCACAGGCCATCTCACGTTCGCGCGCGCGCACGCGTGGCGGAATCGCCGCTTGAACGAAATCAACACCACATTGGATTGCTGCAGATCAACATCATTGAGCATGGAGTCGGCCAGTTTGGCCATGATTCTAGCGTGTTTTTCTCGTTTCTTCGGTTTGACCGAACCTGCGATTTTTGAATTGGGGTGTGGCATTTTCAGTTCCACACATGCAACCTTGCCATGTTCGCGCCAAGAATGAGTGAATACATCATCAGCCAATAACTGTTCAAAGGTTTCAATCCCCAATTCTGCCAATTCTTCTGCAGTATGATCTTCGGTCCACTTCGAACCTCCAAGGATTTCGGTTTGCTGCTTGGAGAGGTGGTTGTCGTGGAATAGAATCAATTGTCCATCCATCGTCAACCGGAGATCGAATTCCACACCATCGAATTGGTTCATTCCATGGCGGATTCCATCGATTGAGTTCTCGATAGGCTTGACCCAATCACCGGACATCAACCGTTGATTATTGATGCCCGTATTCAAGCATCACCCTGCACCAAGCCTAAACACCTCCCGTTCTGGTTCATGTTCATGACAGGGGACAAGGACAAGTCCATCTTTGGTTACTGTATGTATGATTGGGGTAAATCTGCGTTTGAAACAAGCGTTACCACAGCCATTCTTCCTGCGTGGTTCGCCGCTTTGTTCCTCCAGGCGAATGGGTTGACTGGAACCGTCATTGGAATGGAGATGACTTCGGATGCGGCTTGGTCTCTGGCGGTTACATTGGGGACCTTGATGGTCGCAATCGTCAGTCCGTCCATTGGGGTTATTGCAGATCGGAAACGTATCAAAATGGTCGCCCTGAAATGGATGACATGGCTTGGTGCTGGCTCCGTATTCCTGATTGCATTAGCACCGATTTTCGACATCTCATTCCAATGGGTCTGGATTTTCGTCATGTTCCTGCTTGCAAACATTGGATTGAATGCTGCTGGTGTATTCTACAACGCATTACTCCCCTACCAAGGCGAAGACGATGAAATGGATGCGATCTCAAACAAAGCATACGCCTACGGTTACCTTGGCGGCGGACTACTTTTGGTAGCACACCTCGGTTTGTTGTTCTCAACAGATTTCGCCCTGTGGGCGACCCAAGTGGCCATTGCATCATCGGGAATTTGGTGGTTCGGATTCGCCTGGTACACCTTTGCATACGTCGCAGAGCCAGAGATTGAGAATGAGATTGAGAATCTCACAATCAAAGATGCAACAAAGTTGGGTGTCGGTGAAGTCTATACAACTCTCAAAGAGTGGAAGAATTTCAGAACTTTATTCATTTACATGTTTGCTTACTTCCTGTTCATTGATGGTATTAACAGTGTGACTTCACTGGCCGGGGCATTCGGAATCGCAGTTCTTGGACTCACGATGGGTGAACTCATTCTAACCATCTTGATTATCCAATTCGTTGCCTTCCCTGCGGCCTTCTTTTTCACTTGGCTCGCAGGCCGGTGGTCTACGAAGAGAGCGTTGACATTCTCATTGGTCATGTGGTGCGTGATGATTGTAGGTGCGATGTCGTTCGCCCCACTTGAATTAGAAAATCACGACGATTTCGATTTCCAAGCCGAATGGGATGAGGATGCCTACGTCATCACTGTCCGTTCATTGGATTTGGTTGGCATAGGCGATGAGGATCAACAATTCAAAGAGGATTGGGCTCACATCCTCCCCTTCTGTACCGATTGCAAAAACAACGACTTCGAAGAAGGGGTCAATGGGTCCGCTGATGCAGAGAATATGAGTGCATTCATGGTTGCAAATGAAGACACAAGATACAGTGTTTCAGTCGAGGGTGGCAGTCTAAATCAATCCTCCATGGTTGGAATCCACCATCCGACCAGCCTTGGCGATGGGAAGCTCGATTTCATTCCAGAAACCGTTCGCACTTACGTTTGGGCGCCGCTAAACATGGCGGTATTCTGGCAGTGGCTCATGCTCGGCTGTCTTGCGGGTGTTCTAATGGGTGGCAGTCAAGGTCTGGCACGCAGCCTCTTTGGACAAATGGTGCCTGAAACCCGTAGCACAGAATTCTTTGGCTTCTTCGGTTTCTTTGGAAAGGTCGCAGCATTCATGGGTCCAATGGTCTATACGGCCCTTTCAGTGATGTACGATAGTCGCGTCGCAATTGCAAGTTTGGCGGTCTTGATTATCTCCGGCACAGTGATGATGTTCTGGGTCGATGTCGAAGACGGCATCGCAGTTGCGAATGCTGAAGATACCCGAAATCGAGGCCTCACTGAGGAATGATTACATCGATGAGAAGCGCGACCTCAAACAGCACAATCATCGGCGCTGCGATGAGTGCTAGCGATAGCGGATCTGGTGGTGACAACATGGCTCCAGCAACAATGCTGGTGAACCACAGGTGGCGGCGGTAATGCGTGAGCATTTCTCGCTCGACCAAACCCCCTCTGAGCACAACCAGAACAGCGAGTGGAACTTGGAACGCAAGGGCACTACCAAGGGCCAGAGACAAGAGAAAACCAATCCATGCTTGTAGATGCCAAGTAGATTCCAACCCGGCAGATGCAGCATCATCTTGTAGATATTCTAGCAAGAACGGAATCAGGATTTCCCATGCATAATACAGGCCTAAAATAGCCAAACCGATTGAGGTTGAAAGAGCCAAAACTCCGCGAAATAGTGCACCCTGTGGTAGTGATGGCAATTCCATATCATCTGGAATGTTTGTATGCCCTGCCAAACGAGCAGCATCCCAAATCAATGCCATAACTACCAATGTAATTCCGAGATATCCTGCAATCTGTAGCCTTAGCAAGACCAATTCCAATGGTTGTAGTACGATAATTGTCGTTTCATCCGGTATCAAACTTGTTTGTTCAATCATCCATTCAAGGCCTATCCCTGCCAACGGGTAACCGACGATGAATCCGAATGTGAACAGAATTGCAAGTCCACGAACCCTGGTTCTAAGGTGACTACCTAAACGGCGAAACAAACGCATCCTTGGTGCATCCATGAGATACTCCAGATCCAATCGCTCGGACATAATGTCTGCCTCGATTATGGTAATTCAGGGATGAATGGTGTATTCCTGCGCCCACCACTCTCAGCTTTTTGTTCGACGATGATTTCAGACACAGTATCAGTTGGATGGGTTTCTGAGTGTGTCCAATCTGGTGTGGGTGATTCAGGTTCTGGCTGTGCCACCACATGCACCGGGCGACCCATGATGGTCCAAGCCCCTTGGTAGGCATCCCATTCTGCCATCGTGGGGAGTCCAGGGGGTCTGACTGGCATCACTCCTTTGGTTGATTTCTGGCGAACCTTTCCAACCACTTTCTCTGTGATACCAGCGGCGATTGAAACCACTTCTTTGGCCCCGGATACGGTTGCATTGACAACATCCTTTGTGACATTCACAGTTGCATCAGCAGCTTGAGTCGCAATGGTACTAATCCGTTCACCTAGATTCGGGTTGGGAGTTTCGATGACTGGAATTTCAGGGATGGATGGAATCGTAAGGGGGTCAGGTGTTTCGACGACGGGCTCGCGGAAAATTTCGGGAATCTCCGGTAGTTCGCGCGCCGCTCCAGTGTCAATTTCGGCTTCAGTTTCTGGCTCATCCTCTGGATTCCAAACGCCCCAACCGATATCGTCTTCGGTATCTTCATCTACCGATTCAGTTTCTTCTACAGAATCTGTTCCTTCTTCTACATATGCGGAAATCATATCGAGAACATCATCATCCTGTACCGTGGTGGTAAATCGACTGTCAAGGATTGTTTCAACCTCGACCTTTTCTGGTTGCTCTTCCTCCTCAGCAGCGTTGGCCGCAGCGATCACACCCATCTCTCCCAAAGCAGCAGAGACAACATTCTGGTCGAGGGTCTGTTTCTGACCAATGACCGATTCTACAATAGATTGGGTGTGGGCATCCCCTCCACCTGTAGACACGAAACTCGAGGATCCCATCTCAAGTGTTTCCCGCTCGTCAACCTCATTCTTACGCTCAATAGCTCCAAACTCTGGGCGTCGCCTCAAACAGTAGAGTGCGCCAAGGGTGGATGGCAGCGCGAGTCCGAGCAGCAACCATTCTTGAGATGTCATAGCACCTGCATCAGACCACACGGGATCGACTGAACCACCGAAGAATCGATCCTTCAAAAACAACCAGAAGTGGAACTTCTGGCCGACACCCCCTTCGGCAAAAATAACGGCCGGGAAGAAACCCAACATTCCGTTAATGAGGAACACAATCCATGTGGGGAGTGCAACAACGATGCACCAGAGGCCCGCTCGTGGATGATATCGTTCCATGTTGTCACCGGGGAACCTGCGATAGTGCTCGCCCCTATCAACATCTCCTTCGGAGATGAACCCCAAAATCATCTTTTGATAATCACTGAAAGCAAATCTCCATCCTTCAGTTGATGTGCCAACCCAACGCGCTGCCAATCGAATTTGGCGGATGGTCCCTTGATGCGGGCATAACGGAACTTACGAACGAAATCCCTGTGCAGAGTATTGCACACATCTTCAACGGTAGAGGTATCTTTGACAATCAGTGGTTCAACCAAATCTGCTTCTTGCCCCTGGGGTTTGAGGAAGATCGACATGAAGCCCAGATTGTCGTATAGGAAGTCCTTCATCTCCTCAACACCCATGCCGGTATAGGCTGAAATTGGCATCACGGGCCAATCCTTTGGAAGCATATCAGTTGTCCGAGTAAGGTCTTCCTGACTTGCAATATCCATTTTGTTTACAACCACGACGGCCTTGGAGTAAACCCTGTTTGCAGCCATCGTATCGACAAGGTGATCTGCAGTCGCATCGATTCGCATAGTGACATGTGCACTGACGATTCCGAAGGAGCGAACAATGTCTTGCACTTCCTCCTTTTCCAAGTGTGTCTGTTCACAAGTAGAACGAACAATAATCCCTCCACGGTCCGTCCGTCTGACAAAAACAGGGGGGCGATCTTCGTTCAATCGCATTCCACTAATCTCCAACTCTCGATTGAGTACGTTGAAGTGCGACTCTTGGAATGGGTCGACGACATAGAGAACCATGTCACAGGATCGAATGACTCCAAGGATTTCCTTCCCACGGCCCTTTCCTTCAGCAGCCCCTGGAATCAAACCGGGTAAATCGAGAATCTGAATTTTCGCACCACGATGTTCCATCAAACCGGGGATACAAGTGAGTGTGGTGAATGCGTATGAGCCCACTTCCGAATCTTGCCCGGTTAATCTGGCGATGAGTGTGGATTTACCCACAGATGGGAAACCGACCAATGCAACGGTGGCGTCTCCTGACTTTTTGACTTCAAATCCAGACGCGGGGCCACTGCTTTTCGAATGAGCTTCTTGGGCCTCAACCTTGCGTTTCAACGCGGCGATTTTGGCTTTCAATTTCCCGATATGGTGCATTGTAGCCTTGTTTTTCTGAGTCTTATCGATCTCCGCTTGGATTTCGGCAATCTGCTCTTTAATCGTGGCCATTGCATCCCCTCCTTGTGGCTCGCCCGACCCTATGGGTCGGGCCCGGGTTCTTCAACCCGATGTGCAAGAATTGACTTGGGCGAGCATTGATGGGTGTCCGGCACCGACGTGGAACCATGGCATCTGTCGACCTTGTCGCCAGACTGGTCGATACCGCCGTATTCCGGGGCCTATGTGGTGTCCCCGGAGAACAATTGGCAATGGCAATTTCCAAGGGTGAGTTCCGCGAGCGCCGACCCGACGAAATCCCTTCACTGCAACGTGCCTTCGATATCGATGCTGAGGCAGAATTCCTCGATTGGTATGATGCGCATCCTGTCGATTGGACAGGGGATGGTTTTCTAGCCGATTTGTCACAACTGGATCATGAGGTCGCGGCTGACGGGTTACGCCATCTTACAGAATTGGCCAGCCCTGGTTCTTTTCGCTGTTGGGAAGGTCGTGCCATGTTGTATCTCGACGTGCTCCTCAATCGTACCATTGCCGATATCGAAGAATTGTATGACGAAAGGACTTGGGTGGATGCTTTGAATTCAGTATCGACCTCGGAACCAAGCGAATATGCAGAATCAGTTGTCATGTCGTGGATGGCGCAACGAGAAGATCTCGGTGAAACGCTTGATCCAAAGCAAGATGCGCGAATTATACCGACCATGGAAGCACATCAATCGACAGCAGATATCTTGCACCGCACCCTACAGACCGCGCAAATACCAGAGTTGTTCTTGATGGTGGGTCGAGATTGGACCGATGCGGCACGTTGGGGTCAAGGGGAATGGAATTTGGGCTATTTGCTTGAACATGGATTACCGGAGGCCTGAGTATGGAACCTGCCCTCATTGTTCTTGGTCGATTCCAACCTTTCCACAACGGTCATGCTGCGTTACTCAATGGTGCAATGGCTTTCCTAGGTGTAGAGGATTCAGAACTTCCATTGCGAATTTGCATTGGCTCATCACAAGCTGAGCAATCCTTGGATAACCCCTGGAGTGCAGAGGAAAGAGAGCAAATGATTCGAGTTTGGTTGGATGGGAGGGATGCAGAAATTGTCCATATCCCCGATCTCGGCGACCCGCCAAATTACGTTCGTCATGCCGAGAAATTCCATGGTCCACCAGGTATAATTTATACCACAGACGAAGGCACTTCGGAACTCTATAGAGCGGCCGATTGGTTTGTAGTTGAGAATGATTTAATCAATCGTGAAGATTGGCAAGGATGGCGCATCCGTGCCACCATGCAAATGCTATCCACCGTAATGGAGGAAGAGGCTGCAATCGCGGCATTGAGTGTCAACATGCCAGAGTCGATCGCCCGCCTCATTATTGACAATGGTTGGCAGCGTAGATTGTTCCACATGGGAACTGGTGGAGAACCCGTAGGTTAGCAAGAAACCACTTCAAATTCAATCGATTCCAAATGCTCCAAGAGTGCATTGATACGATTCTGATTGACGCCCATGTCTCCAACCCCCAGTCGAGCCTCAGAGTGAATCTGAATCCATGTTTGGTTTGCACTACATCCAGTTTCGATGAACAAATCATCAGGGAACATCATCCATTTTGTTCGAAAGACCACATGTGCTGAGCTTTCAGCATCTTCGATGATTGTGACTCTATTCTGTGATTCGATCCAATCCATTGCTGCGGAGTGCACCGATTCAGGCGACCCCTCAAAAACCAACATCTCTTGTGCACAATTCCGACTCCCTTCGGGACACTGTGAAGGCATTCTCGATGATTCTGGCGCTGCAAGTCCACCCAATATTTGGATTAAGAATAGACATGAAATCCAAATCGCAGGAGGCAACAATAGCCACCTTCTTCGGCTCATCTCATCACTCCTTAGAGACGACGACTCGGGCAGGCCGGAGGACACGATCTTTGTACATCCATCCTGATTCCAGTGTATCGATGATGGTCCCATCGGGGTGTTCATCAGAGGCTGGAAGAGTTGACAGTGCCTCCATTGTATTCGGGTCGAATTTTGTTTCGACTTCAATTTGTGTCAGACCTTCACCCTTCAGAACTTCGACGAGATTGTCCCTCGTCAATCGGACACCATCTGCGAGAGGCCCATCTTCAGCTGCCTCAAGCGCCTTGTCAAGACTGTCGAGAACAGGCAGAATCCGACTGGATAGGTTGAATCCTGAAAATTTCAACAACTCCGCTCGATCTGTTGCATTCCGCTTGCGAATGTTGACGATATCTGCTTCTTTGTAGGTGATTTCCGCTTCGGCCTTCTCGGCTCTGGCAATGGCCTCAGCGAGTTGTTCCTCGACCGTCGGTTCGGCCGCTTCATCCTCTGAGGTCTCTTCCTCATCGACCTCTTCGGCGACTTCGTCCTCAGACATTGTGCCCTGCGGAGCGGCAATCGTTCTTGAATCCGACGACCACATCATTGCGGGCGCACATCGTTCAACCAGACGACGCCGACTTCCAACCGTTCGTGCGTGGGATGAATTTCTACCATCGCAACAGGAGCGTCGATCACATCTGCGATTTGTTCTGCAAGCATCAGAGGGATTTCCAGTCGACCCATGTTACTGTCGTGGAAAATAAATTGCTCTGGAATGTCGGTTTGTTGTTTGATTTCTTCGATCCAACCGGGAGCATCCTCACCGGAGCACCAAATGGCTCCAAAGACGATGGTTCCGTCCTCAGTCAACTGTTCGTGAGGAGAGATGGTGTGCTCTCCACGCCGTAGAAATCTGCGACGAAGTTGGCCTGAATCTTTGTAGGATGCTGTGCAGTATTTGACCATGAACCCATAATCTGGGGTGACCTTTGCATGCAATTCTCTTGCCAGTTCTCCGGATCCTTCTGCGCCGGCAGTAATCTCATCTGACAAATTGAAGCCTCTGACTTCCATATTGTCGAAGTTGCCCACCGTAATTTCCAATTCGTTCAGGTTGAGGAAAAGGGCAGGTCCATTCCGCATTTCCTCGATCAATTCATGCAGTCGTTCCGCTTGATCTGGTTCGCATGGCAATTCGATGCCGACAAACATTCCTGCGTCACGACAAGCCTGCATGGTTGGCACATAGCGCTCGTATTCGAGGTTGAGCAGGTGGAATCGAATCTCATCAAGACCTGCATCAGCCAAATCTTGAGCCACTTCAGGTTTGAATGGAATACTGGTATACAAGTGGATGTGATGGTTTTGTCCAAATTCTTTCTTTAGTTGACGACAGGCTTCCATGCTGCGTTCTGCAGCCATCATTGGATCTCCACCGGTAATGCCTGTACCCGTCGCATTCATGGCCCGTCCTTCTTCGAGAACAGCACTCCAATCCCCAATGTCTACCCGTCGCTCATTGGCATACATGAAATCGATTTCACGCCGATTCTCTGAAAGTGGGCAGTAATCACACATCCAGTGACAATGCCCGGTGACGAACAATACCAATTTGCTACCCAGTTGGCACTGAATGCACCCTTCCGCTTCATCGATTGAAGGCAATTCAATCACGAACATGCCTCCAAGAGCATACGGTGGTAGCGCGAATCATCACTCAATTCAGGATGGAATGTCAGAGCGATTCTGTTCCCATGTCGTACTCCGACGATTTCTCCAGACAATGTACATTCCACATCATCCCGAACTTCACCAAAGCGTGGAGCGCGGATGAAAATACCCGGGAATCCGCAATCCAGTTCCGATTCAAATGAATCCACCTGCCCACCGTAGGCGTTTCGATCGATATCTGCATCCACCAACGGCGGTCCACCATCTTGTGGGTCGGCCAGTAGGATGGCCCCCGCACAGGTCGCGAGTACGGGGCGTGAATCATTCGCTCTCATCCATGCAAACAATGCAGGGAGTAAGCGACTGGTCAGATCATTGCCGCGTAAACGCATCACTGTGCTCTCGCCGCCAGGTAGCAATAGGGCGTCGATGTTTTGATGTTCCAAATCTTCAGATGTGCGTAACTCAACAACTTCGATTTCCATTGCCAACTCTTCAGCAGCTCGGTGTATGGCATCGATATGGGCATGGCGAGCACCCTGCAACATCGCAATGCCGATGACCACCATGATTCCGGGGCCAAACTTCACTCACTTCAGGCCTTCGTTGAGAAAAAGCACGAATCAGGCATGTCGGGACTCAAAATCTTGCATGAAGGCCACCAAAGCAACCACGCTTTCCAATGGGCAACCATTGTACAAACTGGCTCTGATACCCCCCACACTTCGATGACCCTTGAGTCCGCCCAAACCTGCGGCCTCTGCTTCTTCCAAGAATATGGGTTCAAGTTCAGGATTGGAGAGTCTCCATGTGACATTCATCACCGAGCGTGAATTCATTTCTGCGTGCGGCGCCCAGAAGTTGGAGCGGTCCAATTCTTGGTAGAGTAGGTTGGCTTTGGCTCGATTGCGTGCGATGGAACCTTCCAAGCCGCCGTTATCTTCCAACCACTTGAACACTTGATCCAATACGAAAATTCCGAATGTATTGGGTGTATTGAATAGGGAACCTTTGGATGCATGAACATTGTAATCCAGCATGGTGGGCAAATCATCACCACATCGCTCCATCGCCCAAGGTGAGAGAATCACCAACGTGACTCCGCTGGGCCCCAAATTCTTCTGGGCTCCAGCGTAGATGATTTCGTGAGCGCCGACATCGATTGGCACGCCCGCGATGTCTGAACTAGCATCGAGGATTCGGGGTTTCCCACCACTGTTCGGTAGGTGGTGATATTGGGT
>CAZXVR010000044.1:7676-12635 GCA_964644485.1 uncultured Candidatus Poseidoniales archaeon | reverse complement strand
CTGACCTTGAACCAACATCGGTTTCAGGACCGATTTCAGGGGTTAGAGGTGGCACATCTCAGGTATCTGTTCAAATTGCGAATACTGGCATGGCAGACGCCACAAATGTCGATTACAGCATATATCTCTCCAGTGATTCATCCATCACCGGGGGCGGCAATGATGTCTTCATCGGTTCAGATGTAGCGAATGCAATCGCTCAGAGTGGTTCATGGTCAGGAAATATCAATCTAGGAATCCCGTCCAATCTTGGAGATGGTTGCTGGTATTGGGGTATCATAGTTGATCCAAATGATTCGATTGTCGAGATGAATGAAAATAACAATGCCATGTCCTCTAGCGGACAGTTCTGCGTTGAAAAGGCAGACATTGTAATCAATTCGATTAGCACCCCAGAAAATGCTGTCAGCGGGCAATCGACCACAGTCTACATCAATCTCAGCAATACAGGAGGTTCAGATGCCGATTCTTTCGATGTCCGGCTGGTATTATCTCTAGATGCTCAGGCCGGCACCGATGATACGCAGGTTGACAGTTTCCGAGTCGACCCGTTGACCAGTGGCTCCTCAATCGAAATCTCACGTGAGATCACGATTCCCGGCCAGCATGTTGGCCAGTTCCATTGGGTCGTGATTGTAGATACCTCATCCGAGGTGGATGAGGACGATGAAACCAATAACGTCGCGGCAAGTACAATTTTCTCAATCTCTGCCCCAGCTCGTGACCTTCTCGCCTCGTGGGTAGAATCGCCACTATCCGCTGAACCGGGTCAAACGGTTTCAATCCACTGGGGTGCCGAAAATTTAGGGCAGGAATCGCTTGGTTTCGACGTTGAGATTTGGCTGTCGGAAGATCGCTCATTGGGAAGTGGAGACATTCGACTTTCGCAATCTCGGGTTCCATCTTTGTTGAGTGGGTCCACAGTTGCCGATTCACAAGTTGTCAACTTGGTAGGCGACGTCCAGGGTGTCTGGTGGGTCGTCCTGGTCATCGATGCGAGTGAAGAGCATTTTGAAGATGATGAAAACAACAACATTCGAATATCCAATTCAACATTGACAATTGATTCGAACAGCCCCCCACCTGCGGGTGAAACACTACCCGGTTGTGATGACCCCCAAACCGATGGTGATTTTGAATCAGATGCGGCTTCGACTCGGTCTTCAGCCCATCATTTGGGGGCGAACCCTAATCTCACGTTGGACGGATGTCTGGTCGGACTAGACATCGTCGATTGGTATGCGATTGTCATCGATTCTGGAAATCAAACATCGATTGCGCTCAGTGCCGAAGGAGCCCATCTTGAAGTCGCCGTCCTCAATGGAACTGCTGCATTGGGTCAGGGTGAGGTCGATGATGAGATTCGATGGGTCACAATTTCAGCATTAAATGACGATACCGAAGGTCTGGCTTTGCTGTATCATGTTCGTGTCACGTGGGACCCCGCCACTCCTGGCGGACCATATCAACTGAGATTCGTGACCGCCAATGCCAGTATTGAGACCGATTTGGTTCCTCCTCCCGCACCTCAAATTGTGCAGGTGGATGATTGGACAAACTCTGACGAGGCCACCATTCGATGGCCCCCCGTTGAAGATGATCTTTCAGGGACATCCCACTATGAGGTCCGTTGGGCCGGGGGTCTGTGGGCTCCAGTGATGGAAAACGAATCAATCGTCAATCTCTCGATGTTGATGGATGGCCGTTATTCATTTGAGGTTCGAGCAATCGACGAAGCCGGTAATATTGGCACTGCAAATGCCACTTGGATTCGGGTTGACAGACATGCCCCAGTGATTTCAATTGAACAGCTCGACGCCAAGCGTTCCCCCGTATCGAAATTGGTCGTTGAATTGAACGTCGATGATGGTGCGGGGAGCGGTCCATCCACAATCGAGTGGTCAAGCGATAATGCGACTTGGAATGAGTATCCAGATGATGGATTGATTCTGTGGAATGACTGGAACAATACACACCTGTTTGTCAAAGTCACGGATGGCGCAAATTTGTTCGCTATTTCTGAACTTGAAATTGAAATCCCCGTCGAAGAAACTGAAACAACCGATGAGTCCGAAAATGTGGATGATCCATCTTCCAGTTCAGGCGGTGTCGGCAAAATGCTCGCATTGCTCGTGGTCTTGGCCATCATCGGATTGTCTGTTTTCACAGTCATCCTCGCAATTCGGTTGAGAGAAAGAAGTGAAATTGGGGATGATGTCGAAGACGAATCAGAAGAGCCCGTAGTCTCTGAATCACCAGATGCGGTTGAAGAGCAGCCCACAACCTATCACGTTCCAGATCACAGCCATCTCATCGGAGGTGGGCAATATGATCAATCCACTGGACATACAGCATACATCGATCCAGATGGCCGTTGGTGGTGGCAGCAGGAGGATGGCTCATTTTACCATGACCCAGCACTCAATGCCAGCGATGCCACGCAGGATGACCTTCCTTGACCGCGACGAACAATCCATCACCTACGGCACAGACTTCACCATTCGCCGTCAGGGTCATGGAAATTTCCGCGCGATTGCCTTCGACCGACTCGACTTGACTTGTGACTTCTAACGGCACACCATGAGGGGTTGGTCGCCTCAATTTGACAGTATATCTGGCTGTAACCGTGCAAGGTGGTTGTTCTTCTCCACGATCTTTCATGATGGCCATTGCGGCGGTCCAATTGCCATGACAATCGAGCAAGGTTCCAATGATTCCACCATTGATCATCCCAGGGAATGCTTGGTGAGAATCCGATGTTTCAAATGTCATACTCAAACCATTTTCAATCGGGAAAGATCTGATTTTCAAACCCTCTTCATTTGCCGGTCCACAACCGAAGCAGATGCTGTTTGGTGCATGTTGCTCCTGAACGCTCTCATCCGCCATGGTGCTTGGCAGGAAATCGACCGTCTTTGAGGGTTGACAGCAAAAATTGACTCCTACGGAGTCCTTTGCACGGTTCCTTCAAAGAGGGGTAGTCCACAGGACCACCATCACCAGTTGAGCGGAGGGGGATGATCGCATGCCTGAAAAGGCCAAAAAAAAGAAGGATTCGAGACCCAAGCGTAGCAAGACGCTCAAGGTCAGCAATCAGATTCCTCCAAAGCGCCGTCGCGAAATCGAGCGTGCCTTGGACGCGCATGAACCTTCGAGGCCCGAATGGGATCGACTTTCCGGTGCAAAGCAGCATCGTTTCTTCAAGAAGAGAATCAAGCCCGGCAAGATTCGACAAATCGAATTCCCATTACTCGATGTCAAACTGGGCGATTCGTGGCAGACACCAGTGACCATCATCCACGGCCGTCGTCCGGGTCCCACAATTACAATCACGGGAGGGGTACACGGTGACGAAATGGTCGGACAAGTTGCCGCGAGCTTACTTTCACAGAATGTGTTTACTGGTCCTGGCCGCCCTCTCGACCCCGAAATGATGGCGGGAACTGTACGGTTGGCTCCAGTTCTGAACCCACCGGGTTTTACACGTCAAATGCGATATTTCCCCGATGGGCGAGATTTGAACCGGGAGTTCCCCGGTTCGGAAATTGGTTCGACGACGGGTCGAGTTGCCCATCGTGTTCTCAGCGATCTTATCTGTGGTTCAGACTACATCATGGATTTGCATACAGCGGCCCGGGGTCGAGATAATCTCCCGCAAGTAAGGGCCGATCTGGCCCATCCTGCAAGCAATCGGATTGCCCGAGCATTCGGTATCGAGGTCATCCTCGACTCAAAGGGTCCGAAAGGCTCGATGCGCAGAGCCGCATCAGAACTCAATATCGGCTCTTTGACCTATGAGGGCGGGGGTGCAAATCTTGCAGATCACGAAGCGGTCCAAATCGCCATTCATGGCGTTCTCAATGTGCTTCGGAGTTTACATGTCATCCCCGGTAATGCGTCTCGACCAAAATTCCGTTTACTCGCCAGTGGTTCAACTTGGGTTCGAGCCGATGAAGGTGGCTTGGTTGACCTCTTTATCGGCCGCGGTTCGTTTGTTGAATCCGGTGAGATAATCGGACGTATCGTCGATCCTCAAAGGCCGTCTGAGAGTGCCGATATCCTTTCACCTTCTCGAGGCATTTTCATCTGCACAGCAAACAATCCGATTGTTACGCCTGGCACACCAGTCGGTCATTTGTTACCCGTAACTCGTGGTGTAAAACTCATCCGTAAGGGTTTGGACAAGAATACAAATCGCCTCATTGTTTCTGGTTCCTCTGGAGAGCCAATTTGGCGTGAGGACTATGAGGTTGAAGAGATTATGATTGAAGGCGAGTGGTCCGGTGGAGCCGTCGATGCTGAATGGCAACGAGATTGGTCCAATGAATCCGATAAAGAACATGTTGAAGCATCAGAAGAAGAAGATGCGGACTGACTCTAGACAATTGTGACAGGGTGACAAGGATGTCTGAAGATCGCAATTGGCGTCGCCTTCACCATCTGCCCCTCGCACTCTTTGCCATCACCATGATCGCTGTTGCTTTGGGAGGTGCAGTCCGCATTCATGATGCAGGCGTTTCATGTCCCGATTGGCCACAGTGCTTTGGTACATGGGGCTTTGATATCTCACCCGAAGAACAGGCGGAATGGTGGGCAGAAAACCCCGAGGAAATCAAAACAGATGAAGACAAAATCACTTACGAAACTTGGGAAATTTTCCTCGAATGGATTCACCGATTTGTGACGGGAATTATCCTCGGACCTCTCTGTATTCTGCAATGGTATCTCGCTTACAAGCGTAAAGCGACAATGCCAGGGGTATACAAGGCCTCTACTATCGCTTTGGTTCTCGTCATCGTGCAAGGCGCGATGGGGATGATTACCGTACTGTATGACAACATCCCTTGGTCTGTAGCAGCCCATCTTACGCTTGCGATGGCTTTGGCATTGTCACTGTTGTGGGCTTGGGTTCGATGGATGGAAGCTGAAAGAGAATTGCCTCAATGGATGGAATTGGAT
>CAZXVR010000044.1:0-7576 GCA_964644485.1 uncultured Candidatus Poseidoniales archaeon | reverse complement strand
TTGTAGCCCCTACGGGGCTCCCGATGGCCTTATGACACCCGGGCAGGTCGCGAGGTCGCAGCGAACCGCTGTAAGTGATTCACATGGTAAAACCAGCAAGAGAACACACCCGTTTTGAAAGGGCCCGTATTATCGGTGCTAGAGCGCTGCAAATCAGCATGGGTGCCCCACTTTATGTGACCGAACAAAAATTGCGCGAGGAATTCCGTGAAGAATTGGTCTCACTCTACGGTGTTGATGAAGCCAGTGTCCGCTTCGTTTTGGACCCACTCAAAATCGCTCTACTCGAATATGAGCGTGAATTGATCCCCATCGACGTTGATCCACACGAGGATTGATTGCGAGTTGAGGACGCCCTGTAAGGGCGTCATTGATAGATTGTATTCACCCGCAAGGGGGTATGGAGTCGGCGACTGGCTTGGAAACAGCCAATTTGTCAGATTGGTTTCGACTCATGAAACCTGGCGTATTGGCACTATTACAAGTCACAGCAATGTGCACCATTCTCATCCATGATTTGATTGTCTGGAATGCCGCAGGTCGCCTCAATTTCGATTTTTTAGGCACACTTGAGACGATGGGCATCGTCTTCGTCGGTGGATATCTCACCGCAGGTGGCGCGCACACATTCAACAACGTCCTAGATCGCGACATTGATCCTCAGATGAGGCGCACAGAAAATCGCGCCATTGCTCGCGGTGCCATCTCACCAAAAGCGGGGCTGACGTGGGCGTTATTGCTTTCTATTTCAGGAACGCTCTGGTTGATTGAATTCGCCAATGAAGTTGCCGCATTTTGGGCTGCTTTCAGCATATTGTTTTACGTCTTTATCTACACTCTTTGGTTGAAGCGAAGGAGTGTCCAAAACATTGTCATCGGAGGCATCGCTGGAGCGACACCGCCACTGGTCGGTTGGGCAGCTGCGATGGGTGATGCCGCCTCGATTGCCAATCCATTCGATTTGGGTAGTGTCCTACCATGGCTCATGTTTTCGCTGATTTTCCTCTGGACACCTCCGCATTTTTGGGCACTCGCCTTGTATCGAAGTGACCAATACAAACAAGTCGGCATACCGATGATGCCGTGGGTCTATGGCCCCCATCGGACATTGATTGAGATGCGCGTTTATGCTCTTATTTTGATTGGAATTGCGGCAATGCCATGGTTGAATCCAGCCGAGGTCGGTGAACTCGCTGCATACCTCTACACACTCATCGTCTTGGTCCTCGGCATATGGTACAATCAGTCGGTCATTTCAATCGACATTCACGAACCACGAGATGACGAAGGTAGAATACCTTCTGCGGCTCGTTCATTCTTCGTCTCGATGTCATATCTGGCATTGATGTTCATCTCGCTCGTTTTCGTCTTATTCAGTCCCGAATTGACAATTTTGTTCCTCGTGCTGGTCATGTTTAGGATTCTATCCAAGAAATATCGGAAAATGCCTGTTTCCGTGCCCTCATCGGCGTCGGATTGATACACCCCACCACCCCTTCGGGTGGTGCACGTGGTGCGAGAGGTGGAGCCAATGCAGGAAAGCGACCTGATTTACGATTGGAATATTGTTGACTATGAATTCAACCGAAACCCTGCAAATCACCCACATGATATTTGGTTTGATGATGAAACATTGCGGGACGGTTTGCAGAGCCCGAGTGCCCGGAATCCTACGATTGAACAAAAAATTGAGCTTCTATCTTACATGGAGCGCCTTGGGGTCCAGAAAGTCGATCTTGGTCTTCCAGGAGCCGGCCCATTCCACGTTAATCACATCGATGCGATGCTGTCACACATCGTCGATAACGACTACAGCATCAGGCCCGGTTGTGCGGTCAGAACGGTTGTTTCCGATATTGAACCTCTCGTCGATTTGCAGGCCAAGCACGAGATGCAAATCCAAGCGAGCGCCTTTCTTGGAACCAGCCCCATTCGTCAATTCGCTGAAAATTGGACGATGGAACGGATTCTGAGTACAGCGGAGAAAGCGGTATCGTTTGCAGTGGACAATGACATCCCTGTCATGTTTGTCACGGAAGATACAACCCGTTCAAAGCCTGAGGAAATCAAGGAAGTATACACACGCGCAATTGAACTGGGTGCAGATCGAATCTGTGTGTGTGATACCTGTGGACACGTTACTCCTAACGGGGTCAAGCAACTCCTCACCTTCGTCCAAGAGGAGGTAATCCCGGATGCGGGTGTCAAACGTCGTGACATCGAAGTGAATTGGCACGGTCATCAAGATCGAGGTTTGGGTGTGGCCAACAATCTGGCAGCGGCTGAAGCCGGTGCAGATGTCATCCATGGAACCGCATTGGGTGTGGGCGAACGAGCGGGGAATGCCCCGCTCGACCAAACACTCGTTAATCTGAGTTTGATGGGAGTCATTGAAAATGATTTGACATTGCTCAATGAATATATGCAGAAAGCACATGACTACGTTGAAGTCGCGTTGCCAAGGAATTACCCAGTCTTTGGAGAAGACGCTTTTGAAACAGGAACTGGGGTTCATGCCAGTGCGGTCATCAAGGCGATGAAGAAGGGCGACCACTGGCTTGCAGATCGCGTTTATTCAGGCGTACCTGCTCAGGATTATGGTCTTCAACAAATCATTCGAGTCGGCCACATGAGTGGCCGTTCAAACATTGTTTGGTGGCTTGAGCAGCATGGTCATGAAGTGACGGATGAATTGGTCGCCCATTTGTTTGAAGTTGCCAAGAGCCAGCGTCGACTGATGGATGATTCTGAAGTTGAAGCCGCAGTGCAAGAATTCCTTTCGGATTGAACGGCATTAACATGGTTTCAATAACCAAGTCATGGCCCTACGGGCCATGAAGTGGCTGGGACTGACGGTTGTGATGATTCTCGCAAGCCTTTCCCCAATCGTTTCAGCAGCAGAGGTTTACGAAGAAACTGATCACCTCTCAGACTACTCAATTGCAGTCCAAAACGCCTTTTCTCGCTGTGCAGAATGGCCACCACATGATGGTAATTGGTTGGTTGTCAGCCAACATCCAATTGGCAAATCCGCTCCACATCTTCCCAATGCTTGGCTGGTTGAGGCCAACCCATCCGAAATCAATCTCTGGTTAGAAACCAATCGAATCGAAATTGCATGCCCTGAGATTGAACATCAGCAGGAACGACGATGGACTCCCAATGACCCCAAATTTGGAGATCAGTGGCATTTGGAAAATACGGGACAAACAAGCGGCGGTCTTTCGGGTGAAGACGCGAATTTGACCGGGGCATGGGAATCATACCAAGGCACAGGTGTGACCATTGGAATTGTCGATGATGGCTTGGATTGGGATCACCCAGATCTATCCACGAATTATGATTCAACCAACGATTACGATTTTTGTGGGAATGATGGCAATCCCTCCCCTTCCAGCTGGGATGCTCATGGCACTGCAGCAGCGGGTGTTTCTGCTGCGACAGGAAACAATAGCGTGGGGGTAAGTGGTGCGGCACCTGATGCCAATCTTGCGGGATTGTTACTCATCGCTTGCAGCACACCTGATTCCAAAGAAGCCGATGCTCTCAGTCACGAGAATCAAATCATTGACATTTACAGTAATTCATGGGGCCCAAGTGACGACGGAAGCACATTGCAAGCCCCAGGACCATTGATGATCGCCGCATTCGAAGACGATGTTGCCAATGGGCGTGGTGGTCTTGGAAACATCATCACATGGGCTGCAGGCAATGGATTGGATAACGACGATGATTCCAACAAAGATGGATATGCAAATGCACGTCAAACAATTGCTGTGACTGCTATCACACATCAGGGCGATCAATCATGGTATGCTGAACCCGGTGCGAATATCTTGGTAGCAGCCCACAGCGATGGTTCGGGTGAAGGCATCACAACCACTGATATTGAAGGTTCAACAGGATACACGACCAACGACTACACCGATAATTTCGGTGGCACATCATCCGCAACCCCACTGGCCAGTGGTGTCATCGCGCTAATGCTTGAGGCCAATGCGAATTTGACTTGGCGCGATGTTCAGCATATCTTGGTGGAAAGCGCTCGACAAAATGATCCGAGTGACAATTCTTGGAACGTTAACGGAGCAGGTCACGATGTATCTCACAAGTATGGATTTGGAGCGATTGATGCCGGCCATGCCATGGCCATTACAGAAAATTGGACACTGGTGGATCCTGCGATCAACGTCACTAGCAATACTCGCACAATCAATACCGCCATTCCAGACAACTCCCCTCAAGGCGTGAACGATACGGTGACCATTAACGATGGACTGAAAGTTGAACACGTCGAAGTTTACGTTGACATTGACCATGTCTACCGGGGGGATTTGGTCATCACCCTTACCTCACCATCAGGCACCGAGAGTACATTGGCACAGAAGCAAAGTGATTCCAACAACAATTATCGAAACTGGATGTTTTCCACTGTTCACAATTGGGATGAACAATCGGAAGGAAATTGGACACTCAAAGTCGAAGACGATGGAAACGGTGACACAGGGACTTGGAATGATTGGGAACTCGTCATTCATGGCACCCCCATGATTATGGACAGCGATGGGGATGGATTGACCAACGACAATGAAACCGATGTATACGGAACAGACCCCTATGATATCGATACCGATGATGACGACTTGACAGATTATACAGAGGTCATGGTGACCAATACAGATCCTCTTGATGCAGACAGTGACAATGACACATTGCTCGACGGCCTCGAAGTCAATTTGTATGGGACAAATCCTCTATCCAACGACACAGATGGTGATGGACTCACGGACGCTCAAGAGGTTCTGTTCTTTGGTAGCGACCCATTGGTGTTTGATCCAGATGCCGATGCAGATTCATGGTATTGGTTCCAAGATTGCAACGATAGCAACCCCCAGATTCACCCGGGGATGTATGAGTTACTCAATGGGATTGATGACAATTGCAATGATCTTTGGGACGAGGGTTTCAATGTCACAGATTCAGACAATGACAATCTCTCCGATTACCCTGAATACCACGTGTATGGGACAAATTGGACCAATTCAGATACAGATGGGGACAATCTAACCGATGGGGATGAAGTTCTAATCTATGGCACAGACCCTCTGATTCCAGATGCCGATGCTGATGAAGACGGCTGGTATTGGTTCCAAGACTGCAATGAATCGGACCCCTGGATCAATCCCGCCATGCCCGAGATTTTAGACGGAATCGACAATGATTGTGATGATTTAATCGATGAGGATTACGAGGGAATTGATTCTGACTTCGATGGATTACTCGATTTAGATGAGTATAATGTGCACCTGACCGATCCATTTGACAACGATACTGACGACGATGGTCTCGACGATGGTGTTGAACTAAATGTCACCCTCACGAATCCTCTCGTACCAGATCCAGATTCAGATGGTGATGGATTTCGTTGGTTCGAAGACTGTCAAGATAACGATTCCAGCATTCACCCGAATGCGACTGAGATGTGGGATGGAATCGATCAAAATTGCAATGATTTAATCGATGAAATGGTCAACCGTGCTGGTCAGATTTCGGTATTGCCAATCGTAACAGATTTGGCTCTAAACGCGACATTGGATCACCTTTTCTTGCAAACTTTTGTGAATATCTCCACAGATTCAATCTTGGAGATTGAGACAACTTGGAAACTAACCATTAATGAAAATTGGACTGAGACAATTTCAAACGAAACATGGTTGGAATTGGGGCCATTCGATTGTGAGGGTGTCACCAATGGATTTGTGACCGAAATTTGTTCTTACAATGGAACGACACCCACCTATCCTATCACGGTGTCAATCTCTGATGGATACGAGGTAATCCAACACACTTGGTCGATCAAATACACTGTTTGGCATCCACCCGAACCCGAGCCTGAACCCGAGCCTGAACCCGAACCTGAACCCGAACCGCTCGAACCCGATGATGGTGAAAACACGACGACAATTGGTGGCTTTGCACTCGATACCAATACCAAAGTTATCGTTGGCATGGGCGCATTTGTCGTTTTCCTTGGCATGTTGGTGCTGATTACAGGGCGGAGGAGGGTTCCACCACCACCGCCGCGACCCCCGCCCCATGGTTTGCCTCAGATGATTGGTGAGCGCTTCCGATAATTAGGCGCTGACGAGCATTGCCACAGCATTCCCACCACCGAGGCATAGGGTTACAATGCCCTTTCCTCCACCAGTTCGGCGAAGTGCATTGATGAGTGTCATCAAACATCTTGCTCCTGTTGCACCCAGTGGATGCCCAATGGCGACGGCGCCGCCGTGGGGGTTTAGTTTCTCATCGGGAATCATGCATGCTTTTGCAATAGCACAGGAAGCTGCTGCAAAGGCCTCGTTGTGTTCTACAAAAGACAAATCATTCATCGTCATTTCATTTCGTTCAAGCAACAATTCGATGGCAGGGATGGGTGCCGCCATCACTCTAGCGGGCTCAACCCCAGTTGAGCAATAATCCAGAATGGTTCCAAGTATTGGCCAACCGTTTGCCTCTGCAGTGTTTCGGTTGGCAACCAAAACTGCCGCAGCTCCATCCGAAAGTTGCGAAGCATTGCCAGCGGTGACACGGCCATCTTCTTGGAAGACAGCTCGCATTTCGCTGAGGTCGCCTCCCGGTGAGATCCCTTCATCGCTTTCCAATCCAGGAGTTGGTACTACCTCGAAGTCCATCCAACCCTGATTCCAAGCTGCTGAGGCGAGTTCATGAGAGCGAGCAGCAAACGTATCTGCAACCACCCTCGAAATCTCAAATTCATCAGAAACGGTTTCTCCTGTGTTGCCCATGTGTTCATCATTGTAGACATCCCATAGGCCATCGTGAATCATCGTAGGTTTCATTTCGCCAAATTCGTTTCTCGAAATCTTTTGTCCAAAATAGGGAGCGTTCGTCATCGATTCCATTCCCCCGGCGACGATTACATTGTATTCCCCACTTCGAATGCTATTGGCAGCCATCATGACGGCCTTCAATGATGAACCACAGACTTTGTTGACGGTTGTGGCTGGCGTGCTGAACGGCATCCCCGCTCCGAGTGCAACCTGTCTTGCCGGAGCTTGGCCAGCACCAGCCTGCAAAACCTGTCCAATGAGAACATCATCGATGATTCCACTCGCTGGGTCGATCCCGACGCGCTCAAGCAATCCCTTGACCGCATGAATACCGAGCTCAACAGCAGATTGATTGGCCAACGCTCCGCGATAGCGACCTACGGGCGTGCGCGCAACTCCACAGATGACCACTTCAACCATCACTCATCACTCCCATCGGTTGTATCAATCTGATGCGTCGCCCGCAAATCCATAGAGTTCCCCATTTTTCAATGTGGGGCGATTTTCTGCTTTCAAGAGAATTGTTCGCACACCCCAAAGGTCGCCGAAGATTCGGTATTTTGTGGTCGCATCAAGATAATCGACACCAGAGGACCCTCCAGTCCCGACTCTTCGGCCAATGATTCGCTCGACCATGCGGGCATGATGCGTACGGAACAGAACCATGCTCTCTTCCAGTTCGACCACGGCATCAACCAAAACGCGGGGCCAAGCGAGCAAGG
>CAZXVR010000043.1:0-12841 GCA_964644485.1 uncultured Candidatus Poseidoniales archaeon | reverse complement strand
AAGGACCCATCCTCATGGATCGCGACCGACGCTGATTCAGATAACACACATGCCGAGCACCCGGGGCTTCGGCCCTGGGTGACTCGGCATTTTTTTGTTTCAGAATGGAATCTATTCCAAACCGATGTCCCAATCTCCACTACGAGCGAGTGAATTCATCTTGGCTCGATGAGCGAAGGCGGCTTGACTGGCCTCTGCCCCTTCTTCCGCCCAAGCCTTGAGAGCTGCAGCCTGAAGTGCGCGCCCATACGAATACGACAATTGCCAAGGATGCTCAACATCCATTGCATTCATTCGATTGAGATGATCTGTGGCTTCCTCATCGGATTGTCCCCCTGACAAGAATACAACGCCACCCACGTCATGGGGTACTGATTCTGTTAGACAATCTACGGTGGATGTTGCAACATGTTCACGAGTAATTTGTAGACTGGAATCTTTTCCAGAAATAATCATGTTTGGTTTCAGTAATGCCCCGGGATTATGCACACCTAATTTTCGGCACTCCTCAAACGTTTGACGGAGAATTTCCGATGTTACCTCGGCACATTTGCTTGCATCATGTACGCCATCCATCAATACTTCTGGTTCGATGATTGGAACGAGGCCTTGTTCTTGGCAAATTAAAGCATAATTCCCAAGAGCTCGGGCATTGGTCATCAAACAACCATCAGATGGTTTTGAAAAATCAGAACTCGTATCTATTTTGATCACTGCGCGCCACTTGGCAAATCGGGCACCCATTTGGAAATATTCTTTGCAACGCGTACGGAGATCAGCCCACCCATTTTCAGGTTCTGCATCAATACCTTTAGTCACTACCTCACCAGGTGAATCACTCATTTCTTGTGTACCCGTGTCTACTTTGATTCCTGGGAAAATACCTCGTGAGTTTAGATAGTCAGGAATTGGAGTTCCATCATCCATGTTCTGTCGAATTGTTTCATCGTATAGGATGACCCCACTGACTGCTGACTCGCAACCTAGTGTTGCAAACAAGTTGGCGCGGTAGGCACGGCGCGCTTCTTCGCTTGATTCGAGACCAACACCTTCGAGGCGTTTCGTCATCGTTCCATTGCTCTCATCCGCTGCAAGAATTCCTTTGCCCGGTGCGACCAATGCTGCTGCTGTGGCTTCAAGGAGTGCTTTGTCCATGGCACCGGGAAATAACGAACATCCTTCAATCCACCGTCGATACAACATCGTCAATAATCAATAATTTTCAACAAAACCATAGCATCATAAATCGAATAGTGAAAGTGACTGCGTGGCGAAAGAGGGTCGTGTGTGTGCTTCTTGTGGCGAAACGGGCCACAATGTGAGAACATGTCCAGATGTAAATACGGAAGCCGCCGATCGACGGAGGCTCCGAGAACGGAACCGATTTTCACGTTCATGTACAATCTGTGGAGATCGTGGGCACAATTCACGAACTTGTCCACAGGGAAACCCTGTGGGGGCGGCACGTCGGGAGTTGCGAGAGAATTCTCGACGCAAAGATGGGAGGAGAGTGTGCAGTGTTTGTGGAAAATCTGGACACAATACGAGAACTTGCCCCACTCTGCATCCAGAAAAAATCAAGCGAAGGCACCGTAAGGGATTGCGTCTTTGCTCCCATTGTCAAGAGGCGGGACACAATATCCAAACCTGTCCAATCCTTCATCCAGAACGAGTTGCCAAACGCAAGCGTAGGGTGGACAGGGCCAGAGTTTGTTCGGCCTGTGGAGAAATTGGGCACAACCTCCGAACATGCCCCTCAATCAATCCTGGGGCCGCTGAAAAGAGGGGGAGGAGAACTGCGATGCGAGGTACTCGTTCGTGTAGAACCTGTGGCGAAGCAGGTCACAATGCCAGAACCTGCCCGGACTCCAATTAATTTCGCAGGGACGATTCGATTCCTCGCAACGCACTGGGCACATTGGATGTAACACCCTCAATCATCATCCAACCATGACCTTTGACACCATCACCGACCAACCGAATACCTTCGACCCCCACGTCACTCGGGAGTTCTGACCCTTGTGGGGTTCGATTGCAGGGCCAATTTCGGTGATAGGAATGGACTGCAATCTCCTCGCCATGTTTCTCCAGCCAAGGCAGAGAGGAATACAATTCTTCACGCCCGCGCTTGATTTCAGCCTTGATGTCCGATTTGGGCACATATTGGTGTGTAATCATCATGTGGCGGCCCTTGGGCGCCAATGAAGGATCAGAAAAGGTCGGGATGACATATCCGCCGACTCGGCTAAGTCCAGGTAGCATCGTAACACCACTATCTCTGTGAGGAATTTCATTGTCCAAACCGAATACGAAGCCGATTCCACCGGCCGCTTGGGTTTTGTTGATGCGATCACGGATTTCATGTTCAATGTGAAAATCGTCAGAAAGAGTGTCGAGTAAATTTGGATGCCCACCATTGTGAATAATTGCATCGGCACCAATCCAAGTCGCATCTTCACGCCCACGCCGGCGGATACCCACTGCGAAACGGTGTCCCTTGGTCGACGCTTCTTCATCCCCTGGAATAATCTCCGTAACCTCATGGCTGAGTTTCAGTTTACCCTCGTGCTGTTTGAGGTCTTTGCGGAGGGCATCGATGACCGATTTACAACCTCCTTTGGGCACATGGGGCCGGTCTGACCAAAAACAATTCTGGATCATCCGAATCGTGGTCGATGCCGGCATCTGATAGAATCGGACACTTGCAGCGAAATTGATGAATGCGTCAAGGAAATCAACGAAAGGATCAGAAAAACGCTGGCGCATCCAAGTTTCACCGTCGAGAGTTTCCCCCGGTCCTACCGGTTTTTTCGCTCGCGCGAGAAGAAGTCTTGGTAGATTCAGTGTGTCTTTGAATGGAAACCACCGCATGATTTCCATCGGTCCATTTGAGCCTTGATGAACACCGTTGATGTTACGGCACGCGAATTTCATCGATGGAAGAAACTCAACACCATACCGACCGAGTTCCAATCCTCCCTTACTCCTCTTGCCGAGCATCATCTTGGCAAATGGACCTTTCATACCATGAGGGACCATGTGGACTGCGCCGGTTGGAACTGCATAGCCATCATGATCATGCTGTGTAAACCGACCACCAGCAAAAGAAAGTCGCTCGTAGACTTGAACATCGTAATTTCCCGTGTGAGCCAATTTGACCGCTGAAGTCAATCCACCTATGCCGCTACCGATGACGACAACGCGCTTCTTATCGGTCATGATTCAGCCTCAAGAGTAAACCAAGGCACCGGTTGGACACCACATTAGACAGCGGAGGCAATCCGTGCAATTGTCGAGGATCACCTCACACAGTCCTTCGACGATGAGAGCATCATCTTTGCACGCCATCAGACAGTAAGAACAGCCCACACACAAGTCATCGATGACGTTCAATTTTGTTCCATCAAAAATCGGACGGTCGTGCGATGGACCTGATTGAAGCGCAGGGACGACCCCGGGCGTCGCCTTCTCGCGGAATGCATCGGCCATGATTGGGCCTCGTGTTGGAGTATTTAGGCAATTGTGCGGAATACTGATGAATACAATGCGTGAGACTGGTAATTACAGGCAGCGGTAAGGCATGGGGCATATATTGATTCAAAATGCACCGGAACATCTCAATTCCGATGCGCTACGCACTGAATTAGACACCGAGGGGTGCGGGAGCATTGTCTCTTTTCTCGGTCTGACAAGGGGTGTAGATGACGGTGTAGAGGTGCATCGCCTCGAATTTGATGCTTGGGCGGAAAAATTACCAGAAGTTCTCCACGAACTTGCATCTCAAGCCATCGAAAGGTTCGGTGTTCAAAGTATTGCGATGAGTCACAGAACCGGAGTTGTATTGCCTGGAGAAGATATTGTTTGCATCCATGTCGCGAGTGTTCATCGCCGAGAAGGGTTCGAAGCTTGTTCATGGCTCATCGACGAACTGAAAAAACAAGCCCCCCTGTGGAAGAAGGAGGTGCGTGCAGATGGTACGCAATGGAAGGAGGGATTGGGATGACTGATGCGATCGTTCCCGTGGGGCACAAACCGATTGTTGCTCGTTCAGCAGTGGCGACGGGAGTTCTCGAACTCTCCTCCGATTCCGCTGATGCAATTCGCAATGGATTGGTCACCAAAGGCGATGTATTGGAAGCCAGTATGGTCGCCGCTATTCAAGCTGTCAAAGAAACTCCAAGATCCATTCCTCATTGCCACATTATCCCCATTGAAGGCTGTTCAGTAACCTGGGATTGGGAAGAGAATTCTTTGCGCTGTACCGTCAGTGTGAGTGCGCATTGGAAAACGGGAGTTGAGATGGAGGCCCTATGCGGTGTATCCACTGGATTACTATGCGCATGGGATATGGTCAAGTCACTTGAGAAGAATTCTGAAGGCCAATACCCAAGCACAAATATTCGAGATATTCGAGTTTTGGAAAAGCGTAAGGGCGAGGCGCAGGATTGAGAACCCCCTCGCTCTCGCGAGTGGCATGACGAGTACGTCCGACCTAGCCGACTACTTTCTGCGCGCATGTGAGGAGGCGGCGATCGCTGCAGCCAAATGGCGTGGTAAGGGCGAGGGGAAAAAGGCCGATGGTGCGGCGGTTGAAGCCATGCGAGCGGTATTCGATTCTGTCCCCTTTGACGGCCGAGTTGCGATTGGAGAAGGCGAGCGTGACGACGCGCCCATGCTGTATATCGGTGAACCTCTAGGTTGCCTTCAAGGTGTAGATGGTGCACCCAAAATTGACATCGCCGTAGACCCGTTGGAATGCACGAACAACTGTGCGACCGATTCACCAAATGCAATCGCAGTTCTTGCAGCAGCCCCACGAGGGGCGCTTCTCCACGCACCCGATTGTTACATGGACAAAATTGCAGGCGGTCCTGAATTGAATGGGATTCTGAGCCTTGAAGCATCAACGGACTGGAATATTGAGGCTGCTTGTTCAGCACTGGACAAGAAATCTTCCGATCTCAAGGTCGTCGTCATGGACCGACCAAGACACGAGAAACTCATCAAAGAATTACGAGCATTGGATGTTAGCGTCCCCCTCATTGGTGACGGGGATGTGTCGGCTGCGCTCAATGCTGCGGACCCTAACTCAGACATCGACATGCTCATGGGAATTGGAGCGGCTCCAGAAGGCGTGATCACAGCCGCTGCTCTCAGGGGACTCGGAGGCCATTTTGAGGGACAACTCGTGACCACCAATGAAGACCATTCCAGGCGGGCTGCAGAAATGGTTGGTGATGATGTAGATCGGATTTGGGGGCGTGATGAACTCTGCACTTCTGATGATGCTATTTTCGTGGCCTCCGGAGTCTGTTCAGGTTATCTGCCAGGGGTCGAATTCCTAGGCCCAAATCGAGTGGCTGTTCATTCTGAAATTCTCCATGTAATGGATGGCAGAAGGCAATTCGTATCCTCTGAGAAGAGCCTGTGAATCGATAAGCCGCCTACGGCGGCGATTTGATATGCCTGCTGTGATTCGGCAACGGTATGACCAATTGGCCTAAAATGGAAGCCATGCCTAACAACCTCGTCAATTACGGCGTAACGGACAACGGAATTGCCGTGATTGAACTCGTCTCAGATTCTGACGGGAAGCCGCTCGCTGAAGGAAAAACACCCGTCAATACCTACACTCGTGAAATGTGGGAAGACATCGATACAGCGATTCTCAACGCGCGTTTTGACGGAGATGTCAGCGTTATTTTGATGACAGGGCATGGGGAGAAATTCTTCTCGGCTGGAGCGAGTATTAACTATCTCAACAGTTTGAGTCCACGATACAAGTACTTCTTCTGCCTACATGCAAACGAAACTCTTTCTCGCCTAGAACAGACACCAAAGTTAGTGATTGCAGCACTCAATGGTCACACCGTTGGCGGCGGCCTTGAGATTGCAATGGCTGCGGATATTCGAATCGCACTGAAGGGTAATTTCCAGATTGGATTGCCTGAAGTTGCTCTCGGTGTTCTTGCTGGCACAGGAGGGACGGCACGCTTGTCCCGCTTGGTCGGCAAGGCAAGAGCCATGGAAATCATGGTCACCGGACGTAAATTCTCATTTGAAGAAGCAAAGGAAATGGATCTGGTGCACGACCTCTACGACAGCATGAACCTCGATGAGTTCCGACAGGATGTTTTGGATTACGCAGGACAGTTCACACTACCTCTGGCTGCTGCCAAGGCGATCGGGAACATCAAGCGAAGTGTGCAGAGTGGAATCGAAATTCCTCTCGAATACCATCTCGCATTGGAGCGCGAGTTACAATCTGACCTCTTCCAGTCTGAAGATGCAAAGGAAGGGATTGCTTCGTATGTCGAACGACGGACACCGCGCTTCTCCGGAAAGTAAAACGAAATAACACCATTTCAAATATGACTGTCCCTACGGGACAGACATGAGCACAACAGAAATCGTGGAGACGTATACTCCAAACTTTGAAGCATGGATTTCAGAGTTCCAAGAATGGCAAACACGAATTGGTTTTGACCCCAGTTGGTTGGGTGATTACACATTCGATATCAAGTTCGATTGGGATACCGCAGGAGACACCATTGAGTTCGGAGATTTTGAGGGCATGCCGAAATGGAACCGCAGAATGCAGGTCCCACAACAGAATATCAGAGACGCCATTGTATCGATGGTGACCGTGCAGGGTGACACCGAATTTGCGAGTGTAGAACAACAGCACCACCTGCTGGAATCTGCACCGACAGAATATGACCGTAAATCTGCACTTCGAATCATGTGTGAAGAACAGCGACACGGATGGCAGATGGCATATGTCCTTTGCACATTCTTTGGTGAGCAGGGTGTCCGCGAAGCAATGAAATTACTAGAGCGGAATTCCATGGGGAATCCAATTCGTGGAGAGGAAGATCGAAGTCGAATCCTGGGTTCATTCAATGAACCGATTGACCATTGGTTGGATTTCTTTTGCTTCACCCATTTCATCGACCGTGATGGTAAATACCAACTGAAGATGCTCAGCACTTCTTCCTTCAAGCCACTGGCAGCCAGCATGGGGCCCATGCTCAAGGAGGAGTCTTTCCACCTTGGGACCGGCGCGAATGGACTACGTAGAGTTGTCAAGCAGGGTGTTATCCCAATGGCATTCCTTCAGAAATACATCAACAAGTGGGTCAGTACAGGTTTGGATCTGTTTGGCACCGATGAGAGTACTTCGGCGCAATGGGCCTACGTCTATGGCGTCAAGGGAAGATATGATGAGCGAGAATCAGAGGTTGATGCAGATCGTGAACATCTCAATGAAGAATCGCGAATGCTTTACTTCAATGAAATCCGAGATGAAATGGTTCGAATCAGCAAGCCAAGAAAGGAAGGGGAACCTGAGTTGTATATCCCCAGTGACAAATTCAACCGTGGCGTTGGCCACTACCATGGAATCCGATTTACGGTAGAAGGAGAGGCCTTTGAGGGCGATGACGATGATTGGAATGCTTACCTCGACTCTGTTCTCCCAACGGACGAAGACGAGAAGACATTGCGTGAAGAATACCTAACACAAGAGTGGATCCAATACCGCGAGTGGAAGGGGAATTAGGTAGGGGCTGAAACGATGACCATGCTAGCCTACGGGCTACTGAATGTCGACAGGGATCGACTCAAACCGTTCTTCGAGCGTGTACCCGAGTTGTTTCAGGCCGATCACCATTCTTCTGAACAAGATGCTGAGGGCTATGAGGAATTGCTGTATCGAATCTGCAGACCATATTCGAGTAAAACGCTCGATATGATCGACGAATGGATGGGATTTGAGCAAAGGGGATGGAAAAGTGATACCGAAAGAGAAGTGCTACTCTTCCTCTATGCTGTCAGATTCCCTGATACATTGCTAGTTGAGAGTTTGACGGATGAAGCACGAAGTGACATTCGTCGACTTTCTGCCTATTTGCATTTCACCAAGCACACGTATGCGATTTGGGATCAAGATACTCGCAAAGGACTCAAGAAATTGGGTTTTGATGTACCTGATACTGAAGAGGCGTGCCCCTTCAGGTATGGTGCTTATGCGGCTTCGATTGAATTGCTGAAGAACCTGGCTCCATTCTATTCATTCCTTGAACACGATGTTCCTCGACAGCGATTGTTCCAATCCGCTCTAGCAGCATATGGTCGGGAGGATTGACCGTGGGAGTTCGAGTTGTTGCCGTCATAGGTGCGGGAACAATGGGGGCAGGCATTGCTCAAATTTGTGCACAAGCGGGATGGACTACCCGACTTTACGATGCATTTCCGGATGGATTGGAGGCCGGAATGAACCGAGTTGATGCATTCTGGGACAAAGGAATCGAAAGGGGAAAGACCACTTCTGAGCAGAAATCGGAGTGGGCCGGTAACCTAAGCGCTTGTTCAGATTTGACTGAAGCGGTAAGGGATGTTGATTTGGTCATTGAGGCGGTTCCAGAAATCTTAGAATTGAAGCAGCAAATTTTTGCACAACTCGATCAATTGGCGCCACCTGGTGCAATCCTAGGAACCAATACTTCCGGCCTGAAAATTTCTGATATTGCAAAAGCGACCAATCGTCCAGAAATGGTCATCGGGATGCATTTCTTCAACCCGGTTCCAATCATGAAGCTGCTAGAATTGGTTCGCCACGATCAGATCTCCGATTCAACCATTGAGTTTGCACAAGAAATTGGGGCGGAAATGGGGAAATCTTGCATTCTTGTGAACGATGTGCCTGGCTTCGCGACCAGTAGACTCGGTGTGGTTTTGGGCAATGAAGCGATTCGTATGCTAGCGGATGGGGTCGCATCTGCAACAGATATCGATACAGCCATGCGGCTTGGATACAAGCACCCAATGGGCCCGCTTGAACTCTCAGATTTGGTGGGGTTGGATGTCCGAAGAGATATTCTCAACAATTTGGCAGAAGCATTTGACGATGAATCGTATAGGCCGCACCCTCTGCTCAACCAATTGGTTGAGGCTGGGGAATTGGGGAAAAAAGCAGGCAAGGGACTCTATGATTGGTCTTCGGGTGAAAAGGTTGAACGCGAACTTTAGTCCATTTCACTCGTCCTCAACACGTTCTCCAGTTTCCAATTTTCACCTTCTTTGCTAAACAGGGCACAGGTCGCTGGTGGCATTTGATGGAATTGGCCACTCAATGTTGCGACCAATAATTCACACCCTGGATTGTGACCCAAAATCAGTGTGGTTTGATCTGTAGGGACCTGCTCAACCAATTCCATCAGAGTATCAAGACTGGCTCGATATATTTCGGGCCTGATTTCTGATGGGATTTTCATGAGATGAGAATGTGTCTCACGCGTGCGGGTAGAACTGGAAACAAAGGCGGTATCTGGAATCCAACCCAATTCGCTCAAGGCTTGGGACATTCGAGGAGTTTCAAGTCGACCTTCCTCGGTTAGAACTCGTTCGTGATCGGATTGCTGTGGTGACTCCCAACCACTCGTTGCATGGCGCATCACAATCATTCGCGTGGACATTCAATCCCTCAATCGAAAATTGGTTCCCTCTTCTCAAGGAAGGCGGCGACGCCCTCGGCGAATTCATCTGTTTGGCTGGCGGCGATAATCAATGCTTGTTCAAACTCCAATTGGGTCTGGAAGAAAGTTGAGGTCGAGGCATCGAGCAACTGCTTTGTTCCACTTCGACTCATCTTGGACCATCGCCCCCAATCGGAGGCCAATTGAACTGCACAATCGATTAGTTCATCTTGGGGGACGACTTTGTCAACGGCTCCTTTCTCTAAGGCCTCTTCACCAATCCATGTTTCATCGTTGAAGAAAAATTGCCGAGCGGTTTGATTGCCTACAAGACGAGGTAGCAGCCATGTTGAACCTCCATCGGGAGACAATCCCAATTTGAAGAAGGCCGCCGCCAATTTTGCATCTGGCGATGCTACCCTCGCATCGCAAGCCAAGGCAAGACCGAGGCCGCCTCCCGCCGCTGCTCCATTGATTGCGGCCACTAGAATCGTTGGGTCCGTGCGCATCCGGATCTGCAACGGATGCAATATACTGGTCAAATCATCGACCAATGGACCGATGCGGCCATCCTCAATACTCCGTTGAAATTCTTCAATATCGGCACCTGCACAAAAAAATCGTCCAGTACCTGTCAAGACAATCCCACGGATGCTGGAATCATCCATCAAATCGTTGAGGGTTGACGATATTTCACTCATCGAATCACTGTCGAAAGCATTGCGTGCTGCTTCTGCAGAGATTGTCACGACTGCCACGGAGTCTCGGCGCTCGACCTCTAGGACCATGTTGGTCGGTCGAGGTCCTCAGTATTGAATTGCATGAAGGTGATAAGTTGCGAATGAATCGGCCATACATGATGCGACGCGACTCCTTGTACATCAACGGTGAATGGGTTCAAGCGACAGGTGAAGGAACAATCGAGGTTGTCAATCCGGCGACGGAGGAAATCATCGGTTCCGTACCGGTCGGTAGCCAAGCGGATGTTGATGCAGCAGTAACAGCAGCAAGAGCAGCATTTCCTGCTTGGAGTGCCACCTCAATCGATGATCGAATTGCAGTGTTGAATCAGTTGTCGGCAGCGATTAAAGAGAACACCGAAGAATTGGCACAAACCATTACGGCAGAAGTCGGAACACCGATTGGATACAGTCGTATGGCCATGGTTGGGACGCCACGAGTAGTGGCTCGTTCTTATGCAAAAATCTTGGAATCGTTTGAGTGGGAAGAAGAAGTTCGTAATTCTCTAATCGTCAAAGAACCGATTGGTGTGTGCGCATTCATTACCCCCTGGAATTTCCCACTCCACCAAATCATCGGGAAAGTCGCCCCAGCACTTGCAGCTGGCTGCACAATGGTGTTGAAACCAAGTAAAGAAGCACCGTTGAACGCATTCTTGCTGGCTGATATCATCGATGAAATGGATCTGCCAGATGGTGTATTCAACCTCATCAGTGGGCATGGCTCAGAGGTTGGTGAATACATGTCTGGCCACCATGATGTCGACATGGTTTCCTTCACGGGCTCGACCGGTGCAGGTGTGCGTGTCAGTCAGGCTGCTGCCCCTACAGTGAAGCGTGTTACACTCGAATTGGGTGGGAAAAGTGCCAATGTTGCACTGGATGATGCTGATCCACAATTGATTGGCAAGGTAGCCATCGGTGCCTGCTATCAAAATTCAGGGCAGACATGCTCTGCACTGACTCGCCTAATCATCCCAGAATCAATGAACGATGAAGTCTGTGAAGTCATTGCAAATCGTATCGCTCGATATACCGCTGGGGACCCTCTGGATGAAAATACCAGATGCGGACCCATGGTTAGTGCGCGACAACAAACCAGTGTATCTGGGTTCATTCAGGCAGGAATCGACGAAGGGGCCAAACTGATTTCAGGTGGAATGGGAATGCCCGATGGATTGGAATCCGGTTTCTTCGTGAAACCCACGGTTTTCGCTAGTGTGACTCCTGATATGACCATTTGGCAAGAGGAAATTTTCGGACCCGTTCTCGTGATTGCAACCTACGAATCTGAAGAAGAGGCCCTCGCTTTGGCCAACGATTCAATCTACGGCCTTTCAGGCGGTGTTTGGTCGGCGGATGTGGAGCGAGCGATGGCCTTCGCGAGAGGAATGCAAACAGGTCAAGTCTCAATCAATGGAGGACCTTTCAACATTAGCGCACCGTTTGGTGGTTACAAGATGTCAGGTAATGGACGAGAGTTGGGTGTACATGGGCTTGAGGAATTCCTAGAAACCAAATCCATTCAACGCCCAGTGGAATAAACCGGCGCCACCGTGAAGAACCCCCTCTGAGGATGAGTGAATATGGCAGAGGGTGGAAGCAGGCCCCGTCTCGTACTAATCTCGGGTGCGACCGGGGCTGGAAAGACCACTCTGGCCAAGGCCGTTGCTCACGAAATGGGCATCGCGAGAATCGCTTCATCGGATACCATTCGAGAGGTCATGCGAGCCATCTCAGATTCCCCTGACCCCGCCTTGAACCGTTCATCCTACGGGCGTGGAGAGGTTGGGGATCCGGCAACCGATTGGGAGGATGCAGCCAAAGCGGTCCAACCGGGAATTGAGGCCGTTGTTGAACGAGCTCGTCGCCAAGGTGTGGATTTGGTGGTTGAAGGCGTCCATATCATCCCTTCAAGAAAATTGGTAGGTGCCTGGGAAGCTGCCGGTGGGGCAGCGGTTGGAGTCGTCGTCAAAATCGAAGATGAAGATACCCATCGTGACAGAATCGAAAAGCGGGAAGCGAATACTTGGCGAGGAGCTGAGCGATATCGAATCGGATTTGACCGTATTCGCTCGATTCAGCGGGCCATCGAAGAGCGGGGCGCGGGGGCAGAGTGGAAGGTCGTCGATACAAGATTGCATCAAGATGGGTTGGGTATGATTCGACAATGGTTGAATGAAGCTTGGTATGCTGCCGACCGTCGTTGAGTGCTCGGTTGTTGTTGATTTTAAAAAAAAAGAATAACTATATGCCCTGTTTCAGTGCAAAGTCCATGCAAGCACAAGAAATGCAAGTTATGAATTCTGAAAAAGATTGGATGGTCACACTACTTTTGGCCATACTAGTTGGTGGACTTGGAATTGACCGATTTTACTCTGGGTCAATTCTTCTAGGAGTGCTCAAACTTTTCACTCTAGGCGGATTCGGGCTTTGGTGGCTCATCGATTTGATCATGCTCGTCACTGGTAGTTACAAAGATGGAAACGGTAATCCTATCGCATCCAAGTGATATCCGGAACGACCGGTTTCGCATGGGTACCGTTTGAAACGTATGCGTTTCAAAGGTCCCCCCTCTGAAACTATTGCCGGCGCATCATTGAAGCCTGATGCAGTGGTGCATAG
>CAZXVR010000042.1:0-12964 GCA_964644485.1 uncultured Candidatus Poseidoniales archaeon | reverse complement strand
TTGGCCTTGTTCTATTTTTGATTGGAGGCGTAATGGCCGCATGGGGATATGCAACCGTCGAAGATGCAGGTGAATCTTTAGAAGAAAATGAATGGGCTCTTGAAGAAGTCACCAGTGGTACGATTGAAATTGTTGACGACGACGGTGAGGGTGAAATTGGTTTCTCCATTTTCATCGAAGGCACATACACAGATGATAACGGGGATGGCGATTGGGACCATTGCGATTCATATGATCGGGATAGCAGTCAAACAGATTTTACAACTACGCACACTGATGATTCCTCAAACAGTTTCATCTATGCCTGTAACGCTGAATGGAATTACGAAGACACTCGCGAAGAAGGTGGCAAGACTCTCGTAAGGATTGGCGATTCAGCCTTCGGCTATGAAAACGGAACTGCCACCGTATCGTGTGCCACAACGTGCTGGGTCCAGTACGATGACAAGGTTTGGGACGGAGCCCTCGAAGACGTTGGTGAAGCCCTCGGTGGTCTTGGGAGCATGCTCGGTTCAACCTGCTTCTTCGCTGGCGGTTGCTGCTTGCTCCTCCTCGGTCTGATTCTCGGCTTGACCATCAACGACAAGACACAGACAGTGGTTGTCCAAGGTGGCGGCGGTGGAATGGTCGGCATGGGCGCTCCCGTTGTTGGAGCACCTGGTGGCGCAGTCCCAATGATGGGTGCACCCGTTGCTGCTGCGGAACCGATGGCTGCTCCTGTTGCAGCCGCACCTGTTGCAGCTGCGCCTGTTGTTGCAGCACCTGTTGCCGCACCGAATCCTGCTCAGGAGTACTACAATGGGCTCCTCACACAAGGTTACGATGCAGCCAGTGCAGCACAATACACAGCACAGCACTACCCTGGATTCCAGCCCTGATTACACTAGGCTGTCGAAATCATGCACCCGCTCGGCAAAGTGATGACTGGCGTTGGCGCAGTCATCCTGATTTTGTGTGGAATCCTGTTTGCCTTTGGGGTCAGTGATGTCAGCGAAAAAGTTGACGACGTCAACTACGTCATTTCTGGTCAAACCGGCGGTGATGTCCAAGTTTACGATGACGATGATTTCGGAGATTGGGGTTTCACCATTTTTGTTGAAGGAACATACGAAGATATCGATGGAAACGGTGTTTGGGATCTCTGCGATGGTGTGAATATCACCGCTATCCATGACGGCAGAGTCATGGAAAATTATGGCACAAATCAATCCTATGCTGTGAATGCAAGCGACGATGAACGCTTCTACTTTGAAGTTGGATCAGAGAATAGTGAATGCAATGTCGGTTCTGGTGAAACGCGCACAGTTGATGGAAAAGATTTGGTCAAAATCGGGCGCGCGTGTTGGGGCTGCATGCAAGGAACGTTGACCATCGAGTCGAATGAACCCATATGGGTTGTTAACGACGATGAAGAAATTGCAGAATTGATTGGAGGAATGTTTGCTGCGATGTCTTCAGCTTGCCTGTTCCCCTGTGGATGTTGTATACTGATTGTTGGCATCATAATGGGTTTCACTCTAAATGAAGATAGCACAGCACCTCCTGTCACTGTTTCGGCATCCGTATCAGTCATGGGTGAGGATACCACTGAGTCAGCAATACCCATGCCAGACGACGACTCTGATCCCGCTCACGCGTATTATGGCGGAATGATTGCCAGAGGATTTGACCCCGAACTCGCTGAGAAAATGACCAAGGATCATTACCCTGGATTCAACGAATAATCATTCGATTTTCCATCGCAACAATCCGATGGCGCCACCCATGCCCATCAGTTGTTCTCCAGCATCATGATCCGCACTGGCTTGAACCACTTCACCACCTGTTGCTCGAACTTGAGATGCAGCGTCCGCCCAGAAATCTTCACACCTCAGCATTCCAGCTTCGATGACCAAGGACTCAACAGCTCCTTGTTCAACGGCTTGTTCCAATTCTGTTCGCCCATATGCTACGGCACCATTGGTTGAAACTCTAATCAATCCTTCTTCGATGAGGCGAACCTGTTTCGCCATCGCAAATTCTCCCAATACCGCATCCGCTCCACCTTCTCGCATCACTTCGTTGGCTGCTGAACGACCACCGATACTGGTGCCAATATTCAGCGTACGATGGCCGACACCGGTTGCTTTGAGAAGAGTTTCAAATTGTTCTCGAGCCATTCCGGGCCCACAGATGACCACCGGCATGTCTACGGAAATGGCCTTGGATGCTTGATCTGCAACCTTGGCGAGGAAGGCGGTGCGAATCTCGGTAGATTTCCCCTCCCGTTTCCCCCCACCTCTAAGTGTGAATGTATCGCCCACTTGCCGCATCCCATGTTGTGCGATTTCAAAGAGCAATATTTCGTCACTTTCAACCACTGCGATGGCGGCACGCCCACGCCCACTGTCCTTGATGGCCTCGGCCAACAAACTCCGGTCGGATTCAGAAATTCCCCCCCTCCAAGAGATTTCGAGTTCATCTCTGGGGCTGACGGCATGTGTGTGGTGACTGCCTTTGTCAAAATCAGCCTGACTGATGATGCCATGAATTCGGAGATTATCGGTAAAGGGTTGGAATTCTGTTGTTTCAGCATCGAGCACGATCCACACCGCTTTCCTGTCAGCGGCCTTGGCTCGACCCGATTCTTGCGTACCGGTGCTTTGGTCGCGCCTGAATCCCATCATGCCCACTTGGCAACCAGGACGAACGATTTGTGCCAATGTCCACAAATCATCTTCGTGTTGCACGCGAAGACGGACACCCTCTTCGATGTTCTTGACTTTCTGCAACTTTAACCCTCCTCTGGGAAGAGTAAAGCGAGTTCTTCAGAGACTGAATTGTCGCTTTGCCTTGAATGCCAATGAACGATTCCATCCGGAGCAACAATGACGTAGGATGGTGTACCTTGCATTTGGAATTCCCCGAACCAATACAAGTTCCGATCGTCCACGTAAGTCCAGTTGTGTGGTTCCCCTGGCCGATCTATGCAGTTGTCACCATTGTTGCAACCAATGTAATCCAATTCATCTTGGAATGCTGCAATTTCTTCCCAACTTGAATCTGACCAAGAGAAGTTGATGATGAATGTGAAGAATGTCACATTCAGGTGATGCTGTGCATGCAAGTTACTCATTCCCTCGGCACCATTCCAACAGTGACCACAGTCGGTTGCGGCGAATTGAATGAGGACCCAATTTTCTGCGGTAGAGGTATTGGTCCATTCAGAATCTAGTGAGTCCCATAAACTCCACATCATCCACTCTCCTTGTGCCGGTCTAGCAGCGGCTTGTATGTTTGGTAGTCGCTCCCCTTCCAAAGTCCCCTGCATTGGTCCTGCATCGACCGTAATCGTTCGATTATCAACACTGTTCAGGGTCACGTTTTCCAAGAATTCACGAACAATTTCGACTATGAATTCCTCTTTCCAAGGATGGGTTGAGTGAACCCCATCTTCGACAGTGACATACCAGTTAGGTGTCGTCAATGCGTCGTGAAGCATGGTGCTTTGATTGAATGGTACCGACGCATCATCGGTCCCATGCATAATCAACATCGGCACCGTCTGGTTGTTTGCCAATAGAGCAGGACTCGCACTCATGGTTTGATTTGCACATTCGGTTTGATTTCCATGGGGGTCACAACCTAGTAATTCAATCACAGCAGCATCGTTCATTTCGTTCAAATTGGTGGGGCCAAACCAATTGATGGCGGCAGTTATGTTCAGTTCAGGCGTTACCGCAAGCATCGAGGCGAGATGCCCTCCAGCACTGGAGCCCCATGCTACAATGTTTTCAGCATCCAAATTGTATGTGTCGGCATTGTCTTGAATCCAAGTCAAGGCTGTTTGCAAGTCATCCAACTGTGCTGGCCAAATTGCTTCATTTGAAAGACGATATTCCACACTCACGACGGCCCACTGCCCCCCCTCTACAATCTGTTGTGTGGCGTGGCTGCTGGATAACAAGCGATTACCCTGAATCCAGCCACCACCATGAATCCACATGATAACGGGGTGGGGCCCCTCACTTTCGGGTAAATACAGAGCAACCCGCAAGTCAACTCCATCTGGTGAGGCAAAAACAAGATCGGTCGCCGGTGGCTCAGGAACCGTCTCATCAATCGTTTCGTTATCGACAGGTTGGTCAGTGTCACAGGTTTGTTCCTCTTCGTCAGTACAACCTTCAAAGTCTGAATAATCTGGTCCATCATCGCCAAGACATCCTGCGAGAGACGCTGCGAGCATCAACATCGTGAGGGACAGGGCCACCATTCGCATTGAATCACCTCAACCGAACATGCCGAGAAGATTCCCGTCCTCGTCCATGTCCATATTTTCTCCAGCAGGGATGCGAGGTAGGCCAGGCATCGTCATCATCGTCCCACATATTGCGACAATGAATCCAGCTCCGGCGTTTAATCTAAGTTCTCGAATGGGCAATGTAAATCCACTTGGTGCGCCTAATTCTTTCATCTCATGCGAAAATGAGTATTGGGTTTTGGCCATGCACACAGCCAGATTCCCATAACCCCAGTTTTGTAGAATTTTGAGTTCTTTCATGGCTTTCGGTGAAAGATCAATACTTGCTGCACCGTAAACATTGGTTGCGATGCGCAAGATTTTTTCTTCCAAAGGAGCGTTGGGTGCAAAAAGAGGTTCAAATGGACGCCCTTCAGCGATATGCGACTGGCATGCAGACACGACTGCACGTGCCAAATCAGCACCCCCCTCCCCTCCATCCGAGTGAACTCGCGACACAACAGCACTCGACGCACCGGCTTCGCGGGCCTCCTCCAACAGAATCTCAATTTCAGCATCAGTGTCGGTGGGGAAAACGTTCACACTGGCGATTACAGGAACTCCGAATCGAGACATATTGCGGATGTGTCTGGCCAAATTCGTTTTGGCCCCTGCACGGACAGCCTCGACATTTTCTGTGGAGATTTCTTCTTGGCGTGGGCGTTTGCCACCGCCTGATGAAAACCCTCCACCATGCAGTTTCATACTTCGAACGGTGACGTTCACGACGACACAATCGGGTGCGACTCCACTCGCTGCTGTTTTGATGTGCAGCATTTTCTCAGCACCCATGTCGGCACCAAATCCAGCTTCGGTTACAACATAATCAGCGACGCCTAGGGCGATTCGATCAGCGATTACACTGGAATTCCCATGAGCGATATTGGCGAAAGGACCGGCATGAATGAAGGCGGGGTCCTGTTCGATGGTCTGCACAAGATTCGGCAAGAAAGCTTCTCGGAGCAACAAGGCCATAGGGCCAGCGGCCCCAATGTCATCAGCCTTGATTGGGAACCCAGAACGGCTCTCTGCGACGACAATCTCCCCAAGCCGATGCCGTAGGTCTGCGTAATCTGCTGCGAGCGCGAGGATGGCCATGACCTCGGATGCTGCGGTGATATCGAACCGATCTTCTCTGGCCACACCGTTTTTGGGTCCACCCAAACCGATGGCAATATTTCGAAGTGAACGATCGTTCATGTCAATGACACGTGGCCAGAGGATTCGGTTGGTGTCAATATCACATTCATTTCCAAAATAGATATGGTTGTCCAGCATTGCTGAACACAGGTTGTGTGCACTGGTCACAGCGTGTAAATCTCCGGTGAAATGCAGATTGATTGCCTCCATTGGGAGTACCTGGCTGTGACCACCTCCTGCGGCACCACCTTTGATGCCGAAAACAGGCCCCATACTCGGCTCGCGAATGGTGCAAGTTGCATTCTGACCAATCCGATTCAGTGCCTGAGTCAAACCGATGGTTGTCACCGTCTTTCCTTCACCGAATGGTGTGGGATTTACACTTGTGATTAAGATGAGAGATCCACGTGGTAAATCGAATCTCGATTTCAGTCCATCCCATGTGATTTTAGCCATCCCCTGGCCCATTGGGACGAGTTCTTCCACCCCGATTCCAAGTTTCCACGCAATCTCTTCAATCGGGGCTGGTGACGCCGCACGAGCAATCTCCAGGTCAGTGGCCATGTATGGGCTGCAACGCTCCCGGTATTCAAGCATTCATGGATTTGGCGCACCGTAGGTGCGCATCCGGTTGGTTTGTGAAGGATGGGGGATACGGGTTAATGAGGTCGCATGGATATTCGATATGCCGTTGCTGGAAAGCCCATTCAGCATTCGCTTTCGCCCGTATTAGCCGTCCTAACCGCAACCCACCTAGAACAAGCAGGTCTTGAGGTCCAATTTGAAGAAATCAATTTACTCGAATCCGATGATGTGACATCACCGATGGCATGGGCTTGGGTGAAGAAAAACCGCCAAAGTATCGGCCTATCCAATCGCCTCTATGGTGATCCCTCTACACCTTCCTCTCATTCCAAACTCCACCGTGTTGCATCTGCAGTAATGTCTGAAGTAAAAACCGCAGATTCCAGTTATGTTCCCCACGGTGAAACGCTTTTTCATCACGACGAAGAACGCATCAATATTCGCCGTGGTGGGCGCGAATCTTGGATTTCGCTCACCAGTCCACTGAAGCATTTGTTATCGACACGCTCTGGCGTCCATCCTATCGATGACAGTCTGGATAATGGGGCTGTAAATCAGCTCCGCTGGGATGGAAACAATTGGTATTGTGCCGGAACGGATGGACATGGCTTGGTCACCATCGCCCGTCATTTTGGTTTTGACTTCGAATTGACAGGTGTTGAATCCCCACTTCTTTGCATGGTCGGAGGAGGTGGTTCTGCTCGTTCATGTGCGACTGCATGGTCGAATGCAGGTGGTTCAATTTGGTCTGTCGAGGGCCGTCGTCCACTGGGTAAACGTGGCCAATGGATGAAGAATTTGATTTCTGGAGATCAAGTGGTCGACAACATTGGGATGCGTCTTTTCATTGATTTCGATACAAAACCAGGTGTGCCGCAATTCAAACGCAACACAGATTGCGATCTACATTTGGCCTCATCATACAATTCCAAAGAAGTTGGGTTGATTATTGAGCCAACAGAATCTGGTTTGCAACTCGATGCAAGGTGGCTACTTGCCGCCCAACATCTTGAGGCATGGGCTCGAATCTTCAGCCCCGAAGCAGCCCATTTACTACCTGGTTTGGGCCTTACAATGACTCGCCTTCATGCGATGGAGTCCGCCCTACGGGCGGATTGAACCGCTTTGCGTCGCTTTGAAGTGCCCCACACTGTCTCAACGGTTGATGACATCCCCTAGGGCTGCGTTGGTACTTTCCGCGCTCTTGCTCCTTTCCCCCCTTGCTGCCCTATCTTCGGCGTCAGAGAGTTTCAGTGAATCTCACGAAATAGACACTCTACCTGCTGGATGGCAGAATATTGTATTTTCAGAAACGGAGAATCAATCGCACTGGGGGCAGATTTACTATCCTGCTAACGAGTCGGGTTTGGGTCAACCCATCGCCAATACATCGGGTCCATATCCACTCCTGATTTGGATTGGAGATGAAGGTGAGGACAGCGATCAATACGATTGGATTGGCAAAGTCCTTGCCTCCGCAGGATACATCACCGTTGTTCTTCCTCCCGACTGGAATTCCGATGACACAGGACCCCAATGTGAATCCATTTTGGGGCTGTGGTCCAGATTACAATACAATCACCAAAATGGAAGCTTGCAGGGTGATCCTGCAAACATGCGCGATGCATTCGATCTCAACAATTGGGGTATTGGTGGCCATGGGTTGGGGGCCAAACAAGCAGCCTTGTGCCAATTGTTGATGACGGGTGCATGGGGACAATACATCACCAATCCACCGCCGACTGCACTGATTGGACTTGGGCTTGAAGATGCTAATACAGATATCTCTGACTCACTATTGGGGAACTCTCCTGAACCGGGGATGGGCCTCTATCTCACTGGAACATTGGATGACATTGCCAAAGCGGATACCAACATTGACCGTTGGTTGGCCAATCACGAAATCCCTTGGCATTACATGTCTGTCATCGGTGGAAATCACATTCAATACCAAGATGAATCGGGGTTCTGGGAGGGCTTCAACGATGGCACAGCGACAATCTCTCGGGAAGAACAACAAAATCATGCGATTGAACACATCATTCCCTATCTTGATCTCATGCTCAAGGGCGATCACACTCAATGGCTAAACGCCACCAATCGAGAGGTCAATTGGCAAAGCCCATCGGATTCTGGGGCTTACATCTACGAGGATCTGAATGGGGCGAAATTCATGCCAATGGTCGCCAATTCATCAGATGTAGATGAGATGGAAGGTCTCTCGGGCAGAGTGGTTTCGGCGAGCACCCAACTCACACATCGAAATGGGGAACTTCCAATCGGCACTACCGTGCTTTGCACAATTATGGAAGGGGGTGATTGGTGGGACCCAATGGACTATGCAACATACCGTATCAATGCGACTGGCTCTTTCACGGGTTCGCTTGGGGATGGAACATCTTCAAGCACCGATTGCGAAGTCTCCACAGAGGGGGTTCCACCAGGTAATCGTTCACTCCTCGTTGCGGTGGATTGGTATGGCATGCCCTCATTCATTGAACTCGGATTTTTCCGTGAAAATCAAGAGCCCGTCATGATTACCCCTCAACCCATCATCGAAGTCCCGCAACACGGTAATGCAAGCATGCCAATCACTGATTTCGTCATTGATCCAGATGGCACGACATTGGTTGTAGAGATGCTTCCTCATTTGCCCAGTTCCAATCAAATGCATTGCTATCTTGAGTCAAATTCAATCACATGCGAGCATACTGGTGAACCGGAATGGACTGGAACTGAAACTCTGAATTTGACAATTTATGATCGCTATGACTTCAATTATTCAATGCAATTCAACTTGAGTGCCAGCGTCCTGCCAGTCGATGACTCAGTGGTTCAAATTAGTGAAATCCCCTCCTTGAATATCGATGAAGATAGTGGACAAGCCGCAGTCGTCATCACCTCGCATTTTGAAGATCCTGAGGGGGCGAATGCAACCATCACCAATGCGTCCACTGTAGCAGGTTTGGATTTGACTTGGACGGCAAACAATCTAGCAATTACTCCTCAACTCAATTGGCACGGTATAACAACGGTCGAGGTGTGGGTTGGAGATGGCACAAGTGAGCCCGTTTTGGCTACGTTCGAGGTCCTCGTAGAATCCATCCCCGATCCGCCGACTCTCAATTTGACCAGGATTTCATTGGATGAAGACACACCGCTGGAGGTGCCTCTTTCAGAGCTTGGTTGGGATGAAGATGGAGACAGCGTTGTGTTTGAAATTGAGGGTGGACACCCCCATATCTCAACCACCGTCCTGTCGAATGTTCTCCGAATCGTTCCAGATTCGGATTGGTCGGGTTTGTCTACGGGTTGGAATGTTACGGTTACAAGTTCAGATGGAAATGTGACGGGGCCAATCGAGTTTGAAATTTCTGAAATCAACGATCCTATTCAATTGACTTGGGGCCCATTGAACACAATAGGGAATAGCACTGAATTCATCGTTGCCATACACGACCCTGATGATGGGACACCATGGACTGCTAGGGTGCGTTGGGACGGGCAAGTTTGGACGGAGTTTGAAGCGAACTGTGACGCTAGCGATGCGGATGCAGAAATCCCCCATGATTGGGAATGTAGAATTTCAACAGATTTCAGCGAACTAGCACCGGGTGCACATCGTCTGGAATTCCAAATTTTGGAAGGGGAAACTTGGAGTGAGGTCAAGATCTATTATCACACAATTTCAGCCCCACAGCCTGATCCTTCAGATGACAATAATTTGCCCGAAATATCAGTCGATACCAGCGACGAATCCTTCTCGAAATGGGTCGTTTTCGCAATTGTAATTGGTTCAATTGTTTCATTGATTGGACTATACATGATTGTCACATTGTCCAAAGATGAGATGGAGCAAATGCTTGGACCATCACCCGGAGAATCTGGGAATGACGATTTGACTCATATCGAAGAAGAGTTCGTCGATTTTGATTAAAGCGGAATATTGCCGTGTTTCCTAGGTGGTTGCCAAACACGCTTTGACAACAGTGATTTGAGTGCCCGAATCAAGCGCAATCGTGTTTCGTTTGGCTCGATGACATCGTCCAACCATCCGTTTCTAGCCGCCACGTAGGGGTCGCCGAATTTGGTTTTGTAATCATCAACCAATGCCGAGTGGCGGGATTGGTAATCTTCTGCATCTTTGAGTTCTTTTCTATGGATGATATTGACCGCGCCTTCAGCCCCCATCACCGCAAGTTCACCGGTTGGCCAAGCAACATTGTAATCTGATTCGAGGTGTTTACAGGACATGGCCAGATATGCGCCTCCGTAGGCCTTCCTAGTGACAACGGTCATCAGGGGCACGGTCGCTTCGGCATAAGCGTAGAGCATCTTGGCTCCATGGCGAATTATCCCACCCCATTCTTGAACGGTTCCAGGTAGGAAACCAGGGACGTCAACAAATGAAAGCAAGGGGATGTTGAACGCATCACAGGTTCGAATAAATCGTGCCGCCTTGATACTTGCATCGATGTCTAGGCAACCTGCTAGAACCTTCGGTTGGTTGGCAATGATGCCAACGGGATGGCCTGCAAGTCGGGCCAAACCGATGATTAGATTGTCCGCATACATGGGGAAGAGTTCGACAAAATGCCCATCGTCCACTGTGGTTTGAATGACTTTGACCATATCATAGGGTCGATTGCTATCATCGGGCACAATTGAATTTAGATCTGGACAATCTCTGTCATGCGGGTCTCCGGAGTCGAGATGTGGGGGGCTGGCTCCACAATAATCTGGGAAGAAAGAGAGTAATTCAACAGCGATTTCCATCGCATCATCTTCATCGCTTGCTGTTAGGCAACAAATTCCTGAACGCGACGCATGCATCAGTGCACCTCCGACTTCCTCATTTGTCATCTCCCCACTCGCCGTCTCTTCGGTTTCGAGCGGGCTGGAAAGGAATAGTTGGCCACGCCCTTCACCTAGAATGACGAAATCAGCCAATGCCGCTGCCAAAGCAGAAACACCGACCACCGGGCCCAATACGAGACTAATCATTGGTATTCTGCCAGAACAGGATACGAAGTAATCCAACATTTCACCGGTTGCCGCCAAAGAATGTACACCATCGTGTGCCCGTTGTCCGCCACCGTCCCAAATGCAGATGATCGGAACCCTTGCTCTTTCAGCCATTTCGACGACTTTGGAAATTTTCCGAGCATGCATCTCTCCCATCGACCCTCCGAAAACCGTGAAATCTTGGCTGAAACAGAAGACACGCCTACCGTCTATGCTTCCATGGCCAGCAACCACACCATCTCCAAATTGAGGATGCATGTGCATATTGTTGTCTCTATTTCGGTGCGAAACCAATGCATCGATTTCGATAAATGAATCTGAATCTAAGAGCAAATCAATCCGCTCTCGCGCCGTTGCCCTTCCTGCAGCCCGAAGCGCTTCAATGCGGGCGGCTCCACCCCCTGCGGAAGCTTGTTCTCGGCGCCAAGCTAGATCTTCCGCTCTATCGCCCATATCGCTCTCCATAGGAGAGCGGTCTTTCATGAGAGCGGTTGAAAGGAGTGGGAACTTTCCAATTGGAAAATTAAATTATCAATTGAAAATTGAAGAAGCATTCTCGCCGCACAAATTCGCATCCCAAGCCGATTGAATATCTTGGCCTGTTGAGAGCAAGAAATGGAGTTTGACAAGTGCAGCATCGGGCCCAGTGGTCGCATGGTTGCCAATGATTCCGAGTTCCTGCTGGTCTCGGCCCTTGCTGTAGACGTCCATATGAACTGGGCCATGTATACACTGTAGCCATCACAGCGTATCCTCCATTTGCACAATAGTTGGCGACAGCTTCTCGCATTGCAACATTTTCGGGACTATCCCCATTTGGATCTTCGATTGGGAGGTGCCCCAATCCTGTACCATGGAACAATATCGCGTCATAGTTCGCAGCGAGTTCAATTTGGTCAGCAAACATATGTGCTCCCGCCATAAGTTGTAGAATTCGCTTGGTCTCGTCGAAAACCACGGGTTCTGTGACAATATCTCTTGTCGGTGCCTGCACATCCATATCGATTTGGCATTCGCCGCCACGTCCGACCGAAATCGTTCCCAAAGATTGTGCATTGATTCCCTGGAATGCATCACGCCTACTCGAGTGGAATTTTCGTGCGGAACAACCCGGCATTATCGCACAGACCCCATCATCACTGCCCGCGTGCATGATGATGACACTCGCATCCCCATTTTCGCCGGTTGGAGCCGGGCCATGGGCTGCCCAGTGAACTGCTGCGAGGAGATTTTCGGTACCGTCGGTAGAGCCCCGATCACTGCTTCTCTGCGAACCGGTGAACACAATCCTGCCCGGAGGCCGCCCTCCTCCACCAGCCCATGCAAAGGCTGCAGCAGCAGCCGAGTAGTGCATGGTGTCAGTGCCATGTGTAATCACGACACCAACGGCTCCTGAATCGAATGCTTGTTTGGTGGCCACCATCATTGCATTCCAATGGCGGGCCCGAATATCGTCCGACCACATGTTACCCAGTTTCATGGTTCTAATCCGCGCATGGTTGGCCAACTCGGGGATGGCATCCATGAGCTCTTCGGGTTCAAATCGAGCCGCTACAGCACCGGTGACATAATCAACTTTTGAAGCGATAGTTCCACCCGTGTGTAAGATCCATATTTCTGGAAGGTCCGGGTTTTCTACAAGTGTTGTAATCACCTGTTCACCAGACGATTTTGATGTACTGATGGTGGTAATTTCTGACACTTCTGGTTCTGCAAAGGTGACATTGTAACCGTTGTCCAGTTTGACCGTCATGTGTCCACTTGTTGAGGGTGCTAACAAGATTCCCTCATGTGTCACATCCCCCTCTGGTGTGGTCGCTGTAAAGCGTACACGATCACCACTCCCGGGCCGACCCATAACCGACTGGGGAACCAGACAACTATTCAACCGAACGGTCCGCTTGAATGGATATACTCATATTCGGCTGTTCGGTC
>CAZXVR010000041.1:0-13023 GCA_964644485.1 uncultured Candidatus Poseidoniales archaeon | reverse complement strand
CCAATTCATAGAATTGGGTCTGGAATCAAACGTCCCAATGCATCGACATCAAACTCACCACAATGGATGGGTGCCTTGAGTCCGAACAGCTCAGAAATGGCAGGGTCGATCTCTCCACAGCAACCAACCCATTCTCCTGCTACCATGACCTTGGCACCTCGTCCAGCAAGGTAGGGCCCACCATCGGATTCAGTCAGAGGTTCGTATTCAACAGAGATCTCGCGGGAGTAGGCACCCAAATCGCGCATCAGCGCTTCGGCCATACCCTTCGCTGCAGTGAATCCAGTACCCACTTCTGCACAGGCCCAGCCAACGCGGTCCGCATTGTGGTGGTCTCGCACAACCGTACCCAATTCGTAGACTCGCTGGGGCAACTCGTGATGTCGGTTGGCGGCCAACAAATTCAGCAGTGAAGGTGTGATGCTTTGTCGCAATATTGTGTGGTCTACAGTAATCGGATTGTGAATGCCTGTAACACCGGTCGATGCCTGGTATCGGATCTTGGCGAATTGGTCATCCTCATTGGAAAGTGTAAGTGAAGTCACCTGTTGCAGGCCATTGGCTTGAAGCGACTCGCGAATGCGCCTGTGAAGGTGGGCAGATTGTAGCGGGATTCCCGCCTTTGATTGACCCGACAACGCTCGGCCGAGATCCTCGTAACCAATACCGGTTGCGACCTCTTCAACCAGGTCCACAGGATGCAATAGATCCGCTCGCCATCGTGGCATCTCGATGATGTATTCTTGTTCGCCAATGGCAGCATCCGCCATCCGCTCGACAGTTCGAGGTCCATCGGTCACCGTTCGCATTTCGATGAAACGACCGCCCATGCGATCGATGGCCTCTCGAATCTCTTGCTTCGAGAATTCCCGGCCTAGAATTTCTTCCAGCAATCGCTTCGGTAATGAAAGGCGACGTGATTTTCCGTTTGGTGTTCGCTGGACCTGTCCATGACAATCGGTGAGTTCGATGGTTTCCACCGCTCCTCCTCGCTCAGCAAACGCCAAGCAAACCAGAAGCAAACTGGCTTCACAAGCTCGCGCATCCCATCCGGTCACATCGATGAAGAAGTCTGTCGTAGATTCGGTGACGGTCGTGTGGTCACCATTGATGATGGGCGGGAAGGAAAGAACACGATCTGCCGCATCCACAATGACTGGAAACTCGGAAAACCCCTCCAACAAGTGAGCATAATCGACACCCTTCGGGTGGGACTCTAGAATTTCTCGAATACTCATTCTCTCGGTCATGGCCAATGGGATAAATGAGTATGATTCGGGCACGGTAACTACCTTGAATGGAGGTGCCAATGTGGATAAATCGTGCACGCCGATCGACGCACGTCGCCGCCTCCGACCAATACTGAAATGCAATTTCTCCTGATGGTCCATGAGCGCTTGGATGAAGGTATCATTTTCTTCGGGCGTCGAGCCATTGTCAACACCACGGACCACAGCACCATAGATGACGGGCCTCACATGTTCTAGACTGGCATCGACCTGCATTGTGATGCTCCCGTCATTGGTCGACAACTCGGGTTCAGCACCCTGGCCGTGTAGAAAAGCTCGCGCGGCGTGAGCCATCGTTTCAGGTGAGAGCAGGTCAGCACGGTCTGGAAAAACCTCAATTTCAATTTCGTTGGAATCACATTCTTCAACAACACAACCGATGTCGCTGAGTTTTTCTTCCCAAAGCCATGGGTCGTGCTCAACACCATGTCGCGACTGTATTGCGCGCAAGGTCGAATGGTCGAAGGTCACGGTTGGCATTCGGATTCCTCACTGTCCCATCCATTGGGGGAGCGGGCGGTCATATCCTGCTAGGCGCAGTCCACTCTGCGCAGCGGTGTCATGTTCCAACGCGCGCAAATGCCGACGGTTGAGTTTCTCTAACTCATCGATGCCCATGTCGGTCAATCGGCCGCGCAAGGCGGCTGCAAATTCTGCCAACCAATTTTCCACAGACTCTGCTCGCGCTTTTTGGGTCCCTGGTGCAGTTTCCTCTCCAGAAAAAGGATCGGCGCGGACAATTCCACACCCAGCAGCGGCAGCAATCGCCGCATCATCCGCGGTTGCCTCCCAAGGGATGTCCAGAACGTGCAATTTGTCTGACACACCGGCATCTCTGGCCGACAGTCCAATTCGAGGCAATGCAGCCGGGGCAGTCATGCCCACGCCCGATGTTAGCCGAACGAGTACTCCATCGAGGGGCTGATCTCGCAACATTCGATGCAGATTGGTAACCCGATCGACACGCCCAGCAATCAACACTGTTTTGTCAGCGCCCAGATGAGAGCGAATTCCAGTCATTAGCGCCAAAATTTCCCCATCATGCAGAGGGGGGAAGTCATCCAAGTCGAGCACTGCTCCAGCGGCATTCGGCAACAATGTATCAGCGTCCGGTAGATTTCCCTTACCGATTCGAACCATGTCAATCGCCCTTGGATCTGCATCGACCAAACAAGGTTGAGTGGAAAGTAGCACTCCTGTCAATCCCTTGCCACTTTCAAGTTCAGGCAATACGGGCAATGGGAATGCGATTCCATCATCTTCTTCTCCGCGAGTCACCAATGTGACGACATCAATAGGGCTAGAGGCATCGATGGGAATTTCCCCACTGATGAGGCCGATTTCACCGAAGTCACCCCAGACTGTTTGCATAGGAGGTGCAGAAGGAATGGAGTGTGAATCGTCGGCCTCGATGACAACCGCATCTTCACTGACAGACAAATCGTGTTCCTTGAGCAGAGTATTGATCTCTTTGTGTTCGGCTTTGGTCAGGCTCCGCTGTTTCGCACCTTCCCCCTCGGGGAGACAGCGCCCGTCGACAACAATCCTCCCTCCAGTCATGCCTTGGCCAGCATCCGCTTTGCAATCGCCGATGACTACAATCGTGCCATCGACCATCCCTATTCCTGTGCGTTGGCCTGCATGACCGCGGACGATGAGTATACCACCGTTCAGTGCTGAACCCGCTTCATCGCCGACACTGCCTTGGCAGAATAAACGCCCACCGGTCATGCCATGGCCACATCGAACACCAGCGTCCCTTTCGACAACCAAACGACCATCGGAAGAAAAGGCGCCAAACCAACCGAGCGCATTCCCCTCCAGTGTGAAGGTCCCTCCCTTACAGCAGAATGCAGTGAAATCTCCTAGGTTGCCCAAGAGGCGAACACGTGCCCCTTTGGGTAAATGGGAGGCAATTCCAATTTCGCCTTCCTTCGGTTTTGCATCGCCTTGTGCCCCCCATCCAATTTTGATTGCACGGTTGAGTTCAATCGCCTTTGGGAGGTTGTTTGTGAGGTTCCGATTGAGCTTGAGACTCTTCTCAACATCATCTATCATGGGCTTCCCTCGCGCCCCTCCGGGGCGATACCCTCCTTAACCCGAACCCCTGTAAAACATGGTCAAGCGTCGATTCCGCGCTCCCTACGGGAGCACGGGGTATGTTCATAGGCAGTCGTCGGAGGCGGCGGATTGCTGAAGACAGCAATTGGGGCGGTTAATTGAGCATCAAAGTGGCAATCAATGGATTTGGAACAATCGGCAAACGTGTCGCGGACGCAGTCGATGCACAAGATGACATGGAAATCGTGGGGGTCACAAAGACCGGCCCCTCCTTTGGTTGTGATCTTGCAGTCAAGAAGGGCTTCCCACTATACTGCACATTCGATGACGAGGGCCGCATCGCACGATTTGCGGAGCAGGGTTACGAGTGTCACGGCGGTTTGTCCGACCTTCTTGCGATCGCCGACGTTGTCGTTGATTGTTCCCCAGGCAAACTCGGTGCTGAAAATCTGGCCAAATACCAGAAAGCCGATGTCAAATACATGTTCCAAGGTGGAGAAAAGCACGCTCTGACCGGCCTTTCTTACACATCTTCTGCGAATCACGCTGAGAACATGAATGCACAAGGCACGCGTGTGGTGTCCTGTAACACCACAGGTTTGTCTCGAACCTTGGTTCCACTATACGAGCACTGTGGTTCACTCAAAGTGGAGTGTACAATGGTCCGCAGAGCCGCCGACCCGGGTGACTCAAAGAAGGGTCCAATCAACGCGATTAAGCCGGTTCTCAAAGTACCGAGTCACCACGGCCCAGACGTCATGACAGTCAAGCCAGAAATTGAGATTAACAGTCTTGCAGTTGCCGTCCCGACAACCATCATGCACCTACATTCTATCATCGCCGATCTCCCTGCTGGACACGGCCTGACGACCGAGTCGATTTTGGAGATGTGGTCCAACACCCCCCGCGTCATTATCATGCATGGAGAGGACAACAGAATCACCACCACTGCAGAGGTCATGGAGATGGCACGAGACATCGGCCGAAAGTGGGGAGATCTGCATGAGATTTTCGTCTGGGAAGATGGTGTGAAATTGATTGACAACCGTCTCTATTATTTCCAGGCTATTCACCAAGAAAGCGACGTCATTCCAGAGAATGTGGATTGCATTCGAGCGCTGATGGGAACCGAACCTGATTGGCGAGCATCAGTCGCGAAAACTGACGCTGCAATATCAGCATACTACAACTGTTAACGCGCAAATGTTGTGATTCATCAGACGCCCTAAGGGCGTCAACTATCAAAAAGGGGCTACGGTTCGTTCACCCCCATGCGTCGCGCACTGGTCCCCCTCATTCTGGTCGCATTGATGCTGACTATGCCGTGGACATCCACTGTGTCCACATCTACCGAAGACCCACTGTCCACCCCCTTGTGGACCGCAGCAGAAGCCGCCGAAAACTGGTTTGAGTCCGAAGGTGCCCCGGGTCACAGTGTAGCGATTTCGTCTGGTTCTGGTGAGCTTTGGGTCCAGACTGGAAATTTCGATCCACTCGCCGAGCAGCCCACAATTCCAGTTTATCTTCAAGCGTCTGATGACCCATTTGCAACCGGCTTCCTCATCATGCAGTTGTTCCAAAATGATGGTATATTGGCTGAAACAATCGCCAATGGCGTCGGTGCGATAATTGTCGACACTCTGCCGGAGGATGCATGGGTCCTGCGGCTGCCCAGTTCCACAGAAGCCCGTAGTTCCGCAATCCTCCAACTTGCAGAAGACGACCAGGTCCGCTGGGTTGGTGCACAACAACCTGCATGGAGACTCGATGTGGACTTGCACATCGCTGAAGGCAAGGTCGATTTGGATCTCACTTTGGCGCAGGATGTAGACACCACCCAACTGGAAGAGCATCTGTATATGGCGGGCTCCGAATATGTTCGATGCGATTCGTATCTATGCCAAATTGTTGGCCTGGATGCTGCATGGTTACCGGCCCTTTCAAAGGATCACAGGCTGCTGTTTATCGAACCGCATGACTCGATTGGAATCGCCAACAATTATGCCCGCAGTATTTCGACTATCGATGCCACGGTGAACAATCACAACGGTGGTCTCGACGGCACCGGTGAGGTGGGAGCACTGTCCGATTCAGGTCTAGACCAAGACCACGGCGATTTCAACAATCGTATTCGGGGTCTCTACCACAACTACGGTCCCGATAATTCTGGTGCGGATGCAAATTCAGGGCACGGTACACACGTGGCAGGAACAATGTTTGGAGATGGTTCAGGCGATTCCTCAACTCAAGGTATCGCTCCTGCTGCGACATTCCACTTTTACCAACTTGAACACGACTCATCTGGGCAACTTGCCCGATGGGGTTCACTGTATGACATGTTCCGCGACTCCCAACAAAAGAATGCACACATCCAATCCAATTCATGGGGTGCGCAATCTTCGTGGGGACAATACACTTCAGATTCGCGCTCTGCCGATTCCTTCCTTCACGATTACGACGATTTCCTCGTTGTGTTTGCAGCTGGAAATGAGGGTAGTCAGGGATCACAATCGATTGCACCACCGGCGACTGCGAAAAACGTCCTGACCGTTGGTGCTTCGACGACAGGCCGACCGGGAACGGCAGCAACGGGTCAAATCGCATCTTTTTCTAGCATCGGTCCAACAGCCGATGGCCGAATCAAACCCGACATCGTCGCCCCCGGTGTCCAGATTTGCAGTTCTCGCGCATTGGAAGCACAAAGCCCAGCAGGATGGTCCTGTTCCAGTGCACGACATTCTGGCACCAATACCCCGCTATACATGTCCGCGGACGGAACCAGTACTGCCGCACCAGTGGTCGGAGGTGCTGCGATTCTCGCCCGCCAATTTTTGCGAACTGAACTTTCGATTTCCAATCCGGACAGCGCTCTCATCAAAGCGGTTCTAATCAATGGGGCTCGTGATATCGGTACCGCCAACGTCCCGAACATGGACGAGGGTTGGGGCCAGCTCGATCTTGAAGAGAGTCTGTATCCACATGAGGGTGTCATTCCGAAGAACATCTTCTACGACGCATCTCAGACCTTGTCTCCGGGTCTTTCCTATTCCTACAATTATGCGTTGGATGGGTCTTACGGCCTTGATGTCACATTGGTTTGGAACGATCGAGAGGGTTCCTCATCGGCGAGCCAATCTTCCTCGCGTTTGGTCAACGACTTGGATTTGACCGTAACATCCCCCGATGGGACCACCTACAAAGGAAATGATTTCTCCAACGGATTTTCCACCACGGGTGGCCCAAAAGATTCGTTGAACAACGTTGAACGTGTTCGCCTATCGTCAGGGTCCACTGGTGATTGGACCATTTCGGTCTCCCATTCTGGTGGTTATCAGCAAGGATATGCACTCGTCATTTCCGCTGTCGGAAATGAAAATCCAATGAGTGATATCGCTGTTTTTGAGGGCTCTGTATGGGCCAGTCAGGTCACACCTCTTGAGAACGATTTCGTGCTGTTGAGGATGGCTTGGATTAACCAAGCACCAGCCACTACAGGAAGTTACGAGGTGCTGGTTGAGGACATCACAGATAATGTAGTCCTTTGGAGTGGTACACGCAGTCCTCTCGCAGGTGGTGCATCCGATTCGTTTTCGTTCCAAAAGCAATTCACGACCACTGGAGTTCACACGATTCGGCTGACGTTGGATGCAACAAACAATGTCACTGAGATGAATGACGAAGTGGATGGTACGAACAACAATGTCGCTGAACTAGAATTGAACGTCACAGCGATTGGTGTTCGAATTACACCCCATCTACCGGACGGTTCAATCCCTGCGGATGCAGATGAGGTTGATTTGGCTCGGAAATTGGTGCTTGATCCATCAACTGGGACCGAAGTTTCATGGGATTTGACTTTGGCCAATGAAGGGACGAGTGATGAGGAAATCACCCTCGTTGTCACACCTGTACAGATGTTGGCAGACAATGGTGCATTGAATCCACCTGAGAGCGAATGGGAGAAGTCGACATCTGCCGAAGGGCCATTCGCTCTAACGTCAGCTCAAGGGGTTGCAAATAGTACGCAAGTCACCGTGACGATGAGGGATTTAGATGCAGATTTAGATGCATTCAATGGCGCGAGATACGCCCTTCCAGGCACCTACGTTGTCGATGTAATCGCCTATTACAGAATGAACCCGACTGTATCTCACACGATTCGCCTTGAGGTTGAAATCCTTCGAGTCGAAGGTCTAGAAACCCTCCTTGCAGGAACGAGCAATCTCGGTGCCGTGCCCGGCGAATTCGCATCTTTTTCACTGTCTGTTTTGAATACAGGAAATGGAGACACAACCTACCAAATTTCATGTGAAACTCCAAACCGATGGTCTGTGGAATTGGGTTCGGGCAACTCGTCTTCACTGACTTTAGAACCATTGGCCAGGCTGCAATTTATTCCCGTGCCCGTACGCGTGCGAGTGCCCTCGGTTGTCAACGGTGTTCCATACGCAGGCACGACTGAAGATGTCAGCTGCGTCACCTCTAGTCTACAAGACCCATCCTTCTCCAGAACCGATTCACTCTCCGATGAGGGTTCATACGTTGAGGTGTGGGTGAGCCGAGCTTTCAGTGCAGATTTGTATGATGGTGATGGGAATCCACTGGGTCCCTCTGGTTTCATCGAAGAAATTTCAGTAGAAAATGAGGAGCGCATAGAACACACATTGGTGATAGAGAATAGAGGCAATATCGAGATTGATTTCAGCGTCCGTGCATCTCCAGGCATGTCGAACTGGCAAATGGATCTCACCGCCGGCGTATTGAGCGATGATCGTTTCCTCGAATTCGCATTGCAACCAGGCACATCATTGAGCATTGACATCGTGATCTTTGTCCCGTTCAATTCCAATGATGGTGACACCAATCAAATCGACTTCAGGACAGAGTTGGACGGGTCAGGATTCCAAGTGAACCGCACACGTCTAATCGTCCAAGAAATTGCTGATTTCTCTATCGTTTTGCCCGAATCTGGAACTATTTCTGCGCCGATTGGCGACTATGGTTTAGCCGACATCAAATTGGATAATATTGGCAACGTAGATCTGCTATTGTCTTGGTCATTTGGAACGCTTCCCGATGGGTGGCAAGTTGGTTTTGCAACGACAGCATCCGGTGGACTCGTGCAGGGGAGTTCAACGAATGTGACAATCTCTCTCACTGTCGCTGCGGGTGCCCTACCTGGGCCCAGTGGAACATTGTCTGTGATTATCGATGCGCAAACACTGGACGGCGAAAACCAATTCCAAAAAGTCGCTGAACTGGGCATCGTTGTTGAGCCAAGTTTGTGGTTGACCTTCGACACCGATACACGAATTGATCTCAGCCAAGGAACGCCTACAAGCGGAAACCTGTCCGTTACAAATTCGGGCAACATCGCTTGTGATGTAGAGATTCTCTACGAATCACCCGATGGACTCGTGGTGGAACTGGAAAGTGACACACTTTCTGCGATGGGAGTGGAGGAAACTCGCATCATCAGCTTCACATTGAGCAGCGATACTTTGCGAGGACTGCAAACAGTCGTCTTCAGTGGCAATGCAGTTCCGCTTACAGGTGAATCACTTCTTTCCGGAAACGAGTCTGCAACCCTCGAGGTCATGGTTTCCGGAGATGGACAATCCGATGGTGTCGCTGGTATTCTTGAGTCCCTAGGTTTACCCTCATGGTCAATTGCAGTTCTAGCACTATTCATCGTGTCACTATTGGGTTTGGCAATTCTTCGCCTCAGGCGGGCAGACCCATCGATTTCACAAGGTCAAGGCATCTCATCAGGGGACATATTGGTTGCACAAGAAAGCCGCCGTGAAGCAGCCCTCAATATCGGGGGGGCAATCAATGATCAAACATCTGGTGCAGTCAGCGCAGATGAGTTGGCTGCGGCCCTTTCACAGAGTCAACCAAAACTCGCTCTCCCTCCACTACCAGGTGCCAAGGGTGAACCTCCGCAAGGACTTCCACCTTCACCTGTATCGGTACCTGAAGGTTTGCCACCATCACCTGCGCAGAATGGCCCACCACTTCCACCTGGCGGCCTACCACCCGGTTGGACCATGGATCAATGGAAACACTACGGTCAAGAGTATCTTGAGCGAACCGGTCAAGCATGAACGGGGCCCGTAGGGCTCCGTTCAGTTCAAGAAGGCCCTACATCTCGCCCAATCATGGCATCATCCATCGTGCTCTTTGGCCCTCCGGGGGCTGGCAAAGGAACTCAAGCGGGTAACATCGTCCGGTTGACTGGGAAACCACAGATTTCCACCGGTGACATGCTACGCGCCGCTTTGGCCGAGGGAACGGCTTTGGGAATGGAGGCCAAAGGATACATGGAGTCTGGTCAATTGGTTCCGGATGAAGTCATCATCGGATTGATCGGGGAAAGGCTCACTGCACCCGATGCCTCTGATGGTGTGTTGTTCGATGGTTTTCCCCGAACCATCGCTCAAGCCGAAGCCCTTTCAGAAATCGCTGATGTTAGTGTGGTCATCGCAATCGAAGTGCCTGACAGCCGAATTGTTGAGAGAATTTGTGGGAGGTATACTTGTGGCGACTGTTCGGCAGTCTACCATGACTCATTCAATCCAACAGCCGTAGAAGGGGTCTGCAATAACTGTGGTCACACAGAAATGAAGAGGAGAGCTGATGACACTGAGGATACAGTTCTCACACGACTTTCGGCATATCATGCACAAACTGCCCCCCTTGCAGATTGGTATGAGGCCAGAAACCTACTTGTCAAAATTAATGGCGATCAAGATATTGATCACGTCGGCGGAGAAATTGCTGCTGTGATTGTTTCCGATATGTGAGTGTTCAATATGGCGCGTGGTAAACGAGGTCGGGTTCGCGCACCAGCGTTGAGGCGCCAGCGTGCACTTCAAGCGTCTGAGCAGTTGGCCTCCATTCTTCAAAATCCTTGGTCCCACTCCGACTCTACAGTGGATGACGCTGCAATCCAATCATGGCAAATCGGTCGACGCCACCGAATCGGTCTAAATTCGAAAGTTCGGGTCTGGATTTGCCGTGGTTGCCAATCCCCACTTCGCCCAGGTGTGACCGCTCGAATCCGCATTCGTCGCGGACGTCGAATCACAACTTGCAATCAATGTGGACGCATCTCTAGGCGAGGTCCTGATTTCCCACACGAGGTGGGTGAATGAGTCGGGTCCCTGACAGCATTCGCCGCATGGCCCATGATCGAAACTTCAAGGTCACAATACGCATCGGACGTTCGGGATTGACCGATGCTATGTTCGAGGAATTGGACGCGCAATTGCGTAGCCGAAAAGTGGTCAAGGTCAAGATGAATAAAGGGTTGATCGATGAGCGTAGTGAACGTCAAACGGTGTTTGAAGAAATCGCAACCCGTGTCAATGCAGTTCTCGTTGACGCCAGAGGAAATGTCGCCATTTATTGGCGCTCATGATTCGCATTTTTCCCTCGCGCGCGAGCGTATGTGTTGATGAATCGTCTCGTCCCGCCCCACTTTGATGTCAGCCATCCCCCCGTCTTGGTTCCAGAGTATTCTGGGTGCACTTATCCTGGCTTTGTTGGTCGCCATTGCAATTCGGTGGGTGAAATTACCCTACACCATCGCCCTAGTGATCGTCGGGCTGTTTGTGGGTTGGTTGGGCGAATATTGGATGCCAGAAGACATTGAGCTCACAGGGTTACTGACCGCTGAGACAATTTTCTTCATTCTTTTACCTCCACTATTGTTTGAAGGCGCCAGTGCGATGCATATTCAGAAGTTGAAACAGAATTGGCGTCCGATTACACTGCTTGCCATCCCAGGTGTACTTCTCAACACACTCATCATCGGCTTCATCTGCTGGAAATTGGTGTGGGCTGATGTCGAGAACGGTTTCCTGTATGGGTTATTGTTAGGCTCGATTCTAGCGGCTACGGATCCTGTGAGTGTTCTCGCTTTGGTCAAAACACTTGGTGCTCCCAAGCGATTGTCGGTATTAATCGAGGGTGAATCATTGTTCAACGACGGCACGGCCATCGTGCTGTTCAACATCATTCTAGCGACAACCCTCGCCGTAGTATCGGGTGTCGACGTGGCATTGATGTCAATCTTTACCGCGGGACTAAGCGAATTCATCGTCGTCGTATTCGTCGGAGCCATCGCCGGTTTGCTTTGTGGATTGTTGGCCAATTGGTTGCTTCATCAATCCGAAGATCACCTCGTTGAGATCGCCATCACGTTGGCGCTGGCATTTGGGGCCTTCCTCTTGGCTGAAATGCTACATGGTAGCGGCGTCATCAGTGTCGTGGTCGCCGGATTAATGGTCGGCAATCATGGTGTCAAAGAAGGGATGACTGCAACGGCTAGGATTGGAATGCACCACTTTTGGGAAGTCTTGGCATTCTTGGTCAACAGCGTATTGTTCCTGCTGATTGGATATGAGTTGCAAGCCGTCTTTGCATGGGATGCGCATGTGTTCCACCTTGCAGCCGTCGGAATCGGTGCTGCATTGGTGGCTCGTTTGGTCGTCTTCCCACTGACATCGATCGCCAATATTCAGAACCCCAACCCCGTATCCAGTCGCTGGCAAGTTGCCATGTGGTGGGGTGGATTACGCGGTAGTATCCCACTCGCGTTATTGCTACTGATCTCTCACGTTGTCAGCCATCCGCCCGAGTTTTCATACCTAGGTGAAACCATCTCGGGAGGCGATGAGATGAGGGTCACACTTTCACCGATTTACGATGACATGCTGATTATTGCATTCAGTGTGGTTCTGTTTTCTTTGATCATCCAAGGTTTGACGATTCGACCCATGTTACAACGTCTCGGAATCAGTGGTTCACCTGCCGAAGCCGAGTTGCGTTACGAAGTCGCATTGGCTGAAGTTATTGGCAGCAGGGCGGCGCTTCGTCGGCTGAGTGCGTTGCATACACAGGGTCTCATTAGTGACGATGATCAATCCACGCTCGCTGAACCGTATCGTGTTCGCGTGAAAGAAAGCGAGGCGAAAATTGTAGAATTATCTGAAGAGAATATTGTTCATTGTGCTCGGGTTGAACGCGCTCGTCGCGACCTCATCGGCACCCAAATTCAAGCCCTGCTCGATGCCGAACGAACGGGGACAATTTCATCGGTTGTGGCCAGTGAGGTGTTGCACAAGCTCGACAAGGCACTCGGTGAGAGTGAATTCAAGCAAGAGGAGATTCAGGATTCTGCTCGAACAGAGGATCACATCGATACGATTGTTGAAGGCGAAATCACTGAGGTGCTGATTCCAGAATCAACAGAATCGGTTGTTGGCCCACCCCCTGAAGAATCTGAAGAAGAGTGACCGATTTGCCCACAAGCGGAATGTTTTGGGTGGACATATTCAAGTGCCAATTTTTTCTCGCCGGTACATGGAACCTAGAGTTTGGGTGCTAATCGTATTCGTCGCTGCTTTTGCATTGATTCTTTCTGAGAAGGTACATCGAACGATTGCCGCTTGGTTTGGCTGTGTTTGTATGCTGTTTTTGGGCATAGCCATGAGTGTGTTCCACAAGTGCGAAACCGTTGCAAGCGAGGCGGGAGGCCACGGTATTTTTGCTAAGTTCGGAGGCGGCGGAACCGTCGAAATCTGTCACAGTACACTTGAGGGGATGATGTTACATTGGATTCATTTCGATGTCATCGGGCTATTGCTAGGGATGATGATTTTTGCAG
>CAZXVR010000040.1:0-13241 GCA_964644485.1 uncultured Candidatus Poseidoniales archaeon | reverse complement strand
ACTGGTGCTGGTACTTGCTTATATGGATCGGCTTGTTGTGGTGGCTTTTCTGGCTTGGGTGGTGGTGCTGGCATCTCTGGCATGGGTGGTGGAGCGGCCATCTCAGGCATGGGCGGTGGTGGTGGCAAATCTCCCGCTGGTGGCATTGGAGGTGGGATTGGGACACCCGGTGCGGGTGCCAAGGGAGGCGGAGGAGGGAGGTTTGCAGAACCTGGCATGGGTGGTGGTGGAAGGGTTGGATTCTCATCTTCGTCAGACATGCTCCGCACCACCGTAACATCGTTGACACTGCATTTGCCTTTAACGTATGCTGCGCTAGTCCTTCCACACCAACGTAGTTGGTGGCGAAATATTAGACAGGTTCAGCCCATTTTTTTAGTACCAAAAATGTCGCCGTCGCTTCATCCACATCATAGATATCACCGGCATCTAGTTTGTTTTCACTCGAACCTATTCGATAACGGACATCTGATTTAATCGCCCTTACCTGAACATCAGGGGAACCCATTTTCCATGGCACTGCTTCGGTGAGTGGGTCGAATGCATTTGGGGCATTTGGGTCTAACCGATCGACGGGGAATTCAACAACTTTCAAACCCGATTTTCCATGCAAACTTGTGGGCCAACGAATCACTCGTTTCAGATCGATCGTGACGACCTCGTCTGTTTCACCTGCATTACCGAGAACGACTGCTTTATCACCGATAACCAAATCATTGAACACCTTGTCCAAATTATCACCAAATTGTGTACTCAATTTCCCTGAAGCATATCCCTCGACCAACCTTTGTCGACGACCATGGTCCTGTATTTTTTCTGCGATTGCTAACAATCGTTTCTCACCAACTCCAGTGCGCCTTGAATCGATAATATCCTTGAGTTCCTTCAGCACTTTACGATTACCTCCATGGGCCAAATCTAGCTTTTCAATGACTGCATCAACACCTGAAATGATTCGTCGTTTCCATTGGCTATCAGGGCCCTGAATAATCGTACTTACATCTGCTCCTTCGCCCTTAATGTGGGCAACGATCTCTCGTCTCGCTTGCGAATCCAATTCCCAAATATCTGGTGACCGATAATGAAGGTGGAATCCTCGATGCCCAGAGAACGTGACCTGGAGATACTTTTCATCAAATCCAAATTCCGGTTCTAGGAAATCCGTCCATAACTGGTGGGCCTGTTCTTGAATCACATGCATCATCGCTGGGAAGTCACCATCTGTAACACCGGGCAAATGATCCCCGTCCAAGTCGAAAATAAGATCGGCTCCTTGCAAGCCTTTGTCCTTCATCAATCTTTGATTAGGGTCCCTATAATATGCCGTTGAGTAAAAGCAACTTTTTGGGATTTTGCGAGTGACGTGAGCCAATAACTCATCTGGTCGGCGAAAACCACGATGTCGCTCTGGAGGTCGGTCATCGAATCCATCAAACATCCATTCTCTGGTTCGTAGTCGAGGGGGATACCACATTTCATCGATTTTACAATTCTTGTAGTATTCACCGAACTTGAATGCGTATCGGGCCCAACCAACAGACATCAAGTCACCACAATATGGTGGAAAGAGGGGGCTATTGAATACGACGCTTACGACATTCGCAAACCGGGATTCGAATCGGAATCAGTTGAGGTGTCGGCACCGGTTATAGTAACGTAACAATCCCAACAGACATATTTCTCGTCGATCGTGCAAGATTCCCCGAAGGTCATCAACTCCCCACAAGAGTCACAAACAGGACCCAATTGTCCCTTGGAAATAGCCAATCTTGACTTGTCAACCATGAGCGTCAGCAACGGCAAAGCAGTTCGGCTAATAAGGGCGCTGTTTGGCAATTGAGTTCTTCACGCCGAATCTGTCAAATGGGCAACGCTTCACGCAGCGACCGATGGACACCGATGAGGTTCAAACAATACGCGTAGGCCACTCACCCGATCCAGATGATGCGTTCATGTTTCACGCGTTGACAACGGGTGCATTTCCAACTCCTGGATACAGATTTGAACACATTCTATTGGATATTGAAACGCTCAATCAGAAAGCTCTCTTAGGTGAATACGAGGTTAGCGCAGTCAGTATCCACGCCTATCCTGAAATTAGTGATCGCTACGCACTCATGAATTGTGGCGCTTCCATGGGTGAGGGATATGGGCCCATGTTGGTGACCAATACCGGCATGACCCTCGAAGAGGCATGTGCTGGGACAATTGCGATACCCGGTTTGAAAACCAGCGCATATTTGGCGCTCAAATTGGCTTGTGGTGATGTGGATATTGCAGTTGTCCCATTTGATGAAATTATACCCCGGATTCAATCGGGGGAATTCGCATCCGGTGTCATCATTCACGAAGGTCAATTGACATGGGAGGATGAAGGCTTGAATTTGCTCTTGGATTTGGGGGTTTGGTGGAATGAAAACAACAACGGTTGGCCACTACCACTTGGTGGAAATGTCGTGCGTCGTGATCTCGGTGTAGAGGCTTGTGCTAAAATTTCTGAATGGGTTAAGATGTCTATCGAACACAGTATCAACCAACCTGAAGCGGCACTTGAATTCGCCATACAATGGGGTCGTGGAATAGATGAGGACACAAATTCAAAATTTGTTCAAATGTATGTCAATGATCGAACCATTGATTATGGTTCAGATGGCAGAGCTAGTATCCGAAAATTCCTCAGTGACGGTCAAGGTATCGGAATGATCGATAGCAATTTTAATCCGGCAGATGTTGATTTCATCGGTTCAGATTTGCATTAAGATACGAACCGGTTGCCCCTGAATCTTGTGAAGTGGCCATCGATTTGCTGGAATGGGTTCAAAGTAAGGAATTTGAGTATCATTGATGCACATATTGCGCAATACCTTTGAAGCGAATATACTACCAATACATGTGGAAAGCACACGAGATTTGAATCGGGGCCCTTTGTCCATCGCGCTCTGCTTCTTCGTAGTTTCTGTGTGTCTAACCCCCATTGGGACTGCCGCAAGTGGCTTGGCATGGTCGGGAGCCGTTGAGTCGGAGTTCGGATACGGTAGTGCAGTGCAATACAGTCCAAGTGGCGATATCCTGGCCAGTGCACATGAATCTACAATCATGATCACCGACATGGAAACACGTGAGCATTTGCAAACATTTCATGTGGATTTCTTTGTAGAATCTCTTGCCTTTTCTTCTGATGGTCTGTTTTTGCTGATTGGTATGGAGAGCAATCTCCCCAATACACCTGCGACCGTCGTATACGAACTTGTCAACGGGTTGTATGAACGCGCTATGCATAGTGAAGATGGTAAGAATGTGAATCGTCTGAGTGTATCACACGACGACAGCACATTTGCAACCGCAACTGAAGATGGTCATGTTGCAGAGTGGAAAATCAATACTGGTACTGGATCTAATTTGCAATTGGACCGTGAATATATCACTCAGCACACCGGCTCCATTTCATGCCTTGACCACTCAACAGATGGAGCACATTTACTGAGTGGTGATAGTGATGGGCTCGTGGTACTATGGGAGCGCGAAAACCAATCGGAGGTTGCGAGATGGGAGAACAGTCACCCCATCACAGATTGTAAATTTACCAATGATGGTTCGATTATGTCATGGATAGGTGGCGGTTCGCTATACCTGCGTAATCACGACAGCACACAATCGTACTTCGGTTACTATGATATCAGTGCCAATGCATCACAAATGTCGTTTACTTCCGACGATAGTGAAATCGCAATATTATCTTCTGATGTGGAATTACCAGATTTTCGCAGAGTCGATTACATTGACTATAGTTCACTACCGATTACCACGTCACGTACACTCAATATTGGGCACAAGGCAGTCATGATGTCATTGCATCCCAACAGTGACGAAGTGGCAATCGCAACATTGTCGAAACTGGTATCGATATATTCTGAATCTGTTGGTACGGAAACTGAGATACCCACATCGTTAGACACGGATCAAGACAACATCCCAGATAGTATCGATGATGATGATGACGGTGATGGGATCAAAGATATCTACGATAACATTTGCATTGCCGGGACAAATTGCCATTTACAACCAGATCAGGAGTTCATTCGACAATTGCGCATCACCGTCGATGGTGATGATGTATCCATCGTTGAAACAATACATCTCGATTCAGAGGATAGTTCCCACCTTCGAATTTTAGCCGCGACATCATTGCTATCGAACCACCGAGTAGATTCAGATGAATACGCCCAAATGCAGTATGCAATATGCTCTGAATACGATGAATCTGAAATTAAAAATCGATGGGGGAGCCACTTACAAATTGGTGGTGAGGAGTTTATCGCAAGTACGGTAAATTGTGTAGTAGAATCTGCAGATTTGTATGGTACAATGGCGAGTGACCGTGGGACGAGGATTTCCGTCAGTTGGTATATCGAAGGATCTTTGATGAATCCTGTAGAAGTCCCGTATAATATTAGTCTAGTTTCAGGTATCCAAACTCCGTCTTCAAGTATCGCCCAAAACGCTCACAAGTTCCCTATACACCTAGAGTTTGAGGATATTAGCGGATCTAGAGCAGATTACGAAGTTTGGAATCGACGCGACGCAGATCTGAAAATATTGGTCGATACACCCCCAGTAGAGGACCTTAACTCGGTCGAATCATTCGTCGACTTACTATCCACATACTGGTATGCTGTAATATTCATAGTGACATTTTGTATTGTCACAATATGGTTAGGCGTAACAAAATATCGGAACAGAGTCGATTTCTCCGAGCTCAGTGATACGGATTCCATCGAGTATGAGGACGAAGATGAATGGGAACAAATGGTGGATGATGTAGCGGCATGGGATGAAGAAATGGAGGAGGATTTTTCCCGTAAAAAACGACCGACTCCTCCGGCCGCAGTTGCCAAGGACATCCGTGGAAAACCCCAACCTCCTGGAGCAGTCCGCAGGGATATTCAACAGCAGAAGTCTCAATCCGATGATGTTCAACACCAGCGCGTCAAAAAGACACGGAAAACAAAATCAGAACCTGATGCTGGATCTGAAGATTCCATCGAATTCAAACATCTAATCGACTCGAAAGATGATTCTGCAGAATCACACACTGATGAGGATGAGGCGATCTCAGATGCGATTGCATTCATTACTTCCGAACCTGATGAAAAAACGAAGAAACGGCGTCCAGTTCGCCGAAAGAAGAAGAAAAATGATTAGAGTTCTAGCATCTGATAATTGCCGATTTCACACACTTGCTCTAAGAAATGACTGAGGCCACGATTTCCATCACCATCTAGTCTCAATTTTACCTCATTGAAATATTGATCAATTCGGTCCTCACTAAATCCACTGCGAGCAGATGTTGATTTTACAACCGCTTGTCGAGCCACGTCTGAATTTTCGAACGCCTCCAATTGTGAAACCAGCAATCGATGGGCGTCAGCAAGCATTTCTGGGGGTGAATCGCGATGGGCAGCAAATACTGCGAAAACCATTGGGAACCCAGTTAGTTCAAGCCATGCTTGACCCAAATCCATTCTTACCAATTCCGGGTGTCTGGCAGCTTCATCTAATGCACGATCACCAATCAGTAGTGCCCCATCGCACCGGCTAAGCATTTGACCTAAATCAGGGCCCATATCAACCGGACGTGGGTTCAAACCCATTTGTTTCAACACCCACATACACAATTTACGTGAGGTAGCCGAATCCGTGGGCAATGCGACATCGCGCATCTGTGATGGATCCCGGTCACCAAACAATAGTACAGAACCGACCTTGCCAGTTGAAGCGATACAAATATCTGGAAGTAGTTTGAGTTCAGCAGAGTGTTTGGCGAAATCTGCTGTGGGTATTGGTGCAATTAAGCAATCCTTACGCAGTATATGGCCAGTCAGCCATGATGGTGGTGCTGACAATATTTCCCAAGGCTCAGGTAACTCGTGATACAATGGGTCACAATTGACGAATGCGACACGGCCAAGGATACGCTGCCATCGATTCAATCAATCACCTGCCGTCGATGATATGGGCAATTGAATCCCGAGTTCATGGTCATCATCTTCGAATCGCCTAAACTTGGTGTAATTCGAGTTGCGTTGAATCGGCATACCCTTCGCTTCAATGATGAAACGAGTTAATTCGGACTTCGAATATCCGACGGTCGCGTTGGAACCAGCTTCGTGCATGATTTCCTCATGGCCCACGGTGCCATCAAAATCATCGGCGCCGTGGTGCAGTGCTAGTTCCGATAAACGATCCCCAATATTCATCCGATAGGCTTTGATATGAGGGATATTGTCTAGCATCAGTCTAGAAATGGAAATCATCCTTAGTACTTCGTTACCACTCGCCAATTGTGCCTCAGGCAATCTAGAATTGTCAGGCAAATATGGATACGGTACAAAACACTGGAATCCACCGGTTTCGTTCTGTAAATCTCTCAATTTACAAAGATGGGCTATTCTTTGTTCAATCGACTCAATGGTGCCAAATAGCATCGTGCAATTTGTAGGCAAACCTATGGCATGTGCATCTCGGTGAATCGAGATGTATTCATCACTCGATTCTTTACCGAAGCAGATTACATTACGAACATCATCATCTAAGATTTCTGCGCCTCCACCAGGCAGTGAGTCCAAGCCAGCAATTTTCAATCTTGAAAGAAGTGCGCGTGGGCTAATGCCACTCACTTCAGCAATATGCTTGACTTCAACTGCTGAAAGTGACTTGATATGAATATCTGGGAATTCTAATTTGACTGCGCTAAACAATGACTCATAGAAGTTAACATCCCATTCTGGATGAAGTCCACCCACTGTGTGTACTTCGTCAATGACTTCACCATATGGCCTGATTCGATCGATGAAATCTTCAACACTCAACGCATACGCATCTTTCGCTCTAGGACCTCGTCGAAAAGCACAGAACTTGCACGCAAGGGTGCAGATATTGGTTTGATTTACATGTAGGTTTGAATTGTAAAATACTTGATTTCCAAATCGCGCCTTCTTACAAGCATCTGCCAAACTGGCGACCATGCTCAGATTCGGATGGTTCCACAACCTAACGCCCTGTTCAAGGGTCAATTGCTCACCGTCTCTAAGAGAATCCACAATATCCTGTAGTCCGGTTTCGAATGTCTCGGTTGCAGGCAATTCCCTACGCAAATGTTCGCGCCAATCAAGATCTATACCACACGAACCGATATCTGAAATCCATGTCTGCATTTCCTCACCGCTTCAATTTGTTTGGTTGTTGCGTGCGCATGATTAGTTTGCGAACTTCGTCAAAGAAAAATACGCTGGATGCAGTTGCGAAAATAATCGCCCAGTCATTGAATTCTAACGGAACAACGGACAATAAGTCACCAATTTGAATGCCAATCAATGGAATTGAAAGCATTGAGCCTTGAACTAAAAACAGCAGGAACGAAGCACTGATGACAAATGAAATAGTGATGGCCTTGTTGTTGAATACACCTAGTTCGAATACGCTGAGATTCGTGCTCCGACAGTTCAGAACATTGAACAATTGGAAAAGAACGAATACAGAAAACGCCATCGTTTGTGCTTTCACAAATCGAACTTCTGCATCGGCCATCCATGCTTCTTCAACGCAGACTCCATACTCATCGTAGTAATCTTGTTCGATGCTGCCATCGAATTCAGTGCAAGGTTCGTCGCTGGTGATGATTCCACCTCCTGAAAACCAGAATACAGCAGCTGTACCCAAGAACATGACCATTCCAAGCATGAATATAACAGTCCGATCGGATGCATTGGGCAGTGATTCATCCAGTTGCCTTGGTGGTTCATTCATGACATCTGAATGCCTCTTTTCGATACCCAAAGCAACCGCGGGGGGCCCATCCATTAGAATATTGATTACTAGTAACTGAGTGACAGTGAGGGGCAAATCCCATCCGAATAGGAATCCAGAGATTACAATTAACATGACGGCAGCCACGTTTGTTGAGATCTGGTAACGCACAAAGTTTCGAATGTTTAGGTATAATTTGCGACCTTCTTCCACGGCTGAAACAATGTTTGAGAAATTATCGTCCTGTAGAACCATGTCAGACGCGTCGCGTGCAACATCTGTTCCAGTGTTGCCCATGGCAACACCGATATTGGCCTGCGACAATGCAGGTGCATCGTTATCCCCGTCCCCAGTCATAGCGACAACGTGGCCCTGGATCTGTAATTGCTCAACAATACGCAGCTTCTGTTCCGGCGTGACGCGACTGAAAATTGCGACTGTGTTGAGGCGCTCTTGCAACTCTTCATCGGAGCATTCACGCAATTCCTTACCACTCATATGATCCGAGTCATCCATTACGATGCCTATTTCGCTGCCAATCGCAGTGGCGGTCATGCGCTGGTCTCCTGTAATCATAGTCACACGAATACCTGCCGCATGACATTTTGAAATCGATTCCAAAACCTCGGGCCTAGGAGGGTCCATGATTCCGACGAGTCCCAAGAAGATCATCTCCTGCTCTACATCTTCAACTGAATCGATGTCCACATCGTCGGTTACTCTACGCGCGCATAATGCGAGAACTCGGAGCGCTCTAGATGCAAATTCGAGATTGATTTCAGAGATTCGATCCTTGTGACGTCCCTCTATTGGAATAACCTCTCCATTCTCGTAAATATGGGTGGCCACGCCCATGAATGGACCCAAAGCACCCTTGGAAAAGGCCCAGCGCTGCCCATCGAATTCGTGAATGGTCGTCATTCGCTTTCGATTGCGCTCGAATGTGAATTCTCTGAATCTAGGGTGACTGCGTCGATACGAATCCACAGACTCTTTCAACTTCCAACCGAAAACAGCACAAGCAGAATCCGTGGGATCTCCAACAGATATCCATTCATCGTCGATGACATTCAGGTTAGAATTTTGACAAAGAAGACAGGTTGCAATCGCCTGACGGAACGCTATATCTGTGTGTAACTCAGCCAATTCAGACTCAGGTAAATCCTTACCACCTTTCTGCAATTGTCCGATTGTTGGGTCGAAACCATGACCTGAAACTCCGTAACTTTCACCATTGACTAGGAATGCTCGAACCGTCATTTCGTTGCGGGTGAGAGTTCCCGTCTTATCCGTACAAATTATCGTTGTTGAGCCAAGGGTTTCGACCGCTTTCATCTTCCGAACGATGGCCTTCTGTTTAGCCATATTCCGCATCCCCATCGACAGCGAAATAACGAGGATGATTGGCAATCCTTCAGGTACGATGGCAACGAAGATAACAACCGAGGTTAGGAATTGCTCAGAAATCACGTCGTACATACTTTCTTCTGAACCCTCACCCCAAGCGATGACTACATGCAGTAGCAACAACAACGCAGCACATGTAACTGCGATACCACCAAGGAATCTCCCCAATGAGTGTAATTTGATCTCGAGGGGTGTTGGTGGTGTAGTGACATCGCTTATTCCAGATGCAATCCCACCGAGGACAGTATTCATACCGACACGGGTTACAACCGCTTTAGCTCGTCCACTCGATGCGACGGTTCCCATGAATGCCATGTTCGATTGTTCTTGCAGAATGGAATCGGTAGGAACTGGTTCAGTTTGTTTGTGTATCACATTTGACTCTCCAGTCAAACTAGATTCATTGACAAGCAACTGATGGACTTCGATGATGCGGACATCAGCAGGAACATTCAGTCCATCTTCCAGCCAAATGACATCTCCTGGAACCAATTCATCGATGTTCACTTTGAATTCAGTACCGTCTCTAAGTGCTACACAATGGCTGACTAGCAATTTTTTGAGAGAGGCCATGGCTTCTTCCGCCTTCGCCTCCTGCAAATATCCGAAAAATGCATTGAGTGTCAATGCGATACAGATGAAAATTGGTGTTCCAATGTCTTCTCTTTCGAAAAGGAAGGCTATGATCGCAGCCGTAATCAACAGATAGACCATCGGGTCATTGAACTGTTCAAGAAAACGAACCCACTTTGGAGTTGGTGGTTTTTCATCCAGTTTATTCTCGCCGTAAAGTTCACGCCTCTGCAGGACTTCATCGTTGGACAATCCAGCCGAATGTGATTGCAATATATTGAATACTTCGTCCGTAGTTAATGCGTGCCAATCCTCATCAGGATGTTCGGCAGTCACACCTTCCGCTGACATGTGAACAGTTTGTCGTGATGCATCCTTGCTTATGATACTCATGTTCTAGGTCCCTGTAGGGACCTGAACATTTTCAGTTTGCATAACCGGATGTTTCACATTCCGTATTGAGGTCGACACGCTATGTCGGCCTCACATACACCGTATGTGCCAGCGGACCAAAATATCGCTGAGTTGACTGTTCGTGCCATTGTCCTTGGTATTGTCCTTGGAGCGTTGATGACTGCAGCGAATACCTATCTTGGCCTGTATATGGGTATGACTGTGTCTGCATCTATCCCGGCTGCTGTAATGTCTATGCTGTTACTTCGATTACTGAAATTCAAGGATGTCACGATCCTTGAGAACAACGTTGTCCAAACCATGACATCCGCAGGTGAATCGTTGGCTGCAGGAATCATCTTCACTATGCCGGCCTTATTGGTCATGGGATTTGCTGGCGATATGAATTTTGTTACCGTATTTTGTGTAGCGATTTTAGGCGGTGTTTTGGGCACAATATTCACGATTGCATTAAGACGTGTTTTCATTGTCGAAGAAGCTCTGCTCTATCCCGAAGGCATCGCCTGTGAGGAAGTGCTTGTCGCGGGTGAAAAAGGAGGTTCTTCGCTGATCGTTATCCTGTATGCACTCGGATTGGGGGCCATATATGGATGGTTTGTGAAAGGGTTTGAAATTGCTGAAGGAAAAGTCATGGCAGGAATCGATATTCTAGGCGCCCGAATCTACGGAGCTTCGGACCTTTCTCTGGCGCTGCTGTCGGTGGGTTACATCGTTGGTCTTCGAATCGCTTCGTATATTTTCACTGGGGCGGTTATTGGAGTGCTATTGATTACGCCTGTATACGGACTGGTGCATGGCTGGCCCAGTGGCGGTCTAGACGTTGCACATAGCGCTCATTCACTGTGGATTTCACATGTCAGATTTGTCGGTGTAGGTTGCATGGTTGTCGGCGGATTGTGGACACTGTGGTCGATGAGAAAAACGATCATGACCGGTGTTAAACGGGTCTTTGGTGCGGAATTAGGAGACGACCAAGGAGGACTGCTTCGAACCGAACAGGACTTGCCGATGAAAAAAATGATGCCCGTATTAATTGGGATCGTTATACTCACATTTTTCTTCTACACTTGGAGATTGAATTTGAAGGGAGCATCGTTGGCTGAATCCGCCATTCTTGGAGCACTAGGTTCGCTATTCTTGGCGATGACTGCATTCTTTTTCTCTGCAGTAGCAGGTTACATTGCTGGTGTTGTCGGGTCCAGCAATTCACCCGTATCAGGTATGACCATTGCCACATTGATGGGTACAGCATTACTCGTCTGGATTGTCGGTGATGTGTTCTTGGGTATGGAGCAAAATGAATTGATGTATGCGACACTAATCATCGCCAGTGTAGTGGCGGTCAATGCGGCCATCGCCGGGGATGTAATGCAGGATCTAAAGACAGGGCATTTGGTTGGTGCTACGCCATGGAAACAACAGATTGCTGAAGTGGTTGGAGTCATCACTGGAGCCGTAATGGCTCCTCTAACGCTTGTTGTTTTGAACGATGCCTATCGATTGACAAAGACATACTGTATGGAAAATCCAATCAAATATTATGCGGACGGTTCTCCAAATTGCAGTTCAGCTTTGGATGCACCACAAGCTGAAATTATCGGTACGTTAATCGAAGGTATTTTTGGAGGCACAGTGAACTATCCGATGCTCGGGCTAGGTGTCCTAATCGCTGTGCTAATCATCTGGAAAGGTCTTCCAGTGATGTCTGTGGCGATTGGAATGTATCTCCCATTCTATCTTTCTGCAACCATTTTCACTGGTGGATTACTAAGTCATTTTGTGCTGAGAACCGTTCATCTACGCGTGGATGGGACGTTGTCTGGTGAGCCCACAGAAGAAGCGGCCGAGGCTGGGACAGAAGTTTCCAAGCGTGGCCTGCTGTTATCTGCAGGCATGATTGCTGGTGAAGCGTTGATGGGTGTTGTTGTTGCGATGTTCATTGTCATGGCCAATTTGATTAAACCAATTCGACCACCAGCAGAGTGGTTCTGTAGTGATTCATATGTCGATGCGGGTACGGGTCATTCGATGTGTGATGAGCGATTCATCGGTACGCTTCCAACCTGGCTTTCTCTCCTATTCTTTGGATGGTTTTTCCTCGTATTCACATACTTAGCCACCCGTGGAATGCCTCGATCCAAGAATGGTCGTGGAAATATTCTAATCGACTGGATCGCCATCGCCATCGATGGTGTCCGACGATTCATCAATACGCTGAAACCCCCCTCAATACGATGATTACAATCGCACGCCTTTGCGGTAACACTCAAAGACCCTCCAAGCGAGGACCAAGATAGGGATGACATGACATTACGCGGTATGGGACTGGGTGTCGATGACTTGGAATCAATGGCCAAGAGATGCCGACGCAACATTGTCCGTATGGTATACGGAATCGGTGCTGGCCATCCAGGTGGTAGTCTCAGCGCAATCGATATGTTAACTGGATTGTATGGACACCGTTTGCGTGTTGATGTCGATGATCCCACATGGGACGATCGTGACCGATTTATCATGAGCAAAGGTCATGCTAGCCCGGGTGTATATTCAATTCTACACGAGCGTGGATTCCTTTCTGAAGAAGATTTGTGGACATTCCGTAAATTGGGGGGCAGTTGCCAAGGCCATGTTGACATGAAATGGTGCCCCGGTGTTGATTTCAGTGCTGGTAGTCTTGGAATGGGTTTGTCATTCGGGATTGGGTGCTCCCTCGCAGCGAAACTCGATGGTAGTGAGCGGTCTTCTTGGGTAATGTTGGGAGATGGTGAATTACAAGAGGGTCAAATTTGGGAGGGTGTGATGGCTGCAGTACATCACGAAATTGACAATTTGACCGTCATCGTGGATCGCAATGGGATACAGAATGATGATTTCTGTGAATCCCAAATGCGTATGTTCGATGTATCTGAAAAATTCGCATCATTTGGATGGGCGGTGATGGAAATTGACGGCCATGATATGCAGCAAGTTGTTGAGGCCATTGATTGGGCTGATCAGGTTGAGGGGGGCCCCGCATGTATTGTCATGCATACCGTCAAAGG
>CAZXVR010000039.1:0-13320 GCA_964644485.1 uncultured Candidatus Poseidoniales archaeon | reverse complement strand
ATATGACCGCCACTCAAGTCGTCGAAGTCTACACCGCAACGTGGTGTGAAAATTGCGTGGATTCAGAACATGCATTGATGGATGCACTTGAAGGCGAAGATGCCACAGTATTGGTTCACCACCGCTACATTGGGGAATCACAGGACCCCTTCGGTTCACAAGCGGGTGATGAACGCTGGATCGAATTGTATGGTGAAACCAGCAAAGAGATGGCTAATGGATTGGATAGAGCTGCCCCCACAGTTGTATTCGACGGCTATCGTTTTGTTGCAGGAAGCGCTCCACATGGAGACTCGTTAGAGTCGGATTATACAGGAATGTTTGCAGATAAACATGACTTCCGTTCATGGAATGGCGTAGAATCTTCTTTCACTTGGGCTGGAGATAACAGCACTGGGATGCTGACATGGAAAATGGACATTCATCCAGAGGAACCAGAGGGTTTGACATGGGTCCATCGACTGATGGTTGTCGAACATTCTGGATATTTCCCGGATGGTGGAAATGGATTGGAGCATTATGACGACATCGTGCGCGCTGTCATCGATCTTGATGCAACCATTCAGGGAGACGGAACAGAATGGGGTGGCGAGCAATCGATTACGCTGCCTGCGGCTTATGATGGCGATGATTTGTCTTTGGTTGTCGTTCATGAATGGAAACAAACACCTCCCGTTACCGAATCAAAACCATCTGAGGAAGCCGGGGGACTTGGCTCTCTGCCGGGCTTCTTGGCCCCACTCGGTCTCATCGCTCTAGGGGCTGCTGCATTGTCCCGTCGGGAGTAATTCATTCCAATGCTTCAAGAACCCCCGTGAGAACCTACAACGCTCCCGGCGGGGTATCCATCATGGGTTTCACATTGACTTTGGAACATATTCCACCAGGCCAATTCCCAGATTGGTTGTTCCAGCAATTGCGGAATCAAGTTCTCAATCCTAGCCAGAAACCGTTGCTGATTATCCACTCTTCAGATGCAGCCCGTGCCGAGATTTTAACCAGATTAGAGTCGGCTGGAATCGGTCCAGTCGATCGCTCAAGACATCACACAATCGCCTCATTGTGGAAATCGTTGCAAGCCGATTTGCGCTTGCCTCGCCTCCTCCCTCTCAATGCAACAGGTCAACGATTGCTTCACACAGAATGTGTATTGGCAGCCAAAGATGGAGAGTTTCCATTGCTACACCCTACCCCTGAACATCGCTGGGGAGAAGGTCGAACCCGTGCATTGTCCAGGTTGCTTCAGGAATTCGACACGGAGGGGGTTGGGAGTTGGGATGGACCTGGTATCGATGCATTTGCGAATGTTGCCAATCGCATCGCTCTGAAGATGAATGGTATACACCCATTGCTGCACAGGCGCCAAATTATTGAGGCCCTCGAAAATCAAGATTCTAGACCATTCACCCTGACAGGTATTGATGGAATCGTGTTGATGAATCAATTGCCTACGTTATCGAAAAGTGACCGCCGACTGTTGTTGAATTTGAATCGCTTCAGCGATTTGCATCAATTGTGTCAGCATGGCGAAGCTCCAATTGGAAATTACCGGTTGGGCTTGCATGGAGCCATTCTTGAAGATGTTCACCCCTGTACAAAAGACACCATTCCAAAGTGGTTGAACGACCATGAGATATGGAAACCTGAACCTCGCAATCATTCAGTTTCACGCCTATTGGTGCCCACAAATGGTTTGGACATTCCAGCATCGATGGAAGTTCTAAGGGATTGGAGTGTCACAGTTTCAAGCGAATCCGAAGTCGTGATCATCGATCCCGGTAAGAATGACCGAATGGAAGCGTGGAGCCGCGCGCTCACTGAAATTGGCTTGCGCCCATCCCACCAACCCTCTTTGTTGAAATCCTCCCCATCGATTCATTGGATTGGTGAATTGGCCTCGATTGGGATGGGGAGCGAAGCATGGTCGATGTCACGTATTCGCGGATTGGGGACCCAACAGAGTTTGCAATTTGTGGACGATTGGCTTCTAACTGAAAAGCACCCTCTGCACGACGAATGGACTCCACAAATGGACCCGCAACGAATAGAATCCCTCGCCCGGTCATGGCACATTCTTGGTGGATATGGGGCATTGACTCGTTGGCTTCGGGCACTGGCTTCAGAACCACATCCAGCGCCATGGGAACAATTGGATGAGGCTGGAAAGAAAGCAGAATGTACGCAATGGTGGTTTCTGTCACTTCTAACCCGCTTGTCGCCATTGCTGAGTTCAGGTGAGAGGGCTTTGTTGGCTGACCCTGAACTCACTTTGGGTTGCTACACAAAGCAACCATTGCCCTTGCCAGAATCTCCTGTAAGTGGCGATGATTGGCTCAATCATCTCGTGCAATACCTAGATGCTGAAGCCATGCTCCTCGATGCAGGCTCGATTCAATTGTTGCTTGAAGAGCATGAAAAATTCCGCTCTTCACAAGCGATATTGGGGCACCCAGTATCTGCATACGGCACTCAGTGGATTGAGGATTTCCTAGGATTGATGGATGATCTCCAAGCCCCAGATGGTCTAGAAGCCAGCGATCGGGTACGAATATTGACACCGAGCGAAGCTCTGGGAATTTCTGCAGATATCATCATCCTCACACATCTCACAGCATCCAGTTGGACGCTTCGCACCGAGAAATTACCTTGGTTGACCGAAGAGGATTGTCGAAAGCTGGATTTGTGCCGCGCCGACTCTCCATTGCGTTCTGCTCGCCATTCACTTCACCATTTGATCCACGCATCTGCCACGGTCATTCTCGTTGACGCCACAGGCCTTGATGATGACTGCAAACCTGCAACACCTCTCGCGGAGTGGCTTTCCAATTATATCGGTGCAGACACCCCTGAATCAGTCCCTCGTCCTTCGTTCCTGCAGGATTGGGCAACCGCTTCCGGCGAGCGAACACGCGGTCACCATCTCGTATGGCGACCCGCATCGATTGAGATGGTAGAAGAATCAGGAACTAGAAGAGCCGAAGTACGTCTTTCAGGAAGAGGTGTTCGTGACACACGCCAACGTGCAGGGCTCTCTTTGCGCATGTTCCGTCAACCAACATCACCCCCTCTTCACCCAGCATCAATTTCGATACCACTGGATGCAGATGTGATGCTGGATCGGATGAGAAGAGAACCGACAATAATCCCTACTGAAGAGCAATATCTTGGTATGGAATTGCACGATCGATTCTGTGGTATTGGGAATTTGAAAATTGTCCCTGGCAATCGCGGGGCTCCCGGAGAAACACCACCTCGGTTGTCGGAAACTTGGCCAGTATTGGGTGGAAAATCTGGTCGTAACCAATTGCTTGCAATTGATCCAAGGCCATTGCAACCAAGCGCTACATCCCTTCCAGTATTTGATGAGCGACATGGGATGACAGGGGGGGCCACGTTCGCTCAGAAGCGGTGGTCTGCAAGTCGATTGCAGAGATGGCAGGCCTGTCCGAGACAGGGTTGGTTAGAGCGCCGATTGAACGCAGGAAAGATGGAACAACAAGAGGAAGATCTCGATGCAAGGATTCGCGGAAATCTGGTCCATGGCTCTTTAGGGGCATTGTTTGAACAGGTGTTTTCTCTCGATGAGGGTGACGAGCGCTCCTCAAGTGGTGCATCTTCAATCGCACAATCCGGCCATTCGAATGAGGATATGTTTGTTCATATTCTTGATTACATAGGGATCCATGCACCTTGGTTGGAAAGAGAAGATGCCACAGCCGCTCAGCGACGCCATGATCTCATCGGTATGTCTCGACAATCATGGCTCGACTGGCTGGCCTCGCCTCAATCAATCTCCCCATCAGGTCGTCTTGGAAACATGTTGAATGCCGAGATGAGCCTCTACAATTCAATTCCCATCTCAATCGAGTGGTCTCTGAATGGAATGACTCTCCCACATCCAGATGGTCGGTCAATGAAATTAACAGGTTTCATCGATCGAGTCGATGTGTTCAGCGATTCAACTCTTGAGGGTGGGGATGATTCAGTTGCACCTTTGAATTGGACGGAGTCATCTGATTGGAAACCCAAACGACTGATTATCATTCGAGATATTAAATCGGTAGATGGCCCATCGAAGAGCAAAATTGGAGTGCGTCACAGGAAGGCCTTGTTCGATGAATTGCAGCTCGGTTTGTATGCGAGATGTTGGGAAATTTCTCATCCTGGAGACCTCGTGATTGGTGTAGGTATTTCCGAAGTGGGTAATTCGACCACCCATTCTGTAGAGGTCAGTCCAGCGTACGCAGAATTGCTCGATGAGAATGGCATCGGTAAAGTGACCTCATTCACACACGACACACATCGATTCCCCAGCGAGGACGCAGAACCTGATAGTGACCCATTCAGGGCATGGATGTTGGAGAGATTAACCACAGCATTCGATGTTGCTGAGGCAGCGGATTCAGGTCGTGTACACGCAACACCCGAAGAAGGGGTTTGCACTTGGTGCAATGTCAAGGACGCCTGCGGACTTGCTTCGATTGTAGGAGGTGACACCTCATGGAATTGAATGTCGGTCAGCGCCTTGCTCTAGCCATTGATATGCACTTGATACTAGATGCAGGAGCCGGTACGGGGAAGACTCAGAGTATCGTCGGTCGCACGATAGAGCACTACTTGTCAATCGATCAACGCGCCACCCGATTGTTACCTCCGGGCCCACGTCCCCTCCCTCTTCCAGCAGGTTCCCTACGCATTGGATTGGCAGAACGAGAAGATCTAACCGAGTGGCAAGGACTCTTGCCCAGTGAAGTCGTTGTACTCACATTTACAACAAGGGCGGCGGAAGAAATGCGCCACCGACTGTGGGACGAATTGAATCGGCTGCGTCCAGGTCCTACCCGAGATTCTGGTGGCAAGCGTCGTGATTCACGGGTTACACACGAGGGTCTAATCGATCAACTCACAGCGATGCTAGAAGATGCACCGATTGGCACCATCGACTCATTTCTCTCACGCCTCATCGCTCCATGGCGGGCAGATTTGTCTCAACGTCCCACCGAAGAAGTCGTCGGAGATGCTGAAAGACATGTATTGCTTGGACAGGCCCTCGAAGGCCTCTGGAGATTACGCTCGGCAGGTGATGCTGTTGCTGCGGGTGTTTCAGGTGAGCGTGCCCCATTCCTAATCGAATCTCGAGATCGATTGGCGCGTCGTTTTGGAAACCGGAAATCCGTTCGCACAGTCCTTTCTTCCTTACTGTCAAATCGTATCTTTGTCGATACCGTTGCCCGTAGATTGGAGTCAAATGGGGCTGTAGATTCAGATGATGTGCGTAGCCTAATCGATGAGATTCTAGCACCATCGGATGGCCATTTAGATGCATTTGTTGATGAAATGCATCAAGCTTGCTTGGATTGGGTCAATCATGTTCGTACCTACGGCAATGACCTCAATGTCGCCGCTGCACTCGCCGGCGGGACCAGATTCCAAACACTCGCCGAGATGGTCGATATTGGTCCACCTGCAACCCGATGGGAACGGTGGTTGTGGTTGCATGGACTTTGCATGGTGACCTGTACCACGTCATCACATCAAAGCACCAAAGTTAGCGCATTTAGTGGTGGGAACCTTGCAAATTCAGCAGATTGGCCTCGAGGAATCGCAACATGGGGTGCAGTTTCTGAGGCTCACGCGAAACAACTCGCGAAGGATCTCGGTGTGGCGATTGCCGATTTGTGGAACGGTGCGAATGGACGTTCATTCAGGCCGTTGGCGAGGGCGCTTTATCTCATGGATGGTTCTGCATTTTCCATCCCATACATGCCTTCAGTTGAAGGTTTGACACCCCAAAGAATCGAGTCACCTTTACCGCATTCCCCCCCTAGCACCAAACTTGCATTTGGTATTGAGGAGGAAGCCTTACACCTCCAAGATATGTTGCTTTGCCATCGCTCACTGCTCGATATATTGCACGAGTTGAAAGTTCGCGAAGGGGTCCATGAATTCGATGACGTCGCCTCGCTGGCAGCGGATTTGCTACTCGCACGGTGTCCCCGCATTATGCGAGCGGATTATCCAATCGAGGTCGTGCATGCGTTAGATGCGTTGCCTGAAGAAACATGGAGTGACGAACACATCCATTCCGCCATTTCTCTCATGGAAGGATTCGTGAAAGATCCAAAATCCGCGGGAATGGATTCAAAGGAAGCCAAACGCTTGCTGGAAGATTTACAGAAAAGGTATTCCAGATTGAGAGAAATTCGCTCACGTTATCGTGCATTCATCATCGATGAAGCACAGGATAATTCAGCACAACAGTGGCGCCTCCTCGGTCGATTATGGGGACAAAGGAAACTACCCGATGGAGCACCTTCACCGGATACCCCATGGGAACCTACAATTTGTTGCGTAGGTGACCGAAAACAGAGTATCTACGCATTTAGGCAAGCACAGGTATCTGGATTTGTTGACTTTGGAAATGCATTGCGGAACATGAACGAACATGAATTCCATTCATTACCCGCATTGACTCGTTCCCCAGAGCTGCGCCGCCAAAATGCAGCGCGGGACCCGAGATACAGTGCAGATGGTGGATTTGCGACCGCTTCAGATTTACCCGAATCAAGAAGCAAAGCAGAAGGAGCATGGATTCGTTTTGACGAGATGGAAAAGGATAGCAGTAGTCCCATTGATGTGTCTGCTCGTTCCCAAGGACATGTTGAGTTGGTCGTGAATTATCGAACGGCCGCAGGGTTGCTCAATCGGATGAATGATTGGTGGGAAGACGTCTTTTCTCCTGAACATGACAGATTCCCAGGGGACTGGTATGCTCGCCCACAATCCCTAATTCCATTTAGAGCCGAAGAAGAAGGTCGATTCGAATGGCTGGTTCCTGCCAGCCTTTCAAAGACAGGCCACCCAAACCCCGATTTGTCAACTCCATTGGATCCGTTTAGTTCGGGCTCATCAAAAGAAATGGAAAATGCTCTCATCACAGCGAGAATTCGAGCCCTACTCGACGGTAGAACAACCAGTGTGGGCGAAATCGAGCAAACTGGATGCGAGCAATATTCACCAGGTGAAATACTTGTTTTGTTGCCAAGCAGAGCAACTTTAGACGATTTGATGACCCGATTGGAAGCCGCTGGAATTCCAGCGGTAGCGGACAAAGAAGGTGGCCTTCTGCTTCGCCCTGTCATCCGACCACTCCTCGGTTTGCTCCAATGGATTGCTCGCCCGGCAAGTCGCCATGCAGCAGCCACAGTTGCCCGTTCATGTTTGGTAGCTCTCAATGACAAACAATTGCAAGAATTCCTCGGCAATGCATCCATTGGTGAAGATCTCATTCAGCGATTGCTTGAGATGTTGCCCGAGGGGCCACACCAAAATTTGGTCCGACGATGGCACACACATTCTCAGAGAGGTACTATCACTGAATCACTGCACGAGACTTTGAACCACAGCGATTTGTTGCTTTCCCATCCAAGACCTTCCGAACGAAGTGACGCAGAACAATTTGTGCGTTTGATTGAGGGTCAATCAAACGAAGTTGGTGGAGACCCAATTCTACTTGCAGATCGCCTTTCGTCTCTTGCTGATGTTGCAGGCAATGATCTCACTTCTGCTGGAGTCTCTACAGCCGATGCAGTTCAGGTGATGACCATACACGGTTCGAAAGGGTTGCAACGAAAATGCGTCATTGTCGGTGGTTTGTTCAGTGAAGGACAAGGGAATATCAGCCATGATTTGCGGGATCGCGTCATCGCAACACCGAGTCTATTCGCTTCAAATCCGAGGCCCTGGGTTACGCAGTCGAGTTTGGACAGTGGCGTCTGGACATTGGCGAGAACGCTTCAAGAGGCACAAATTCAGGCCGAAGCCCGACGCCTGTTTTATGTCGCCTGTACGCGGGTGAAGGACCTCTTGATTTTGGCAGGTGGGCCAAATGATTCAATCAGAATAGGAAACACAATTTCGATGAAATTGAGATCATTGCCCATGCCCACTTTTGGGCACATGTGGTTCGATGCATTGGGTTGGCAAGCCGATGAGGATGGGCGTCATATCATCGACCCTCAATCGCTACCTTTCGCTGTGCATTGCCATGAATCGGAGTTGGGTCGAACAGGCACAACAATCAGTCCAATGGTTCGCATGGCTCGATTGGATGAGTCATCTCAAATCGCTCATGAGGCCGTACCCAATCCAGCACAAGAACACACCCCGAGTCGAACACGTGGTCTCAGAATATATCCACATCAATTGGACAAAGCAGCAACATGCCCACGATGTTATCTGGAACTGATGCGCTTGGGCCTTTCTCCAGATGCCGTTTCTCAGTATTCAACAAACGATTCATCACAACCCGCCGCCGAAAAACTAGGCCTTCCTCCAGCGAATGTCATCGGTTCAATCTTCCACCGTTTAATTGAGGTGGGCTTGGAAAATCCAGGCCTACAATCTGAGATAAGTGTACCATTGCCACATCAGTGGACTGAAACTAGTCCGGATTTGCTTGAAAACGACGATGTCATTCAATCTGTCCTCAACGAATTGTTACCCCCAGATGCGGATGAAGAAGCCGTCAAATCATTGCTCAAGCAAATGTCGAAAGCAGTACTCAATGGACCACTGGGTAGGCTAACATCCAAGGGTACTTGGAACGAAGAGACCGTCGAAGGTCTTCGAACAGAGTGGCCATTCAGTCTACAGCATTCCATTGAAATCAGTGTGGATGACCAGATGTGGACGCCCTATGGCTCCCAACAACTGGCTACAATCGAACAATTCACATTCTCAAGTAATGGAATTGCAGATCTTGTTCTTTGCACTCGCTTGAATGATGGAGGTGGAGCCATTCGCGCTGTGGATTTCAAGACGACAGGAGCTGCACACTTGTACGCTGGATGGCCCCATCCTCTTCTAGAAGCTGAAGGTGATTCTCGCCACGAATCCGAACAAGAAATGCTTGACCAGTATAGGATGCAGTTGGCATTCTACACTTTGGCATTGATTCGGCAAGAAGAGGCTCGTAAAGAGGCGGGTATTCCACATCGAGAGGTGCTTCCCCCTGCAATTCTCTCCACCACAACAGGTCGAATGATTTTGATGACGAAGGATGAGATGCATGAAGCGCTCGATGCATTGTTGGCTTTGCTTCAAGAATTCGCGGAATTGGCCTTGATGGGAGAGGTTGAAAATGATTGCAATTGCCCCCTAAATCTCAGTAATATTCGCTTGTTTTCCAATTCTGCAAACGAATAGGTGTAAGAGCAGTCCTTTTGCATCAAACAGGCGTCGGCGATTCATGGCGAACTTAGACCTCAACGCGATTCATGCTTGGGTTGACGAACAATGGGAATCTCATGCTTTGCCCAGCCTCTCAGATTTCATTGAAATCCCAGCCCTTTCCCCAGCCTTTGACGAAGATTGGGCTGCAAATGGATACCTTGACGACACCATTGATTTGTTCCTGGGTTGGTTGAATTCATTGCCGATGAAGGGCATGTCTTGCAACGTTCATCGCTTGGAAGGAAGGACACCAGTTCTCACCATCACAATCGAAGGTACAGGTGACGGCGAAGTTTTGTTTTACAGCCATCTAGACAAGCAACCACCGTTTACAGGTTGGTCAGACGGTAAAGGGCCTTGGATCCCCGTTCGAGAGGACCCTTGGCTCTACGGCCGAGGGAGCGTTGATGACGGCTATGGTGGTTATCTCAGCGTTCTTACAATCTTGGCATTACAACAGCACGATATTCCCCACCCCAAGGCCACATTTCTCATAGAGACATGTGAAGAATCTGGCTCGTTTGATCTCCCAGCATATCTAGAAGAGTTATCCGAAGTTCTAGGGACCCCAGATCTCATTGTAGTCATGGATTCTGGTGCCGGTGATTATGAGCGACTTTGGGTCACTACAAGCCTACGTGGTTTGGTTGGTGGCACCCTCAAAGTGGGTGTGAGCCAAGAGGGTGTACATTCTGGGATGGCGGGTGGAATCATCCCCTCCTCCTTCAGGATTGCACGTTCCATCATCAGCAGAATCGAAGACGAATCAACCGGCCAGGTGCTCTTGCCTGAATTGAGTGTGGCTATCTCTGATGAACTACGTGGTGAAGCCCAAGGTATCGCTGATGTCCTCGGAGAAAAAGTATGGACAGATCTTCCCGCACTAGATGGCGTCGAACCTCAAACACCAGGATTGGCTGAAATCGTGTTGTCCGGAAATTGGCGACCCTCTCTTTCGGTGACCGGTGTAGATGGAATGCCTGCACTAAAGGACGCAGGCAATGTGCTTCGTACCCACACTTCTCTGAAACTTAGCATGCGCATTCCACCCGGTGTTGATGCCAATGCAGCCGAGACCGCAATGAGCACAACCCTTGAGGCAAATCCACCTCATGGTGCACACGTATCATTCACAGCGGATGCGGCGGCGAATGGCTTCTCCGCTCCACCCATGGATTCAGCGTTCCGTGAGGCACTCAATTCAGCCAGTCTGGCAACCTTCGGCAATCCCATGCAAGTATTCTTTGAGGGAGGCACAATTCCATTCTTGGCCATGATGCAAGAAAAGTATCCAAACGCCTCATTCTTGGTTACAGGAAGCCTTGGTCCCGGTGGAAACGCCCACGGTCCCGACGAGAAGTTGCACATTCCTGCCACCAAATCGGTGACAACCTGCCTCGTAGCGGCCATCGCATCAATGAACGCTTGATGTAGGGTGTTTCGGGAACACGTAGTGTTCCCTTACTTTCTATGCTGTTTGGGGAGCGGGTTATAAGACAGGGCGAACGGTGCGACATGCCGAGGGATACGATGTCCGACGATGATGGTGATTCCGGAACGCTCACCCCAGAGGTGCGTATGCGACAGTTGGAAGACCGACTGAGCGACGAAACAGAGCGCCTTGTCAAACTCTATGATGCCTACGAGCAGCAAGAAAAAGAAATTGTGAATTTGAAAGCCGAAATCGAAGTTCTTGAGAAAGAAGCGGTGGACAAAGAAATCGCTCGAGAAGGGCTTGAAGCACTCATCTCTCAGAAGGACAATCGCATTCGTGATTTAGAGGTTGAAGGATCAACCTCTTCTCAGCGTGTCAAATATCTTGAACCGGAACTAGAAAAGATGGAGGAGAAGTATTCGCGTGAGAAAGAGCGCCTTGCTCGCGTCTTCGAAATCGCAGAAGAACTGGATGGTGATCTTCGCCTCGCAGTTGCTGAGATGAAGGCGCGTGACGATTGGTATGTCAACCACATGCAAATCTTTGAGGATCTCAACAAGGCCATCAAGACCCGTTATGATATGATTGAGAACGCTGTCGAAGCAGAGCGAAAGTCATCTCACATGCAGCGCGCTCTCAAAGACCGTCTCGATGAAATTCTAAATGCACCTCCAGAGGAGGCTGCTGAAATGGTCAAAGATATTGCAGATGACCTAGAGGACGATGGTGTTCTCAACCGCTCCAACGAAGAAGAGGAGTGATCCGAGTGGGCGTCTTCGCCCGTGGTGGAATCGCACCTACTGTCACTTGGTTGTTGATGGGTGTTTCAATCGAAGCCATAGCCCTCATTGTCGATGATTTGAATGGACTTGCACATGTCATTGGAATGCTATGTTTCATGTTTACAGCCATAATTGCCAATTTTTATCGAGACCCCGATCGCCCGATTCCAAAGGATGAGGGCATCATCGTGTCTCCAGCAGACGGACACGTTATGTTCGTCGTTCGAGAACGAGCGACAGGCCGGCGACCTACGAAGGATGAACCCTCAATCCACGACGAACTCACAGGGGATTGGCACGAAACACCTTGCGAGAAACCTCTGGCCTTCCCAAATGAACAGAGATGGGCAGCTGTCCCTGAAGGCGAGGAATCTGAGTCAGATGCTTGGAGGGTTGCCATATTCATGTCCCCGTTTGACGTTCACGTGAACCGTGCACCGATTGCGGGAACCATCATTCGAATGGAACACCGAACTGGGAAAGGTTTGCGCAGAGGACCGTTTGTCCCCGCATTTCGTAAAGAATCGGCATGGAATGAGAGGGTTCGAACGGTATTCTCGCGAGAGGACGGACTTCTTGTTGAATCCACACAAATCAGTGGCCTTCTAGCTCGCACCATCGCACCGTGGTCGGGTGAAGGTGATCAGATGCGACGTGGCCAGCGCTATGGGATGATTAGATTGGGAAGTCGTGTTGATGTTCGTGTGCCTGCGAACATGTTCAAACCCAATGTCATCGGCGCCAATGCAGAACAGGCAGAATATCCCAAGGGAGAATTCGTTCAAGCGGGAACGAGTATTTTGTTCACTCCGGCTTAGACCCATCTGCATGGCGGATGCACTTCGCAGGGATACCACCCCAAACCTCGCCAGGGGGAACTTCTGTGTGTTTGGGCAAGACCGCTTTTGAGGCGATGACTGCCCCATCGCCGATGATGCATCCAGGGTTGATCTGAGCATGTGTGCCGATTAGACATCTCGAACCAATCCTCACTTTGGCCATGTGAATTCCATTGTTCTCAAACAGATGTCCATTGAGAACCGCATCCCCGCCAATTACCGATTTTTCTCCGATTTCAACCATGTAGGCATCATTGATTGACGCAGAGTTTATCTGAGCGCCTCTGCCAATTTTTGCACCCATCATTCGGAAATATATGTCTCCAATGAATGATGGCACCATCCACTTCAATGATGGTAATGCCAATCGGTGAAACAATGACATGAAGGCCCAGCGAATGGTCAACCAACTTTGTGTAGGGGCCTGTGCAGATTCAGATCTAGGTCTCAATAGTAACCCGAATACTCCCAAAATGAGAAGATCTAGCAAACACCAGAACAGCAAACCCATTCCGACAGCAGCACCTTGTGCAACCAAGCGAATCCAACCCTCATCGAGCGTTCCAGCTTCTTGGAACAACCAGATTCCAGGGATGGCGGCCATGCCCCACACAAGGAACCCACAAGGCATGACAATGATGGACAGAGTCATCTGAACAATACCGAAATGTTTCATCGGCTTTGCCATTTGATCACGACTCCATACCTTTGGCTTCGTTGCGTGCATCCTCTTCTTGCGCAACGCGAATACCTTCTTCGATGTCGACCTTGCTGGTGAGATAAGTTCCTGCTAGAATGACAATTGTGATTGACAACAATGCGACACGACTGTCGAATGTTGTGCTGGCAATCGCATAGAGTGCAGTGCCGATCATGGCCGCAGATTTACCGAGGAATCCAAAGAATCCGAAGAATTCGGATGTGCGACTTTTCGGCGTCAATTGTGAGAACATCGAACGAGCCTGTGCTCCTGCCGAACCCATGGCGCAACCTACGAATAATCCGAGGATAATCCATTGCAAAGAGACAC
>CAZXVR010000038.1:0-13326 GCA_964644485.1 uncultured Candidatus Poseidoniales archaeon | reverse complement strand
TGGTTCTTGCAGAATCTGTGTTCTTATCTTTAATTTCATCAAACATCAAACGAGGTGTGGATATATCCCAGTGCTCAGGTACTTCGCCCAACCAATCTATTCCTTTGTCCGAATATTTTGGATATGGTTTCCACTTCGAAGCCGACATTATGCCTCACCTCGAAGTCGAATCACCATGCGAATCGTACATGCTAAGCGCAAGTGGGCTATGAACACTAAGGCGTTTGTCCCTACTCAATAATAAGGGATAACGCAGTGGGTAGGGGCTGCTCAGCCTTTCAGTCCAGCGAACATCGCATCGACCATTCCATCGAGATCAAACTCGGGTACCCAGCCCCATTCGGTTCGGGCAACATCGTCCTCAATGTCATCGGGCCAAGAATCTGCATACTTCTGGCGGACATCCGGTTCATACGCACACTTGAATTCAGGTATGTGCCTGCGAATACTGGCCACCAATTCTCCAGCAGTAAACGAACAACCTGAGACATTGTATCCACCGCGCGCGCCACCCAATTTTTCCGAAGGCACTTCCATCAACTCGAGAGTGGCTCGTATGGCGTCATCCATGTACATCATCGGCAAACGTGTATCCTCGCGCACGAAACAGGTGTAGTGCCCTTCAGACAATGCAGCATGAAAAATCTCCACCGCATAATCCGTCGTTCCCCCACCGGCAGGGGCTTTGTAAGAAATCAATCCGGGATAGCGCAAGCCGCGCATGTCCACATCAGAAGTAATCGCCAATTGCTCCCCAACGACCTTTGTTTTTCCATACACAGTGGTTGGATTCAGAGGCGTGACCTGAGGTGCTATCGAAGGACAATCAGGCCCGAATACCGCGATCGAAGAGGGTGCAAATACCCGGCAACCATGGGCCTTGGCAGCAGCGATGACATTCTCTAACCCCTCAACGTTGATTTTCCAACAGAGCTCTGGATTGCGTTCTCCAGTGGCTGACAACAACGCTGCGAGGTGGTAAATTTCGGTCACATTCTCTTCATCGACGAGTGTGAGTATCCCTTCAGTATCCATGACATCCAGGATTCGACAGCCGGGTGCTTCACGAACATCGGTTGCAATCACATTTGCCTGCCCATGCTTCTGCTTCAGAGCCTCGACCAGTTCGGTTCCAATTTGTCCGAGCGCACCCGTGACCAAAATGCGCGGACCCATATCGTCTGCTCAACTACGGACGCTACTTGAACATGGAGGAAAGCACCTCAAGGAGACCAAATCAGGAATAACAAGGCCAACGTTGATAGGCAAGGCACACGTGATGTAAACCCCGTTGATGACGATGAAGTACGTTGTGGTGTCGGGCGGGGTTCTCAGTGGAATTGGAAAAGGTGTGACCGCATCGAGCATCGGCGTGCTCCTGAAATCGATGGGAATGCGGGTCACTGCAATCAAGATTGACCCCTATCTAAACAGCGATGCAGGTACGATGAGCCCATTCGAACATGGCGAAGTATTCGTTCTCGATGATGGTGGCGAGGTCGATTTGGATCTTGGCAATTATGAGCGCTTCCTCGACATCCGCTTAGGACGCGACAACAATCTGACCACAGGCAAAGTCTACTCTGGCGTTATCGAGCGAGAACGTCGCGGAGATTACCTAGGCAAGACCGTCCAAGTCGTTCCACACATTACCAATGAAATCCAAGAACGAATCGAGCGTGTTGCTGCACAATGTACCGATGGCTCAGGTGAGATGCCCGATGTGTGTGTTATCGAACTGGGTGGAACGGTCGGGGACATTGAAAGTGCGCCATTCGTCGAAGCTCTTCGGCAGTTCCAGTTCCGTGTTGGCCGCGAAAATATCTGTTTGTTCCACGTCTCTTTGGTCCCGGTCATCGGCGTGGTCGGTGAACAGAAAACCAAGCCCACTCAGCACACGGTCAAGGAACTACGAGCCGCGGGATTGGCGCCGGATTTCCTCGTTTGCCGCAGCAGTGAACCACTGATTGCGGAGGTCAAGGAGAAACTCTCATCCTTCTGCCATGTTGAGCCCTCAAACGTCTACAGTGCGCATGATGTCCCCAATATCTACCACGTTGCGCTAATGCTGAACGAGCAGGGAGTCTCCGAGAAATTGTCGACAAGATTGGGCATCCCCCTTCCAGATTCAAGACCACTTCTGGATGATTGGAGAGCCATGGCCGAGCGCGTCGACAACCTCGACAAGAACCTTCGAATTGCGATGGTGGGCAAATACACAGGACTTTCCGATTCCTATCTGAGTGTCATCAAGGCGCTTCAGCACGCAGCGTTTAACGCGGGTGCAAAGATGAATATCGATTGGGTTGAAGCCGAGTACCTTGAGCCCGATCAGGCCAATGAAAATCCAGACAAGCATGAGAAATTCTGGCAGATGATCAAAGATGCTGATGGCGTTTTGGTTCCTGGTGGATTCGGCAACCGTGGTGTCGAAGGCAAAATGTGCGCGGCGAGATATTGTCGTGAAACAGGCAAACCCTACCTTGGAATTTGCCTCGGGTTGCAAATCGCAGTCATCGATTTTGCACGCGATATACTTGGCAAAGCTGGAGCAAACAGTACAGAGTTCGATGAAGCCACACCTCACCCTGCGGTTATTTTCATGCCTGAAGGAAGCCGAACCCACATGGGTGGAACCATGCGTTTGGGCAGCCGACAAACCAATTTGCAAACCGAAGACTGTGATGCATATCGACTATACGGTGGCGAGATGGAAATTCACGAGCGACATCGCCACAGATACGAAGTCAATCCAGACATGGTCGAGGAGTTAGAAGCCGCCGGAATGCGTTTCGTGGGCAAAGATACCGAAGGAGAACGCATGGAAATCATCGAACTCACAGGGCACCCATACTTCTTCGCAACTCAATATCATCCCGAGTTCAAGAGCCGACCCAATCGACCAAGTCCACCGTTCGTGGGTCTCATCGAAGCCGCTCTGAGCGCTCAGTAGTTAGTCCATAGCGACTCTCAGTAGGCGAGTGGTTCGATATCCTTGCAGAACCTTGAGGTATTTCTTGGCCTGAAATTCAGCGTCCAAATCAGTATCACCCGTATCAATCCTCAATTGCGCAACCGTCAGCATCTTTGCGGGTGTGACAACACCCAATACCGCATCAATTCCAATCGCTCGCAACACATCTGGGGACAGTTGCAAATTCCCTCGACCCAACAGGAATCCTTGTCCACCCATCGGTGAAACCAACAGTGTGCACTCGCCCGTGTGATTGGCAATCAGTTCCAACAATGATTCTTCATTTAGATCGGTTCCAACCTGCTCTTCTCCAATCGTCGCATCGATTCCGAGTAGAGTGGGGGAGAAACCAATTCCTTCTGCGATGGTTCGCAGTGTTCCCCCCGAACCCCAGATAACCAAGCGCTCAGAATCAGCAACAAACACTTCCCGAATGTGATCTCCAAGCGCCTCAAGCACCTCATCTTCCTCTGTCGCCTCCACTCGCATTTTCGCGCCCTGCATCCACCGAGGACTGGAGGGCATCATCGCCTCTCCATACATTCGAACAGACCAGCGGCCTTGGCGATACACCTCCTCATCCAAGTCCATGACTTCGGTTCGAGCCAACAGTAAATCTCCTTCCAGCCAAGCGATTAGCACTTCAGCCGCAGCATTTGGCGAAGCCGCGAAACAGCCACTGTGCATTTTGACACCACCCGGTACGCCGATCACAGGGAGATTGGAATTGGGCAATGCTTCGATGATATCTCTGGTGGTTCCATCCCCCCCTGCGTAAAGCAACAACTCGATACCGGCCTCGCAAAGAACGGTAACCGCCTCCCGAGTCGTTTCTGCCGAGGTTTGGGCAGGGGTATCGTAGACCACCGTATGATCCATTGGAATCCAATCAGAACCCATTCGGCCTGAGCAGGTGAATATTTCGACATTTGACAATCTGTCGACGCAGCGCTCCAGAGCTTGTCTCATTCTGGGTCCAGAACGGTCCTCAGCACCAGCCGCTCTTGCTTCGTCGGCGCGACCATCGCTGCCCTTGAATCCAAGCCGTCCTCCGAGGCCAGCGTCTGGATTCACGAGTAGGCCAATTTGACGTGCCATACCCATGCCAAGGGTTTGGGGGGCATCAATTCTGCCCTTAGGGCAGGACCTCACGAAGCCACACCTTTCAAGGGGAGGTGGAGGAGTCGAAGGCTCATGGCGGACGAGGACACCGACGGTATCGAGGATATCTTCGTCAAAGAATTGGAGCGTCTATTGGCGGCCAAAGAAGAGGAAGAAACCTCGCCGCCTGAAGAACCCGAATCCATGGAAGATGCATTTGCAATCGGGACGACTGAGCCCGCCTCAACACCACCAGGTCCTCCTGCTGCAGACCCTCTACTTGCACCACCGGGCCCTCCTGTAGCAGATCCGCTACTTGCACCCCCTGGTCCCCCTGCTGCAGATCCACTACTCGCACCACCGGGTCCCCCTGCAGCACCTCTGATGGACGCTACACCACCGGGGCCACCAGCCTCCCCTCTTGGTCCACCTGCAACCCCAAATCAACCATCTTCAGCACCACCTCCGGGTGCTTTTGGAGCACCCCCTGGGCCACCTCCCAGTGGCCCCCCAGCCTCTCCACCCGGCCCGCCCGCGTCTCCGCCCGGTCCTCCTGCGGCCCCACCGATGGACGCAACTCCATCGGGTCCACCACCTGGTCCTCCAGCACCACCGGTTGATTTGTTGACAACCGAGGTCACTGCAGAGGAGGAAATCCCCTCCCCTCCCCCTTCTCCTTCAATGGATGCATTGTTGCCCCCCGCGCCCCCAGCACCGCCTGAACCTCCAGCTGAATCTCCCACTGCGCATTTCGCTCCACCCGAACCGATTGCGCCTGCTGAGCCAACATTTGAGAAAGTCAATATCGAATCATGGGATTCCAATTGGAATGAAGATTGGAACGAGAAAGCAGATGTTTTCGTTACAAGTGATTCAAAGCATTCTCCTGCTGCGATTCAAGATGATGTAGAGTGGGATTCCCAATCAGAAGAGGCAGCAGAGTCCAGTGAACTGGCTCCGCTGCCAAGTGAAGCTGCTCTGAAGAAAATGAAGAAGGCAATGTTGGTTGAATTGGCGAAATTACGTGATGTTCCCAGTAGTGGCACGAAAGCCGACATCATCGCACGACTGCTTGCCTAGGGTCGATTCTTGCCATCGCCTTGATATGCCCTATTCGGCCCCATAGGGGCCGTAGGAGGGGGTATTCATGTCCATGCTCAACATTGTTGTCGGCGATGGGGAGACCCACGAATATGCCGCAGGAACAACGGCTGGAGAAGTGATTCGTAACGTCCATGGTCGTAAATCAGGAGCGGTAGCAGCTCTCGTCGACGGTGTGGAACGGGATATGAGCCACGAACTCTCCGATGGCCAAACAGTCGAACCCATCCTAGGTGAATCAGAAGCAGGTTTGTACATTCTACGCCATTCTTGCGCCCATTTGCTGGCGCAAGCCATCGTCGAATTCTATCCGGATGCTAAACCCACGATTGGACCACCCATTGAGAATGGATTCTACTATGATTTTCACATGGACCCGCTCACCGATGAGGATCTCAGAGCGATTGAGAAGCGGATGAAAGAACTGGTCAAGGCCAATCTCCAAGTTGAGAGAGAAGAACACGATAACGCAACACTGCGTAGCATGTTTGCAGGCAATCCATTCAAGATTGAAATCATGGATGACAAGATTGGCGAAGGTGCGGGCTCATCCGTCTATCGCCAAGGTGACTTTGTCGATTTGTGCAGGGGCCCACACGTTCCCACAACCGCGATGCTCCGCTGGTTCAAACTCACCACCACAAGCACCTGCTATTGGAAGGCCGATGCCTCACGCGAATCCTTGGTTCGCATCTACGGCTGGTGCTTCGCCAACAAGCAAGATCTACAAAATCACGAAACGATGATGCGTGAGGCCGCCAAGCGAGATCATCGCAAATTGGGTAAAGATTTGCAACTATTCCACATTGACGAGATGGTCGGTCAAGGCCTCATCCTGTGGACGCCTAGAGGTTCAGTGGTTCGCAATGAATTACAGGATTTCATCTCCAGTCATTTGCGAAGGCAAGGCTACAACCAAGTCTACACACCACACATTGGCAAACTCGATTTGTATCGCACCAGTGGCCATTATCCCTACTATCAGGAGAGCCAATATCCCCCATTGGTTGAACGCGACTTGATGACCAAATTGGCCAGCGAAGGCTGCTCATGTAGCGAATTATCGAACCGAATGGACGAGGGCGAAATCGAAGGTTACCTACTGAAACCGATGAACTGCCCACACCACATTCGCATCTATGCGAGTCAGCCACGATCCTATCGTGACCTTCCATTGCGATTGGCCGAATTCGGCACCGTGTATCGCTGGGAGCAATCTGGCGAAATTTCGGGAATGACTCGTGTTCGCGGATTCACTCAAGACGACGCTCATCTGTTTGTGACTGAAGATCAAATTGCAGAGGAGGTTCTCGGTTGTATCGAATTGGTTCAGGTCATCTTCGGGACACTTGGTATGGACGACTATCGCGTGCGCGTAGGCCTGCGCGACCCTGATTCGACCAAATATGTCGGTGAACCCGAGAAGTGGGACAAGGCAGAACAAGCCTGTCGTGATGCTGCCGCCTCTCTTGGTGTCCCATTTACTGAAGAAGAAGGTGAAGCAGCATTCTATGGCCCGAAGATTGACTTCGTGGTTCGAGACGTCCTAGGCCGAGAGTGGCAATTGGGCACCGTGCAGGTAGACTACAATCTTCCAGAGAGATTCGATCTCAACTACGTTGGTGCAGATGGAGAAAAGCATCGCCCGGTCATGATTCATCGCGCACCATTTGGAAGCATGGAACGATTCTGTGGGGTTCTTATCGAGCACTTTGGCGGCATGTTCCCCACCTGGCTCTCTCCTACTCAGGCCCACATTCTGACCATTTCAGAGAAGCATATCGATTATGCAAATGAGGTCAGTGCAGCTTTGAGAGAAGTTGGTGTTCGCGTTGAGATGGATACCAGTGACGACACGATTGGCAAGAAGTTGCGAACCCACCGTGCGATGCGTCCAGCCTATCTTCTCATCCTTGGTGATGAAGAGGCGAGCAACGGCACAGTATCCTACATGGGCCCTGACCGTGAACAGGTCAACGGCGTGGCTCTCTCGGACTTTGTCGCGAGTATTCATTCTGAGATTTTGAATCGTTCATCCTAGTCGAACAGGTCGCGTAAGGATTGAATAAGGAACACGGCATCAATCAGTATAGAGGTTGCACCATGGCACAAGAAAAATCAGTCCGTAGCACCCTCTTTGGCATCTTATTGATGCTCATTGTCGCACTTTCACCTCTCGTCACAGCGCAGCAGAGCGTTTCCGCCACGATTCTCACAGAATGGGTCGATGACGGCAATGACAACATCACGAACGGATACCGGATTGTGTTGAGCGAATCTCTTCCATTTTCAGAATTAGATGAACTCTCTGTCGTCGTTTCTCACAAGGACGCTGGTGGTAACTCAATCGGTGACTGGGCCATGGATTGGACCGGTGGAAACAACACCGAACTAAGTTTCACAGTCAATTCAACGCTAAATTGGAAGGACGAGATTACGGTCGAAGTTTGGCAGAATGATTGCTGTAATCCCTCTGCCCTACTCGGTTCACGAACCATCCAAGTCACGATTTGGAACGAACCACTTTCAGATCACGAGATTACGCGCGTAACAAATTGGCATCTGATTCAGAACTCTGTGAACTTCACAGATAGTGAATCGTGGGATCTCACATTCACCGGACAAGGCTGGCAACAAAGAACTGGCAACACGCTGGAATCAAACGAACTCGGTGCTGGCACACTCGCAATTGAAGAATCGATGGATGGCGGCACAGGTACCATCGCAATCGTTCTCTGGTTGGACACGGTTTGGTTGAATGAAACGGTCAATGGCATGGATCTACAGAGCCAAGTATTCGAGATGCGTGGCAATGGTACGATTGGGTTAAACAGCAGTGATGATGGAGTCGATACCGAAATTTTCGGCAACGTCGTTAATTCATACATCATTCGAAGTTTGGACCAAGGTGTCGTCGAGGAGCAACTCCGCATAGAAGCCAACGGTGGAATCCACATGTCTTCCGAAGGAGGGGGGGAAACCATGGAAGCCAACGGGACCCTCGCACTTCTACTGATTGAGACCCATGACATTGATGGAGAACGCATTCTGATGAATTCCGAATTTGAAGGGACAGCGGATATGGATATTCGGGGTGAAGATTACCAGATGGATTTGGACATCAGTCAAATCCTCAATCGTGAGCGCTGGGAGAACGGCCAATTCCACTCTTCTCTGAATCGAATCCAAGGAGATGGAGCATTCGATTTCACCGATCAAGAAGAGAATAGTTCGATGACGGTCAATGCAACAGTTTACGAAATTTTCATGGAGTCAGTTGATGGTTTGAAGACAGGCGATAAACTGCACGTCGATGGCACCTTTTCAGGAGATGTGAACGGTGACTTCGGTATCGTCCGCGACATCGTAGCCACCAATCATTCACAGGAGAACGCAACTGGTGTTGCGTTCGACACGAATGTCATTTTCACCGAGAACTGGCTCAACATTTCCGGTGTTGGGAACAACCCATTTGATCTTGATGCTGTCCACAACAAGACTTGGGAATATGAGGTTCCGCAAGAGCACTGGGAAAATCGAACCGTGCGTCTGCGATGGGATTCCATGGAAGCAGGGGAGCCCTCTGAGGGCGATGAATTCCCCGAGCGAAGCCCCATCCAAATCGATCTTGAAGCTCCAAGCGCCGAGAGTACACTTGGAGATGTAGATATCACGCGAGAGACAGGTTTGGCTCCTGCGGGCTTAACCGTGGGCGACCGTGTTGATCTGTTAGGTTCCGAATTGATGCATCTCAGCATCACTGCAACGAGTACCGGAACAGTGGTCCGAGATGGACACACGATTCCAGTGACCTATTGGGATGGAGCATACGGAAACGAGGGCTCGGCAACGGGTGCCGTCATCAACGAGGGGATTCTTGCAGGTCTAATCGCCGAGGTTACTCGCAATGTAACCCTCGACATGGATCAAGGAGACAGTCTAGAGTTCGGAGAAACCCAGTCCCTCGCGCGCGTACTCTCTCCGTCGATTATCACCGAAAGTGAGAACACCGCGCCCAGCATTGTATCGGTATCCATTCGAGAAGGAGCAATCACCAACGAAGACGCTGCCAGTGTTCACTTGGAAGTTCAAGTCGATGATGCCGATTGGAATATCCGCACCGTCACAGCAGATCTGTCAGCACTATCACTCGGCACGATTACACTGAATGATGTCGGGCTTGAAGGTGACATCTCGGTACACGATGAGACATTCACTGCTGAAATTCAGTATCCTGGTATCATTGATGGTGATGTAAGTATCCAAATCAACGTCGCTGATGATTGGGTGACAACCAGCGAATCACATGACATTCAGGTCATCAATCGCCTCCCACGAATCACGACATTCGCATACTCGCCCAACACGGTGAACCGTGGAGATACGACTTCCGTGTCAATCATTGCAAACGATGGTTCTGGTGTCACGGCCGTGGGTGTTGACACCACTGAATGGGGGGGTAACGTGACATGGCTCACCCTCACCGACGGGATGTGGACCGGTGACCTAGTCGTCCCCGATTCAATTCCTAGCGGCGATCAATTGCTATCTGTCAGACTTGAAGATGGAGCCGGAGGAAATGGGTTGACTACCCAGTTCGGAACCGGTGAAGATTTGCCGAGCCTTCACATTTTGAATGAAGGACCCGCAATTTCAGAGGTTACCTTCTATGACGATGGCGAGGTCACCACCAGCCTAGGAATCCCCCTCACAGGTTCAAACCAATACACCATGACCGCCGTAGTAACCGATTTGGATCCAGTGACGATTGTACAAGCTCGTCTGGGGATTCTCGCCCCTCCTGGCCAAAGTGAGAGTTGGATTTCAATGCGCGATGATGGGATTGGCCCAGACGCGTTAGCAGGAGATGGAATCTGGTCGGTTCACGTTGAAGTTCGGCCGGGGATGCCCGGAGGTATGACCACATTCGACATCCGTGGCATCGATCAACAACTTGCACAAACACCGGCCAACGATCGGACATTCTCCATTGAATTGGGTTCATCTGATGATGGTGGTGGTGGAGGACAAGCAGTCTTGGAAAGTGCCAGTCAAGATTGGTTGGTCTTCGGTGTCATTGGGTTATTCGTGATTCTAGCAATCGTCGGAATCACAATGTGGATTCGCGGTGGAGGTCTCAAACAGATGATGCCTTCAGACAACCAATGGAAATAGAGACCAATTCTCATCACCGACGCTTAGAAAAAGGGGCGTCTAATGGCCGAGATGCTGCGAGCGTAGTGTAGCGGTTATCACCGGGCGTTGCCAACGCCTGAACCCGGATTCAAATTCCGGCGCTCGCACCAATCATTCGGTTAGAGCGCGCACGTGCGCCTCAATGGCGTCTCGTGTTTTCCGATAAACGTCGATGCTTTGCCCCACTGGATCTTCCAATTGCCAATCGCCATTCAGTGGAATATTGGGACACTGTACACCACAACCCATGCTGAACACCTTGTCGAAGGTGGAGGGGTCCACATTGTCCACGAGTGTTGGTTGCTGATGAGAGATGTCAATGCCTTTCTCTGCCATCACTGAAACCGCATTTGGTGCGACTTGCCCACCTGGGTGAGTGCCAGCACTAGATGCCTCAATTCCAAGATGCCGAGCCCAACCTTCGGCCATTTGGCTTCGACAGGTATTGCCCACGCAAACAAACAGGACGCGCATGACTGCCGTAACACTTCTTGGGTTTTATCAATCCTCTCCGTAATCTCCGGAGAGTCAACAGCCACGACTTGAAGTACGGGTGTTCGGTCGGCGCTCTAGGAGAGAGCAAATTGAGCGGCCCGATTTCCCACCACAATCCCGGTGAAGGAGAAGAAAAGGCCGAATCACCCGAAGCATCACCCGATCAAAAAGCACAGATGGAACAAGCCTATGCTCAGATGCGCCGCAAACTTCGAATGACCCGCCTTGCGGAAGATATCGGTCACAAAATCATGGTCCTTTCTGGAAAGGGCGGTGTCGGGAAGTCAACAGTTGCTACAGGACTCGCATTGAGTCTGGCCAGACAAGGCAAGAAGGTTGGGATTCTTGACATTGATATCACTGGACCAAACATCCCGAAGATGCTCGGTATCGAGGATACAGAATTGCATGTTGAGGACAATCAAATTCACCCTGCAGATGGTCCAAATGGCGTCAAGGTGATGTCGATGGCTTTCCTCTTGGAAGACCCGGACAAACCTGTAATTTGGCGAGGTCCAATCAAATTGGGAGCAATACAGCAATTCATTGGAGATGTTGCGTGGGGTAAACTCGACGCGCTCATCATTGACTTTCCCCCAGGGACCAGCGATGAGCCTCTAACCGTCGCTCAGTCGCTACCCAATATCGATGGCATGGTGATTGTAACCACGCCTCAAGATGTCGCTCTTCTCGACAGCCGCAAGTCGATAAATTTCTCAAAGACTGTAAAAATTCCAGTCTTGGGTGTGGTCGAAAACATGAGTGGATACACACTCAGAGGTAAAGCTGAGCCCAACACAGAGGTTACGGTCACCGGTCCGCAAGGATTGCCTTTGCAGGCGACCGCTGATGGAGATGGAGATTGGACGGTTACATTGAATCTGTTCAAGCAGGGTGGCGGAGAAGCCGCTGCTGTAGAATTTGAGGTTCCATTCTTGGGTGCCCTACCCTTTGACCCAGGTGTTGTCCGAGGAGGAGATGATGGTGTGCACAGGATTGTTGCCGAACCGGAAGGTGAAACGGCGCAGGCATTCGATACGATTGTTGAGAACCTTTTGGCTGAACTCGCAAAGGACGAAGATGAGGCTCCTGAAATCATCTAAGTGACAACCCTCTTGATAAGATACGTTCTAGACACGTTCTGGAAGGGCTTGCTATGGTTGGTGGTACTGGCATCTACGTCACATGGGTGACCGGTGCAATCATTGCCTCTCTACTTCTAATGCCACTCCTGAAACCACCTTGGGCGAGAATCACCCTCACCGGTTTTCAAGACATGTTCCGTCGTTATTGGATGCATGGAATCATCGTCTTTTCGATTTACATTTGGAAAGACATTTTCGATGGTATTGATCGAATATTAATGGCCAATACTCGTATCGATATGACGGCTTACATCTATGCGATTGAAGGAGACATTGTTCTGTGGTTTCAGCAAACCTTTGAGAATGCTATTCTGACTTCAGTGCTCACCCATTTCTATGTTGCAGGTTACATGATGGTCATCTTCAGTGCCTTCGTTTACACCTGCTATTTCGATGACCGACATATGGCTGATCGAATCTCATTGACTCTACTGCTAACCTACATGTTGGCCCTTCCATTCTACTTGTTCTTCAACGTGCGCGTGACTGGAGATTACATTCCAGAAATGGAAACCCTAGGTTATCATCTCACACCCGAAATCCAGACATGGTTCACCCGCATCGATCCATTCACCAATGGCATGCCAAGTTTACACATTGGGATTCCATTTTCAATATGGTATTGTTTTGCCCGAAATGACCTCGATGGCCGCTGGAAAATCTGGCGTACCTGCATGATTGTATACACACTATTGACAGCTTTTACAATTCTCTATTTGGGAATCCATTGGATCAGCGACATCATCGGTGGCATTGCAGTTGGCATGCTTTCAGTACACCTTTCCGAACGCCTCGCGCCCTCGGTATGGAAGTGGTTGGATGAGCGTTCTTTCTTGCATCGAGTTTCATGGCTCCTTGCAGATTGGCGTCGCCCAGTCAATGAAGTTCGTTCCATAGTCGCAGGTTGGATTGCTTGGTTCAAGGTGGGAGGAAGTCGGCAAACCGGAGTGGTCATGATGCTTCTACTCGCAGGCACAGGAGGTACCTTGCTATGGGATGCAACCCACCAACATTTCCCTGCTGAAGGTGTTTCACAACCGGGCGCCGCCTCAGGAGCGGATGGGTGGCTTGCGAGTTACGAAACAATTGATGACGGAAACATCACTGTAACCCTGTGGAATCTTTCTACTGAAGAATCCTATCAGCAAAATTTCGGTATCTACACTGATTGGGGGGTCTATCCCGTGGAGATTCTAATTGGCGAATCACATATTGTGGTTTGGCATGGATATCAATTGGAATTTTTCAATCTCAGTTCAAATCAGTGGGAAGGTAAATGGCTGACTGGTCCCCTGTTTGATGACATCGCCATGT
>CAZXVR010000037.1:0-13615 GCA_964644485.1 uncultured Candidatus Poseidoniales archaeon | reverse complement strand
ATTGCCCGGCTATGAGGTTTCAAATTCACCATACTACCACGATGATGTCGTGATGACAGAAGACACTGAAGATGGCGATTCTGGAGAAAGTTCGTCGGGTTCGGAAGGCTCACCACCGAAAGAAGAAGGCTGATCAGGAAAATTTCAGCGCTCGACCTGCGCAACCGGGGGCACCAATTGCTTCACCACGGAACGAGCCGCCTAGGGTTCGCTTGTGAACGGGAATCCCGTCGACAATGGTCCACATCGGTAGGCCGGTGAGTTCCATTCCAGCATATGGGGTCCACCCCACCCGTGTCCATGTATCGGCATCGGTGATGGTACGCCGTGACTCAAGATCGACTAGGGTCAAGTCACCATCGTATCCTTCGAGAAGCGAACCTTTGTTCTCGATTCCATACACCTTGGCAGGTCCAGCACACATCCAGCGAACCACATCGGATACGCTACACTTGCCGTCCATCGCGTGCGTGAGCATTAGAGGCAGTGAAGTTTCAACGCCCGGCATGCCCGCTGGTGCGTTTGGATAACCCACAGATTTCGCCTCCAAAGTGTGGGGTGCGTGGTCGGTCACCACGCAGTCAATGGTTCCGTCCTTGAGACGCTTCCAAAGTGTATTTTTGTCCTCAGTATAACGAATCGGCGGATTCATGAGGGCACGCACACCGAGTTGTTCGACATCATCCTCGTCGAAGGTAAGGTGTTGAACACAGACTTCTGTTGTAATCAGGTCACCCTTGTTCGAGACCAACCAATCCGCTTCAGCACCACTTGTGAGGTGAACGATGTGCAATCGGTGATCGTGGTCTTTGGCCAATGCAGATGCACGTTTTGTGGCGATGAGGGCGCACTCAACGTCTCGACACTCTGCGTGAGCAGCAATATCGGTTCGTCCTTTGAATTCAGCAATACGGGCCTGGAGTCGGTCCTCATCTTCGGCGTGAGTGGCAATTATTCCGCCTGTATTCGCAAATATGTTCTCGAGATGTTTTTGTTCGTGCACGAGCAGGTCTCCTGTGCTACTGCCCATGAAAATCTTGATTCCACAAACCCCATCCATGCCCTCAACACTTTGCATATCGGCCACATTGTTGTTCGTAGCACCGATGAAAAAGCCATGATGTGTCACCGCCTTTTGGGCGGCAGTAGCGATTTTCGCTTCAAGGGCAGTACGATTGGTAGCGTTCGGAACTGTATTCGGCATGTCTAGGAATGCTGTAATTCCGCCAGCAGCAGCAGCCCGGCTCCCGCTCTCGAGGTCCTCCTTTTCGGGATTCCCTGGGTCTCGAAAATGGACATGTGGGTCGATGACGCCGGGCAATAAGTGCAATCCCGTTGCATCGATGACAGTCTCCGAAGCAGAAGCGACGAGCCCCCCTCCTGCCGCTACGGTTCGGATCGAACCCGAGGAGATGCGTAGATCTCCTTCAACGACGCGGTCTGGCAAGACCATCGTCGCATTTTGGATGAGCATGTCGCCGGCCATTGTAGCGCTGTTCCAACACCGACTCAATGAGTATTGCGCGTATTCGGAGTCCTTGAATAGGGGTGGCAACCCCGTCGAACCAGCGGGTTGGAGTAGCCAGGTTATCTCGTCGGGCTCATAACCCGGAGACCGATCGTTCAAATCGATCACCCGCTACCAACGAATCAACCATACATCTCTCGTTTCGCGAAAGTGATGAATGTGAAATGAAAGTGGATAAAAAGGCAACTGAGAGCCTACTGAATCACAATCACAGGTGCATCCCAACACATCCGTCCTTCGTTGGTTCATATACTACCGCACTCCAGCACGGTCTACAACACAAGGTGAGAATATGACAACCGAGAAGAAGACAACAAAGACCGAGACAGTAACCGAAGATGAAGAGGAGGTCCTCGTCATCGATGCAGAAGAACCGGAGATCACAGTAGAAGATCTCCCAGGCGTGGGTCCCGCGACCGCGGAGAAACTCCGAGAAGCTGGATTCAACGAACTCCTAGCCATCGCTGTGATGACTCCGAAATCGCTCGCAGATGCCGCAGAACTTGGTGAAGCAGTATCCGCGAAAATTATCACGTCCGCGAAGAAACTTGCCAACATTGGTGGATTCGTTTCCGGCAATGCACTCATGGAAAGGCGCCGACAGGTGCTCAAACTGAGCAGTGGCTCTGCAGCCATTGATGAGTTGCTAGGTGGTGGATTTGAAACACAGTCCATTTGCGAGGTTTACGGTGAATTCGGTAGTGGAAAGACACAGGTTGGTCACCAACTTGCAGTCAACTGCCTGTTACCCAAGGAACAAGGTGGCCTGGGTGGCGAAGTATTCTACATCGATACAGAAGACACATTCCGTCCAGAACGGATTGCCCAGATGGCGCGTGGTGTCGGGTTAGATCCCGAAATAGCCCTTGAGCGAATCCACGTCGCCCGTGCATACAACTCATCTCACCAGATGCTGCTCGTGGATGAGATCCAGCGAGCGTCGAAGAACATCGATGTCAAATTGATTATCGTTGACTCCTTGATTGCACATTTCCGCGCAGAATTCCTTGGCCGTGGTATGTTGGCAGATCGTCAACAGAAACTCAATCGCCACATGAAGGAGCTCAAGAAGTTGGCAGATGTCAACAACGCGATGGTTCTCGTGACTAACCAAGTCATGTCGAAGCCCGATGCAATGTGGGGCGACCCAACCAAGCCAGTGGGTGGACACGTCGTCGGACACGCATCGACATTCCGCCTTTATCTTCGAAAATCCAAGGCGGGTTCACGTATCGCACGCCTGGTAGATTCACCTAACCTGCCAGAGGGCGAAGCGAAGTTCTTCGTCACTGCAGAAGGCCTACGCGATTGAGCAAAGGCCTGTAGCCTCGACGGCATCGGATTTCCAATCCCATCCCTCTGATGCCGTCGGAGCTACACTCAAGCAGGTAGTTCTGACAATTCATCTCTAACTGCATCGATGAGTCCTTGCACAGTCGCCCGACCAAAATCAAATTTCATTTCACCAGCCTCGAACAAGTCGGGAAGTGGTCTTGATCCACCCAATCGCATTGCTGTTGCGTAGTTCTTGAGTGCGTGTTCTGGATTTTCGCGATACTGCAGCCAAATTTGTAATGCCCCAAGTTGGGCGATTCCATATTCGATGTAGTAGAATGGATATGAAAACAAATGTAGTTGTTTTTGCCACCCCACCCTTCGCCAATCTTCGAACCCAGTCCAGTCCAGGATTGATCCAAACCTGTCACCTAATTCCAACCATTTTTCATGTCTCTCAGTCCTGGAATGGCCTGGATTGGTGTAGACCCAATGTTGGAAGGCATCGATTGTTGCAATCCAAGCCAATATTGAGACAATTCCTTCTAAGTGCTCTCGAACAGCTCGCTGGGAATCTTCTTTGGTGTAGAATTCATCAAGGAAATCATGTGTTAACAATTCCATTGACATCGCTGCTACTTCGCAGAATTCCAATGGAGCGCTTCGATAATCGACCAATGGTAAATCATCGGCGTAAATTGAGTGGAAAGCATGCCCTGCTTCGTGGACCATTGTTTCAAGATCTCTCTGGAGCCCGGTTGCATTCATGAAAATAAACGGCTTGCGACTGTGATCTCTTTGCAATTGATAGCCGCCTGGAGCCTTGCCCTTTCGACTATCCAAATCGAGGCTTGTCCCATCTCGTAAACTGTCGAAAAAATTGCCAAGTTCTGGTGAGAGTCGGTGGAACATTCGGCTCGTCCCTGCGACCATTTCTTCAACTTCTGTGAATGGCTTCAAGGGATCCCGGCCCTGGACATCATGTCCCAAATCCCACATACGAAGTGAATCAAGGTTGAGATCACTCTTTCGTTGTCCATCAACATCTCTCTTCAGAGGAACACAAATGGCCTCTACAGCATCCTGAAATGCCTCGCAATCGGCTGGTGTGTAGTCAAAACGATGCTTCGCATCGAAGATGTAATCCCGGTAATTATCATACCCTGCATTTTGTGCAACTTGTTGACGCAGCCCAATCATTTTTTCATATATTTCATCGATTTCTTCAGCATCTTCGAACCGCCTTTTTCCAACGGTTTTGTACGCATTTTCACGAACATCTCGTTCATTGACTTGGAGATATTTTCCCATTTGTTGCATCGTGCGTTCTTCCCCATCGAATTCAACCGTCATCGCTCCGCAAATCTCGTTGTAACGCTGCCCCAATTTGGTCAGTTCAGTACCGAGAGGTATGTTTTCTTCCCTGAACAAGGCCAAATCCATTCTTGTGTCTCGAAGTAAAACATTGTACTCTTCAGAATCAAGTTGATCAGCATACGGGTTTTCAGCCAATTTACGATTCAACAAATCGCTCATCTTTGCCAATTCAGGCTCAACATTCTCTACAAAGTCGAGATAGGCTTGTTTGATATCTTCGTTTTCTGTATCACATGTCATATTCACGTAGAGCATTGAACCAGTTTCCCCTACATATGCACTAAATCTGCCCAATTCTAGCAACCAAGCCTCAAGAGCTTCTGCTGAATTGATTTCCCGACCCAACAATTCCTGAAAATGCGGCTCAATTTGAGACCACTTTGTAGCATCAAGGCTCTCGAAAGAAGCCATCAGATCACCTCAGGGATTGTTTGTACGATTCCCTTGTGAACGAACTGATTTGGGTCCGTCTGGCAATCCATTCTCATCCCTGGTATGCTTTTGGCATCTCCATACTTCAACCTCTGCTTCGACCTTCTCAATGATGGCTTCCATTTCTGGGTGCTCTGGATTGACACGTGCCGTCCAACAGGCCAAACAAATTCGCTCACTGTCAACGTCGACGAAATTCATCGGTGTACATTGAATTCCACAATCTCCGCATTTGCGCCAAGCATGATGCTTTGCCATGAATCGTGGCGGAGGGCCGAGGCAATAAGGCGTTTCGCCCTAACATCTCTGAACCATTCATCTCAATTGAAATCAGCCAATGCGATATGCGCCAGAGCCGAGCGATGAATTAAATCAAAATCACTTGTTTGCTCATCCTCCACTTGTAATTCAAGTCGCTGCACGCTCTCTTCGTGAGGAATCGGTCCATGTGGCAACAATTTCGCCTTGAGAACACACATGAGACGATCCGCTTCTTGATCGAGTGCAACCCGGTCCATCGTTGGCCATTTTTTTTCTTCAATCAATTCATCCGAGAGTTCAGGAATGTGGACCAACCAAGCTGTGCGATCTCCATCGGACAAACCGGCTCGCTCAAATCCAATTCTAATTTGATGGGTTCCCGCGATCAATCTGATGAACTCCACATCGATTGAATTGGCGCGCATGGTTGAATTCGCATGCCGAGATGACAGACCAAGCCAGGCGGTCCACAGTTGTGTTTCACTTACTGCAGCAGGGCCACATAACAGAAGCCATCGCTCATCCTCACGCCATTCCAAAAACGATTCTACCAGTTTTGAAGCATCGTCAATTGGATCGGCGAAGGACAGGCCCCAGCAGGGATATGGTGTTCGCGACACGGATTGAGGGAGCAGTCTCTCCCTCATCAATCGGTCGGCCGACGACTGCGCGTTTGGATGGCTCTATCCGCCGCTTGCATGATATTTTGCACCAGTTGTGGACTCCATCCTCTTTCATCTGCAAGTTTTTGGGCAGATTTTTTCGTGATTCCACAGATTTCAAGTGGTGTTCTGTATCCATGATTTGCCAATGTTCTAGCGCGTACCCGCCCCACACCTCGAATCGAAATCAATGCAAGTAAGTCTTCTTTGCAACCGTTTGAAACTCGTTTTCGCATCACATCGAGCATTTCCAATAAATCGATATTCGCCTTGTTCAATGAATCCTCGAGTTCATCATCATTCGCACAGATTTGCCGAGCCGCATTCATCAACCAATCCGCATGATCCACACGAACTCTAAGGTCACCAGGAGCCACGCCCAGTTCCCTTTCGATTTCACGCAATGAATTCTCATCAATCCATTGACTCAGTGTCCAAGCACTCTTGGCAAGACTTTCAGCTTCAGGCATGTAACCGAGCGTATTGAGTTCATGTCCATCGAGAAGGATTTGATCAGACATCGCGTTCACTTTGTGAGTCATCATTTGCATTTGTTTTCCCGTTGGCCATAGAGGTGGGAAATCGGGTGTACAGGTGACCAAATGCAGTAAAGCCCATGGTGATATTGAGCGATCTTCAATGATTCTGCAAAGGATTTTTCTTGCCTGCCGGAGCCCTTCTCGCAATATCAGTCCAGACAATGGATCAAGATACAAACGACTGACCCTTTCTCCAAATGCTGTTGCGGCATAGGTCATTGCAGGAGAATCGGGAACGACCTCTTCAGATGGTGGATTGGAAAGATCCGCGGCTTTCTGGAAACCGATTACAGCTGGACGTTTCGGCCTCGGTTTTGATTTCGGACCCACATAATCTGCCAAATCTACCCCTTCAATCGATTGTGCACTCTGGGCCCAAATTGGCATTTCATCATCCCATTCTTCTTCCAATTCTGTTGATTCGGTTTCAGCCATGCGTTCGATAACCGCCACATCTTCTCCGGTCCGTTCAATAAATCGGTGAGTTGCCAACCAAGAGATGATTTCATCGATTCGATTCTGCAACCAATCGTTTTCGACACCATACCCAAGGAATGTTTCTTGGAAGAATCGCCCAATCGCATCTCGATCTCGCTGCCCACCGGTCGCAATGGCTGCGAGTACATGTACCCTCATTGCAGGATCTGCCGCCAATTTTGATTCGACCGCCTCAGGTTCCTGTTCAAAGTAAAGTTCGGCAATTTGATCAGCATGTTCCAGATGTCTTGCGATGAGCCATGCATCGCCGATGGAGTCGTATCTGGGTCGGCCGGCTCGACCTAGCATTTGGTGAACCTCCATTCTTGGCAAGGGCTTACTCAGACCATCTGCCCAGCGAGTCAAATCACGGACAACGACACGACGAGCGGGCAAATTTACACCGGCTGCAAGTGTTGGTGTAGCGCAGATTGCAAACAATATCCGATCCCGAAATGCAGTTTCAATAATCCTTCTTTGGCTCGATGTCAACCCTGCATGATGGAAAGCCACACCTCCTCGAAGTGCATCAGCCAATCTATCTCCCATCATTGTGGATTCTTCGCTACCTTCAATCTCTTTGGCAACATCTGCCAAAGTAGCCAAACGAGCCTCTACATCGAGTCCATCCGGCGCATCTTCAGGAGATTTAGTCCAAGATTGCATACGCTTGAACATCCAATCGCCAAGTTTTGTTGCACTCCCCTCGGCGTATCTTCTCGTTCCCCGAAAAACGATGATTTGGCCCGAATCAACGATTGTTGACATCAAAATGTTCCTCAATTCATCACCCTCGTCAGGCAGTTCAAATGGTGGCGGGAGTTCCATTTTTTCTCGATCAGGCCCGACTTGTAATCTTGGTTCAACCAATCCATCACAGACGGTTCCATATCGAAGAGTCACAGGGCGCCAATCCGATTGTACTGTTTTCGCCTCCAACCATTCTGCCATTTCTTTGGCGTTTCCAACCGTTGCCGATAGGGCTAGGATTTGCGCTTCAGGGCGCTCATGCTTTACTCGTGCCAAATTGACTTCCATTGTTGGTCCTCGGCTTCGATCATGAATGAGGTGGACCTCATCTGCTACCACAATGCTAACCTGATTGAGGAAATCGTCTCTATTTCTCATCAACGAATCAAATTTTTCGCTGGTTGCAACGATGATGTCTGCATCATCTAGAGATACGGTTTCACCAGTGCGATCTCCGATTGCCATCCCAACAGTAAGACCCAGCGCATCACCTGCTTGACGCAACTCCTCGACTTTTTCGGAGGCCAACGCTTTGAGTGGAACCAGATAGAATGCCCGGCTTCCAGGTCGATCGACCAATAATCGCTGAAGTATGGCCAGATACGCAACCAAACTTTTTCCACTTGCAGTGGGGATTGCCAGAAGCAAATTCTCCCCGGATAAAGCGATAGGAACCGCCTCTGCTTGTGGCGGATGGAGTCGAGAAATTCCCCACACATCTGTGAGTAGATTGATGACATTAGGGGGCAGGTTGAGTTCCCGCACGTCGTCGACCATGAATGAGGACCATCGTTCACCGCCCAAAAGGATACGGGTGTAGCGCCGCGTAAGTGTGAAGTGCCCTCGCAGTCCAAGCGTGTTCGATGGCAACCTCCGATGGCGTCGAAAATGAGCTGGCATCACGCCTAGCCCTCTTTGATGATGAACCCGATATCAATGACTGGTTCGAGGTCGCACTCGGGGCCGCAATGGTCACGATGGGACTTCACCAATTGTTCAATCCAGGTGGCCTGTTTGAGACGGGTGTCATGCAATGGCTTGGCGCAGCAGTCGTGTCGATGGGATTCATCCTCCTCGGGCACGGAATCAAGGACATGCTCCTGAAGGAGGTTCGGGATTCGATTGTCCGCTTGGACATGGATGATAGTGGCGATAGCATCGATTACGGCCTTATCCGAGATGTTCTTCTTCATCCTGACAAATATCAACAACTTCTCTACGACGCCTATCAATTGGCGTATGAGGATGGCATCCTAACCGAGGATGAAATGTCAGAATTGAGTGCCCTTGCTAGAGTCTTGCAGATTCCCGAGAGAAGCGCTGCCCGAATGGCGACGCGTGCTGCAATAGAGTCAGCCTTAGAGGATGATCATGTCTCGGAGGCTGAACTCGATTTGATTGTAGGTGCTGCTCGCCCCCTCGGTCTCAGTGACGAACAATTGGCCCGTATCGTCGAGGCTCTTCGCGATCACAACCTCGATGCTGAAGAGCGCGGAATGCTCGACGAAATGCTTGGTTCCATCCCAGATGAGGAAGATGACGGTGATGGCGATGGGATTCCAGATGACCTTGAGCCCTATCTCGAAGAAGAATGATTACCTCGCGTTGAGTAATTCTTCAGCTAGAGTCATACCTTGTTGTCGTCGCTCTTTCTCGACAAAGCCGGCACAAACCAATATCACCAAACCGAGTATTGCGACCCAGAAGTCATGAGGGATTAGGCCGTTTGAGGATTCGATTCCACCGGGGGAAATCAGGTCATTTCCGTAGACCTCGTTGGAGCGAATTGAGAGTTCCATCGCATCGATTCCACAATCACAAAATGAGACTGAAAGCAGTTCTGGCTTGACCGCTTCAGTCACCTGTTTCCACTCGTCGGTAGTCATCGTATCGGGTCGACTAATCCACGCTGGTGAATTGATTGAACCCATCCCTGAATCTGAAACCATATCCCAATCGATATGCAATACATTCCCCCTCGGTTCCTCATCGACAATTAGGAGTGCTTCCAAGAGCAATAGATCAAGGGCGAGTAGTCTTCCCGCACGCAGAATAAAGCGCACTTCGTTGTCTGTTGATAGGCGACCCTCATTCAACTTGCCAAATACCAATCGATCTAAATCAACACCATCGAGTTCAGAGACCTTGACCTGCCACCTTCCATCCCCAAGGGGGTGAGCAGATTCGATTGTCAACATCAATTGCAATCTCTCGCCCGCAGTAATCCCCATGAATCCGCTATACGAGGGCGGCCCAAATTGCCCTTCATCATCATTGATGACCCCTTGATAGATTCGCTCGATTCTCTCATCCAGAAGTTCATCAAAGGTCATTTCACCAGGGTTCGGAGATTCATTTGAAATCGATACAGCAGGTGATATAATACCTCCAAAAAGCAGCAATATGATTGCCATTGGGAGCATGAATCTCGGCAACCATGGAGAGGATAAAGGCATCAAATATCCGATAATTGCAATGATTATCCCGAGAGCAGCCATTCCCATCGTAAGGACACCAGCGCCAGATGTGTCGGTCGATTGTTCCAACTGTCCAACTTGTGAAGAACCGGAATCCCATGTGGCTTCTCCTGTGAATTCCTCCGGTGTTGTGCTCCCCACCCCCAGTATAGATTGTGAACCGATGAAACTGTAGGATTGGTAGTGGTCTTCAATCCCTGTCCAACAAAGTGTATGTTCGCCACCCTCAGGTTCACTCCACCGATATTCGTTGACGACCTTTTCACCCTCGTATCGAGTACGAATTTCTGGTAAATCTTCTGAACTTCCTTGAGAATTCCGAAACTCTGGGCTGGTGTGTGATTGTTCAACCTCAAGGGGGGTTGAATCCCAAGAAACGGTCACAGTCAATGCACTCAACTGTTCGTCGACATCAAACTTGTAACAATCCACATCACTACTCATGAGCCCTCCAAAGGTGGTCACTCCCACGAGTGTAATCGAACGAGGTTCGGTCAGGCTGGTCGGTTCATCGACGTTTGCAGCCTCAGCATCGATACTCCATTCGATTGGCAAGATAATTTCCGAATTTCCTGCAAGGTGTAATTCCCATGTGACCGGTTGATCGATGTCGAATGATAATCGCATTAGTACCTGGTCCAAAGGCGATAATATTCTTCCATTTGTGAGGTCTAATTCTTGATTTTCCAAAACGTATGGTTCCTGGTTACCCGGAGATGTATTCGGTCCTGGGGCTGAAATTGTCCACGAATTCGTGGAATGTCCCAAAATCAGTTCAATGTACAGATCTGGACGAACCATTCCGACCCCGTCTTCTTGAATTCTCAAATCAATGATCATTGATTCCACAACGCTGGGAAGTAGGCTGACACTGGTTTGATCTGGTCGCATTGGGAATTCAAGAGTGACCGTGACAGGTTGGAGCGGGTTGGCCCCCCTTTCTTCTTCGCTTAGAATTGCATCCCCCACCGCCTGCGTAGACAATGAACAATCATCATTCGAACAAACGAGATTTAGAGTCTGGTCTTCAGTCGACAAATCCGCGACAACAACCGGGACCATCGACAGCAATAACAGAGTCAGTGCGATGAGGCCAACCCTGCAATTCATGGCTCTTGGCAGGGCGTCGAATGCTTAGGCATTCGGCCTAGTTGGTCCTGCTTTTACATCCACCAAAGCAACTCGACATTCCCGACATCGATATCGCCCCATTCCCCTGCGTGTTCTAGGATGTTCTTTGGAGCACTGCGGGCATGTCCACAACCACTTAGCCGCTCTTCTTCGCAAATGGTTTCCAAATGATTTGCCCATATTTTTCGCTTCAAGGTCAGGCCACAAAGCCTCCAGATTTCGGAATGTTCTGTCATGCCCGGTAAATCCGAGAGCGTGTAGAAATTCGTGGTAGAGTAGGAATGCCGCATAACGCTCCCAATCTTGAGTCAATGCAGCTGGATGGACATCTACACAACGAACATCATCAGGTCCAGAGATTTCTGATTTCCTCACCCCTTTCTGGTACCGGCAAACAGCATGGAGCCTTGTGGCATCTCTGCGAAGTCTGCCCAGTGGAATTTTCTGCAGTTCGCTTACCGGCAACTGATCGAGTTGTGGAATTTGATGCATTGTGACAATGACAGTCTTGGCAAGATTGGCCAAGACGGTTTCATCGCTCATGCCCTCCCCTCAACTCCGCCGTTCATCAACATGACCGATAATTTGGGCCTTATAGGCCCACCACAACATATTCGACCAACAACCGTTACGCGAACCGCCCATGGTATCGAGTGGAACCCTGATTCGAATCGCCGTTCTTGCGGCTCTTGCGTCATTGCTGTTGGCTTTGGTTCCAACCTCTGATGTGATTGAATTGAACGATGTAGATGAGCCGATGGAGACCGGTGCTCGTAGTGGCCCCGATTTGATTGTTGACTATCTCTCAGCATCGTGGACATCTGCAGATGCTGGTGAATCCAAGAGTATCAGCACACGAATCAAGAACGATGGCGATTCGTCATCGGGTTCTTTCAGGTGGGGATTGTATTTGTCAACGGATACGACGATTACAACAAGCGATATTCAACTGGATTACTGGACTCAGTCCAGCATTTCATCAGGAAGTACTCGCTCATCGACGAAGACTGTAACCATCCCCTCAACGATTACAGGAGGCTACTACTACGTCGGCATGATTGTCGATATTAACGGCCAAGTCAGCGAATCTGACGAGAACAACAACGACGATTACGATTCGGGGCGTGCTCATATTTACGAATTGGCCGACCTTGTTCCCCGGACCACTTCCTCCTCTTGTTCGACACCCGCAACAGGGACAATCGGCGATTATCTCGATTCATCGATTTCAATCCAATATGAAAACGACGTATCAAGCAGCCATGGCCAATCGACGGGCACATTCTACTGGGCGATGTATCTCTCCACGGATTCTACGATTACAACCAGCGATACACAGGTGGGAAGTGATCAATATTCATCCAGTCTATCTTCAGGTAGTTATCGAACGGACTCGCTTTCAAGCAGCACTCGAATCCCCTCGAGCATGAATGCAGGCACTTACTATTGGGGTTACATTCTCGATGTCGACTCCGATGTCGACGAGGCCAGTGAATCGAATAATGCACGAACATGTGACCAGATTACCCTACAGGAGGATTTGCCTGATATTGAGGCCACAACGGTCAGCACATCCTCTTCATCAGCAGTCATGGGGGACACGATTACGGTTCAATATCGAATCGACAATATTGGCACTGATTATTCGGGTTCATTTTACTGGAAATTGTATCTTTCAACAGACTCATCAATCACAACATCGGACACTTTTGTGGATGAATTCAGTGTAAGTTCCATCAGTGGTGGTTCCTATCGTTCAGGATATGAATACAGTGTGGCGATTCCAACCGGTATGAGCCCGGGCTACCATTATCTAGGAATGATTGCCGACAATCGAGATTCTGTTAACGAACTGGACGAAACCAACAACATCGCTTCGTCAAGTTCACGAATCGATATCGAGGAAGCCGCCGATCTCGTTCCCGACAGCCCATCTGGCCCCAATTCCGGTCAGGCCGGGCAGCAGGTCAGCATCTCTTGGAGAATTGACAATACAGGCGATGACGCCTCTGGGTGGTTTTACTGGGAGATGTATATTTCAACAGATTCTACAATTACAACCAGTGATACAAAGTTGGGCTCCACACAACAGGCGAACAGCATTTCTGGTGGTTCTTACCGGAGTGGAACCTACAGTACCACATTGCCCGGCAGCTTGGGTCAGGGGACGTATTACTTCGGAATCATCGCCGATACCACCAGCCGTGTATCCGAAGGAGATGAAACCAACAATATCGAGGTAGGGAATTCAATCTACATCACGGTGCCCGATTATGATTTGGAGGCCACATCAATTTCAGTCGATTCAGGGTATCGACAAGTCTGCGAAGGTGATGATATCTACATCTCGTTGAGTGTGACCAATCTAGGCTTAGACAATGCTGGTGCTCACTATTACGAGGCCCTGGTTTCGACGGGCAATTCAGCCTCTGCAATCTATACAGGTATCTCACTAGGTTACGCTAGTGGAACTGCCAATGTCCCTTCATACACCCACACGAGCATGCTTGCGACATTGCCAACGAGCATCACACCCGGCACTTACTATATTGGCCTCTACGTCGATTATGGTGACTATATTTCTGAAACCGATGAGAACAACAACATCGTCGCTTCTAGCAGTGCCCAATTGACCGTCCTCGATTGTGGTCCTGACCTTGAACCAACATCGGTTTCAGGACCGATTTCAGGGGTTAGAGGTGGCAC
>CAZXVR010000036.1:0-13619 GCA_964644485.1 uncultured Candidatus Poseidoniales archaeon | reverse complement strand
AGATGATCTCCTTCGTATAGGCGGTGATGGCAATAATTTGGGGACCACAACCTGGAATCAAACCAATGATAGCAGCCACCGTAACCGCAACGATTCCATCTCCATAATTGGCCATGTCTTGTTCTGAAAGACCGCTGAATAGCAACATGAATTCGAAGGCCAAGTAGGCGATCATCACCCAAAATGTGACGAATGCAGTTTCGCTTGCGGCGTGAACCATGGTCTCACGCATGGAATGCAGCTTGTCGCCGATGGTCGCTTCAGTATCATCGGCAAACCAATTCTTCTGTGCAATATACAAGATGACAGAGAGAGTAGTCCCAAGCAGTCCAATCCATGTGATGATGCCATTCAGTGTCAGAGGATTCCACGCCAATTCAAGACTGAAATCAGCATCTTGACCCGACCAAACGAGCAAAAGGACGGCAAAAACAAGACCGATCAAGGTCACAGCCCACCACAACACGTAGCCTTGGTGGAGAATCTTGTAGCCGAGTCCTTCAGGCACTTCCCGTGAAAGATCATCCAACGGCGATTCGCCCTCGGGCTCAATTTGGGGTTGTTCTTCACCGATCGTGGGGCCAAAGCGACCCAACGGTGTGCGAGGTGTTGTGCCAGTCATATCGACCAAATATCCCCAAGTAACACCTACAACGAATGAGATTGCGTGAACGGCCAACAAAGGTGCGATGAAACTGGAATCGGTGACCGCAGCGCCAATCAATACGAAGGCAGAATCACCCAGTGTAGCGATCAAGGTCGCCACGACGGTGCCGTAGGTCACATAGCCACGCGCATACATGGGCATCATCACAATGGCTCCACCACATCCCGGCGTGAGACCCATCAATGCTCCAATGACTGGTTGCAATTTCTCCCTCTCTCGAATGTATTCAACGAAGCGACCACTGGTTGCATACTGCAACCAACTGAACAGCAACACCATGGCTGCGACGAAGACGGTTACCGCCAGAAAGGCGTCACGCATACTCGTGACCACGATTTCGGCAGCATCGTGGACGGTGGCCATGATTGTGGGTCCAACCCCGATTCAATAAGCGTTGGTTCGGGATGACTCCAACGGTTTCCTCAAGTCCCCTACCCCTATGGGATGCCCATGACGCAACGGGTGCTGGAATGGACCACGGCCCGTTTGCGCGAGGGTGAAGCCGTCGCGTTGGCCAGTGTCATCACCGCACAAGGTAGCGTCCCGGGCAAGCCAGGGGCACACATGGCGGTCACTGAATCCGAAGTCTATGGGACGGTTGGAGGCGCTGGACTTGAGATGAAGGTGATGAATCATCTACGCGAGATTCTTGACACTGGAGAAGGAAGGATCGAGACATACCAGTTGCAAAAGGAAGCGTCTGGTGGTGCTGGGACCCCCCTGAACAGTTTGTGCGGGGGAATACTCACAGTATCGATGGAAGTCATCCAACCGATGCCGCACATTCTACTCGCTGGAGGTGGTCATTGTGCTCAAGCCATCGCGGATGCGAGCGCGCCCCTCGGTTGGTCCGTATCTGTGCTCGATGCGCGTCCTGAATACGCCTCCGATGAATTGTGGCCCGATGCGGAGGAGTGTATCGCTTCACAACCGGGTGATTTCCTTGCGCGTGAAACAACTGAGTCTCTAGCACGCTTCTCGCACATCTTGCTGCTCGGACACGATTGGGCGATCGATGAAGCACTTCTGATCGGATTGCTTGAGCGCGCTGAAGGTCGCCCTCGAATCGGCTGTATCGGCTCAAAGTCCAAATGGAAAGCCTTTGAGAAAAGTGCACTCAATTCAGGCATCACCCAAGATCTACTCGACACCGTGATTTGTCCCATTGGTGTCAGCATAGGTGCTGAGTCACCACAAGAAATTGCGGTTGCAGTTTTGGCTCAAATCATCGCTGAGGTCAAGGGAGTCGAACCTGCTTCAGCATCGTGGAGAGATTAGATGAAACTGATTCTCAATACCAAAGAGGACTGGAGGAATGCCAGCCTAGGTGTCAAGTTATTCAATGCGATTTTCGGTGTGGCTAGTGTCGTTGTCGGCTTACTTGGCATTGTGATCGGCATTCTAGAATTTCTCGATTGGATTGGATGGATTTCGTAGATTGCTCTTCTTCGACGAACGATGATGTTTGCCGGGGCAGATTTCATTATGCCTTGCAGCGTCCCGTTTAAGATGCAGGTCGTACATCTTCATTGGAATCGCCCAAAAATGACTCGTTCGGGGTTTGGAGACTTGTTGGTTCCATGTTCAAGATTGGAGATTGTCGCCCACCTATCGGTATCGGAAAAGGGCGTTCGACAATTGGTGCGTTGTGATTTCCGAGAAGGCTTCGGACCCGAGGACCTCTCCAATTCAGAACACTTGACCTTTGAAACCACATTGCGTGGAGAAGGTGAGGAAACTCCGATTGTTGTATTCAATACCCATCCACTTGCCATCGCAAGCATCGATTTCCCAGATATTGCCGTTCTGCCCCCATACACGTTTTCTGAAGATGGAATTTCGATTTCACTGCGCGGTGTACCCAAAGGAATCAGTGGTTTTCTTTCGTTGGCGAATGAAGTCATGCCCCCTGACAGCGTCAAAGTTGTGAACGAAGAGGAAGGGGGTGGTGGACCGCGCGCCTTGCTGGGCGACCGTCAATGGGAAGTTGTTCAGGCCGCGGTGCAATGGGGCTACTACGACGACCCCAAGGGAGTCTCAATGCGCCAGATGGCAGAGAGGCTGAAGATGGCGCGTTCAACACTTGGAGAGCATCTGCACAATGCCGAATCCACCATCATGCGATGGTTGGTGGAACAAGAGTAGATCACTCTTCTTCAATGTACATCTTGTAATCATCTTCTTCGCCCCGATCGATTTCTCGAGGATCTGGTTTGGCGGTTTTCGCCACATACGAACAGCCGAGCAATGAAACGATTCCTAGTACCCAAATCAGCAGGGTAATCTCATCGATAAACGATGCATCTGCACCGTCGAAATTGGTCCAATAACTGTACGGTTGGGTATTGGTAATCACGGCATCCTTGAATGTCACCGATTGTTCTTCTGTCATCGATGAAGATTGGGAAATTTGGAAAACCGGTTGCAGGTCATCCATCGTCGGATCAATCGCCCCAATTCCACGTGTATCGAGATAGAAATACGAATTCATTTCACCCGCGATTGCAGCGTTTACATTGGGTTCCATCTGCATCTCAACAGTGCCACCGAAGTATACTGGGAGAGCCCCAGGGAAAATATCCAAAATGCTCTCGTCGTTGATCAACTTGGCCTGAATGGGGTTCTCTAGTGGGTCGACGGTGAACCGATGGTGATGGGTCTCAATTCCATATACGGAGCCCGTTCCAATCACCTCACTTGTGGAGACAGCATACCCACCCAAGTTTGCTGTTGCTGACTGACCCGCTGGGAAATAACTGCCCACTGCGCCGGATTGCACGACGGGGTCAAGCATTCCATACGCGGACGCATTGCGTGAAGGTGTGCGCCAAGGTAGGTGAATGTCGCCATCTTCAGCAATGATTTGACCTGGTTCATGGTCACCGACAGCACCAGTGTATACAGAATAGATTGATGCTGAGTTGGTCGAACATGGACCATTGACACCCAAATCATCGGGGTCTACGCAACCGAAGTAGGTGGCGTTCTTCTCAAGCGAAACCCAATCACTGAGGGGGTCTTCCCATCCAAACAACCACTGATTGACCGATTGTGTTCTGTAGGGAACAACACCTAGGAATGAATCGAGTAGCGGTTCTAGGAATGTGTCAAACACGGTGAAGCTGAATAGCCAACGTAGAGCGCTGGCTGAGTTGTTGTCCAAGCCATATATTTGGGCGACGAATGCATCATCCCATACGTGGACATCACCGCCCGCTGCCGGGATGAAATTCTCATCCATTGGAACGGAATAACCCATGATTTCACCATAGAGGAAATCGCGTGCGAAGTCACCTGTGATTCTGTTCGGCCCTGAAAACAGGCTTGCGGTCACCTCTGGTTCGAGGTCAATCAATTCATTTCCATACACGGTACTCCATAGTGGAGCACCCAATTCCTCACTGCCCACATTGAGACCGAGAGCGATGTATTCGTGGTTGATGGGGTCGATGGAACCGAAAGCCTCCCAAAACCATTGGTCAGCATCGATTTTTCCAGCCCCTTCAGAGAGAATCATCTCATATTCAGAACTGGAAAGGAACCAGTCCCCTGCCCATGCTCCAATTTCTTGGAGTGCCCAAATTGAGAAGGTGTATTCAGTCGGGCTCACGGTGAGTTCGGTTCGAAGTGCAAAGGGGTCTCCACCATCCGGATTTGCTTTCTGCAGGAAGTCTGTCGAACCACATAGAATTCGACGGTCATCACAAACAAGGAGTCCGGTAGGCACTCCATCCTCGCCTTCGCTGAACAACAAATTTTGCAATGTTGCTTCATGCTCGATTCGGTGGCCAGTCATTTCTTCCAATCGATCATTCAAATCATCCATTGAGGCGGATTCGAGAACGGCCCCACCACCATGTGCTGCAAATCTTGTACTCACCGCATTGTAAATGGCATGATCTCGGGCAAATGTCTCTGCATCATCTACGCCGACATATCCGAACGTTGTTGCGCGCGAGATGGAATTTGTTCCATTGTCTGGCGCACCACCGCGGATCATCAGCATCGCTCCAATGTCACAGGTCAAGGCAATACAAACTGAAGAATCGCCTGGGTCCTTGGCATCATACAATACATGGTGGAATGAGGTATTGTCATCATCATCCAACCATTCCCAGTCAACCTCAGAGCGCATGGTTTCTTCTCCAGCACTCGAAATGTCATCAGACACCCAGATGGATGGGGCTCGTTCACTCAGATCGAAATACAACATGTCCCGCGTGTAAGCACCTTTGACGAACAAAGATCCTGTGTCGATAGCAGTACCAGCAGCTCCAATCTTTTGTGCGTTGAAGAGGATGTTGAGGTTGGTCAATTCGGTGTCCCCGGAAAGTGAGGCGTGTTCGGTACCGTTCTCATCCGTGTAGGTGCAGTCTTCACACCACTCGTATACGTTGTATTCACGATAGGTCAGTGTGCCTGCAGTCTCATCATGGAATAGAACCTCGCGCTTGGTCGTCAAGTTGTAAGTGAACGGACCCATCTTTTCAAATTCCATTTCAGCGTCATCATCTTGTTGCAATTCATTGACATTGTTGAGGTTCCATGCGAAGAATGATCGCTCCGAAGTTGCGTTGAGCCAGTCATCGTCTTCCCAAGTTTCCTCGGTCATGACCGTGGCTTCAGCGAGTTTCTCTTCTGTAATCCCCATCACCATTGGGGAAATCACGGCGACGTTGATGCTCATGAGGAGAATTCCGACGATTCCGAGTGCGATGGCCTTGTTGTTCATGGCTTCGCACCCGAGGGTCAGATGAATAAGCAATACGGAGTAGCGCCGCGCTATTTCGGCTGAAAATCAGACATGGTGTCGGGATAACTATCAAAACAGGCCAACCTGACACGACAATATGGAAGAACACATTGAGTTTAATCCAAGTTTTACGATGTTGACACTGGCATTAGCGCCAGGTGAGAGTGTAAAGGCTGAAGCCGGCGCCATGGTTTGCCAATCTGGCGTTGAAATGACGACTGGAATGAGTGGTGGAGGTGGCATTGGTGGCTTCTTCAAGAGCATGGCGAAATCACTCTTGACAAATGAATCATTCTTCCTCAATACATTCACTGCCGGAGCATCAGGGGGTTGGGTCAGCCTTGCACCGGGTGTGCCGGGTGACATCGCATGGTTTGATTGTCAACCAGGACAGAATCTATTCATTCAGAGTGGATCATATCTAGCCTGCACTTCAAATATTGAAACCGATACCAAATTTCAAGGATTCAAAGGCATGTTCAGTGGTGAAAAATTGTTCTTCATTCGCGCATTTACACAAGCCGGAGCTGGTCGGGTTTACTACAACTCATACGGGGCTGTAAAACAGATTCCAATCCAACCAGGGCAAGTCGTCACCATAGACACAGGACACGTGGTCGCCTTCACAGATGGTGTCAATTATCAGATCGGAAAGGTGGGAGGATTAGGTTCGCTCGTTTTCGGTGGCGAAGGTCTTGTCATGCACTTCTCTGGACAAGGGACGGTTTGGATTCAGACACGATACATCGGTGGCCTTGCTGGAACGTTGTCACCATTCTTCCCACCTTGCAACCATTCGTGAGGTTTTCAGGTCCATCGCCCTACGGGCGAATCATCAAAGGTCTCCCGTTACAGGGTCGGCACGTTCGCCATGTCGATTCACATTCGAGTCCCAATGCTTCCCGGTGCAGGGAAGGAGAATTGGCAAGCCGATGTCAATGGTGAAGCAAACGAGCATCTCATCGAAAGCAATGCGATATTACTCGATGTGCTGCGAGACCAAGCAGGCACTCTTGGGGTCAAACGAGGATGCGACATGGGGACCTGTGGTTGCTGTGCCGTTTTGATCGATGGTGAGCCTCGCCTGTCGTGCCTTTGCTTGGCCAAAGAAGCCGCTGGTACCGATATTACAACGGTTGAAGGATTGGCCGATGGGCATCACTTGCATCCAATTCAGAAGTGTTTTGCTGAGGCTGGTGGGAGCCAGTGTGGCTTTTGCACACCGGGTTTCTTGATTGTGAGTGCTGCACTACTCGAGGAAAATCCCGAGCCAAGCCGAGATGAAATCAAATGCGCGATTGAAGGGAATCTGTGCCGTTGCACCGGTTACCAGCAAATCGTCGATGCGGTTGAAATGGCTGCGTCGATGAAACGAGATGGCACCAGCGTTCCAGATGCCACCGATCCAAAATCAGACCCACACCCCTTGGGTCCGGATGAACCATCGCTGCCACCAGGCAGTTCAAAGTGAGGTGATTGTGTGGGCAAGGGATATCGACAAGCACCCGGCAAAGGTGGTTCCTCAAAGAAACGTACCGATGGCAAGCGACAGGCTGGGCAGCAGGATTTCGGAGTCCCTGGTTCAGGTGGTTCTGACCCGCATTCGAAACTCCAAGATTTGGATTATGTTCCTGAATCTGTAGGTGGATGGAAAAAGCAGCCACGAGGCCCACACGTTCATGATCGACATGTCACCGGTACGACGATTGGTAAATCCGTACCCTTGGTTGATGCAAACTGGAAAATGACGGGGCAAGCACAGTATGGAGATGATATTCGATTGCCCGGTGAACTGATTGGGAAAATCTTGCGCTCACCACACCACTACGCCAAAATCAAATCGATTGATACATCTGCTGCTGAAGCGATGGCTGGTGTTTTTGCCGTCGCGACCGGACAAGATTCGGTCAACAAATTTGGCGTCCTCCCCGTGACCAAAGACGAACATGCGATGGCACAGGACAAAGTCCGTCACGTTGGGGACTTGGTCGCTTGTGTCTGCGCTGTGGATGAAGCCACAGCAATCGATGCCATGAATGCCATTTCTGTCGAATATGAGGTGCTACCCAGCATCCATGATATGGAAGACGGATTGCTCGATTCTGAAAACCCCATTCACGACAGAGGGAAGTATCACATCGGGGAATCAAACGTCCAAAAACGTGTATTCCAGCAATTCGGTGATTTGGATTCCATGTCGACTGCACCCTTCCGTCATGAAGCCGATTGGGAAGTTGCTGGTTTGCATCACGGGTTTACTGAACCACATGCGGTGGTCGCCCATTGGGACCCATCTGGTCGATTGACCGTTTGGAGTCCGCAACAGGTGCCACACTATTTGCACAGAGCACTCTCTGCAGTTCTCGACATTCCAATGCATCAAATCAATGTCCACCGAACCTTTGTTGGAGGTGGATTTGGAGGGAAGTCGGATCCGTTCCCCCACGAAATGTGTGCAGCCATTCTGGCCCGGAAATCCGGTCGACCCGTGCGTATTAACTTCGATCGGGAAGAAGTGTATTGGATCAACCGTGGGCGACACCCATCCCGAATTCAGATGGGTGTCTTTGCAGACGATGATGGGCGAATCGCAGGCATTGAAACCGACGCGCTCATCGACGGTGGAGCCTTCGCATCCTTTGGCCATGTGACCACATACTACAACGGTGTTCTACACACCGCACCATACGAAATTGGAGGATTCAACTACACCGGTGCGAGGGTGTGGACGAACAAACCAGCGAGTGGTGCCATGCGTGGTCACGGGGCTGTAAACAGTCGCTGTGCTGTCGAAGTCGGCCTCGATGCCGTCGCTGAACAGATGGGAGTCGACCCGATGACCTTGCGTCTGGCCAATCTGTTGCCCCCTCACAGTCGAACCATCACCGGATTCCGCATCACCAGCACTGGAATGCGAGAGTGCCTCGCGAAAGTTCGAGAAATGTCCGGATGGGATGAGAAATTCCGCAACATGCCCTTGGGCAAAGGAATCGGAGTTGGATGTGGATTCTTCATCTCTGGTTCTGGACTTCCAATCCATTGGGACCCCGAGAATTTCCCTCATGCGACCGTCCATCTACAATGTGACATGGATGGTGGGGTGACCGTTCATACTGGAGCGGCTGAAATTGGACAGGGGAGTGATACGGCGGTTGCTCAGGCGGTCGCTGAGGTTCTAGCACTGCCATTGGATATGATTCGAATCCGAAGCAAAGAATCTGATACAGCACCTGTGGATTTGGGGTCCTATTCGAGCCGTGTGACATTCATGAATTGTAACGCGGCCATTCGGGCCGCAATCGAGTTGCGAGACAAGGTGATGAAAGCAGCTCACGAAATCATGGGGCATCATCCAGATGTCTTGGTCATCGGTGACAGGAGAATCTACTACAAACACGATCCAGCGGTGGGTGTCTCTTGGTTGGAAGCGGTTCACAAAGCCCAAGCGGATGTGGGTTCTTTGATTGCATCTGGCGCCTATCGAACCGCACCGATGGGCGGCGTTCACAAAGGGGCTGCAGCTGGATTGGCTCCAGCCTATTCGTTCTCAGCGTATGTCGCAGAAGTGGATGTGGATGTGGAAACCGGTTTTGTCAAGGTCGCCAAAGCCTGGGCCGCCCACGATTGTGGTAAGGCATTGAATCCGTTGGCGGTCAAAGGCCAAATCATCGGCTCGTGCCATATGGGCATGGGACAAGTGCTCTCAGAGGAGATGAAATACGGTCGTGATGGACACCTAATGAATCCAGATTTGCTCGATTACAAAATCATGAGCGTACATGAGATGCCAGATGTTGTCCCCATCATTGTCGAGAGTAATGACCCCGAAGGTCCATTCGGCGCCAAAGAGGCAGGAGAAGGACCACTGCTCCCGATTTTGCCCGCGGTATGCAACGCGATATACGATGCCATTGGAATTCGAATCGATGAATTGCCAGTGACACCCGACCGACTTCACAAGAGAATCGAAAAGCATTGCAAAAAGATGGGTATTGATGACCCACTCGACCTCCAAGCCCCCCGATATGAACCGAGCCCACTACAGCAACGACTCGTGGAGCGGGCTGAGGCACATGCGGCCCGAGATCACCTACGCGATATCCAAGAGGATCGTTCTTCATACGTCAATGGCGTACTATTCGGATTCGACCCCGACAAACCGATGGTTGATCAGAGCGATGGTTGGAGGGAATCCGTAACCCCGACCGCTGAAGATTTGGCAGATCCAAAGAAGAGAGCCGCTCGGGCATGGAGCCACGTTGAGAGACGATACCAAGGTGATGCCTAATGCGCATGCCACCGTTCACACTGCACACACCTGACAATCTGGCCAAAGCCATCGCATTGGCGGCGGAATTGGATTCGTTCGATTGGATTTCAGGTGGCACGGATTTGCTGCCAAATTACAAGTGGAAACTCAATCCAAAACCAGATGTGATTTCACTCTCAAAAGTACAGGAATTGACGGCACTTTCGGGCACGGTCATCGGCGCGATGGTTCGTATCCATGATTTGGTCGAAAATGAGAACGTTCACCCTCTTATTCGCGAAACTGCGGGGACAATCGCCAGTGTGATGATTCGTCGTTCAGCCACTGTTGGCGGCAATATTTGTCTCGACACCCGTTGCTATTGGTTCAACCAAACCGAAGAGTGGCGACGCAGTATCGATTGGTGTCACAAATGCGACTGTGATACCGGTGCTGATTGTCGTGTTATTCCGAATCAAAATACACTCTGTGTAGCCACCTATCAAGCGGATTTGGCTGCCGCATTTATCGCGCTTGATGCGACCATTCACTTGGCCAGTGCATCCGGGGCGCGTTCGATGCCTTTTGCAGATTTCTTTGAACTGGATGGGATGACTCGAAACGTGCTCAAATCGGGCGAACTTGTGACACACGTTACACTCCCAGATGATGCCAATAATTGGCAAGGTGCCTATCAGAAATTGCGTCTTCGCGAAACATGGGATTTCCCAGAGGCAGGTGTTGCTGCAGCTTGGAAAATTGAAGGAGGTAAAATCGCGGGATTGCGTGTGGCCACAACCGGTTGTGAAAGTATTCCAGGTGATCACAGTGACTTGGCCCAAGACGCGCTTGTCGAGTGGAATGGAAAAGAGAGCATACGGGCGCTTGCTGAGGATGTGCGCAAGGCGGTTAAGCCGGTCAGTAACACATATTTCCCACCCGCATATCGTCGTAAAATGCTCCGCGTTCTCACACGAAGAGCACTCGCTACGCTTGAACACCTCTAAGCGTGGCATTGATGCCTGATGGGTGATTCGACAACACGATGCAAGTCCGGTTGATGGGATTCATCCTGAGTGCAATCATGCTACTCGCCTTGTTCCCGGCTCCTGTCGACGCCCAAGATGTGCCCATGCCCGCAGGATGGGAAATGGGACTTGTCTACGATGACGGGGTTTCAGAAGATGACCCTTTTACAATCGAAGAAGATGAAACCTCGATTCGGTTTTGGATTCGCAATGACAACTTGGTTGGAGATATTGAAATCGCACTCGATTACGACTCATCCGCCGATGCAACATTGGTTGGAGAGGAAAGTGTCACTGTTGGCAGCGGTTCGAATGATACATTTACACTGAAGATGACAGATATTGATGTCTGGAATATCGCCGCAGGAACCACGTTTGACTTTGAGATTGATGGCGAATTGACCTCTTGGGGTATAACTCCGTTCCCGGTGCCCATCTCAAGTCAGAGCGTGGATGGAGAAATCATCGTACCCATGCTATACCGGTGGGATGTTAGTATCGTTGAAATTGAACACCCGATTAATGCCGGAACAGAATTCAATCTGCACGTGGATTTGAAAAATATGGGTAACACTGCCGATTCCTTTACCAGCGCTACAATTGAAGATGATTGCCCGGTTCTGACTGTGGACGATGAACCGTTGCAGTCGATGGAGGGTGTGAACTCACAACCAGGGATTGTCAACACAGTCACATTGGTGTTTGATGCATCCTCAACACACCCCACACGAAAGTGCGAAATCGAAATTCAAGTGAGATCCACCGGTGTAATGAATGGTGGACAAGGAGATTCCGTCAACGAAGATGAGACGGATGTACAAGTTGAGGCACGACCGGTTGGAGCCCAACAGGATCAGGATGATGCAAACGTCGGAGATGGTGATGGTCCGCAAAACCAAGAAGAAGTCACCTCAAACAACTTCCTAGCGTTCCCAACTCTAGTGACTCCAATGGCGATTCTATTGGCTGCCCTCATGCGCGCGCGTGAGGAATAAGCGCTATTGTTACAATTTAGGGCACTTTCGCCGATTGCGTTTCGACAATGATACGGAAAGGGTTGACTTGAAACTCCCCGAGAATTGCACATTTGCCCTTACTCGGCTTGCAGCAACCTATATTTGCGCAATGAGATTGCCACAGGCGTTGGTGTGGTGGAGCCTCGGCTCCATACAAAACAAGGGGGAGGAATAACGGTGTCAGAAGACGAAGTCGAACGCAGCCGTTTTGGTCTGTATATCGCTTCGTCTCTGGTCCTGATTCTTCTGATGACTTTGGCCCTTCCAATGGTCTTCTCAGCAGACAAGGAAACAGCTTATTCTGCCTATGTCTTTGAATCCGCTGAAGATGAAAACATGCGCCTTGCTCAACTCAACTTGATGGCGGATTCATTGGGTGAAACTGGTGAAGGATATTCCATTGCCAACACAATGTCGACACCGATGTTGGTCAACGACTGGCAAAATCCACATCGAACCCTACTCGCAATCATTGCACCTGAGAAACCAATTGATGAAACTGAGGCCAGCAAGATTTACGAATTTGTTACAGAGCGAGGAGGCAAGGTCATCATCGCTGCAGACAACAATAACGCCAATCGTGTTGCAGCCAAGTTCGGTGTGACCTATTTCGATGATCCCATGTATGACATCGACCACTACTGGGATGTGTTTGATGTGGAAGGCAATGCAAACCCACCGAACGCGAAGAACGTCTGGAGTTTGGCTTCGATTGAACAATCTCTAACCGATCCCGACGGCGATGGTGTCGGTGTCATGTCCGAATTTGGTCAGGACAGAGGGTGTGAAGCATCCCAACTCACCCAGCACTTGTACACCGAATGCCGAATGCCGGTCATGTTCCGTGAGCCGACTGGACTCAAGGTAGAGGATAACTGTGCAAATTCGGAACAGGCTTGTGATGTCAAGGTCCTTGCTCAAGCAAGCGTTTCCGCATTCATTGATGTGGAAGGCGATGGTGACAGCTCCAACCTGATGAACCCCGCACCCGGTGACCTCGCACTCGTCGTGCGAATCGATTACCCAGGTATTTCTGCTCAGGACTACAAGAAGGACAACGCTGGTTCATTGTCCGATATCGATGTCACGGGCTCGATTCTCTTCGTCTCTGATCAAACCGCCTTCAGCAACCGACTCTGGGATTATGATGAAGCCGAGAACACAGGAATGCGCAACGAATGTGATGTTGCAGATTCTACTTGCTGGCAAGGTAGATTGACCGGCAACACATTGTGGGATGGAAACAGCCATTACTTCAGTGCAGTCATTTTCTCGATGATGGAATTCGACAACCAAGAATTGTCAGCCACCGTCAAGTATGCCAGTGAAAACTTCCACATCGTCTTTGATGAGAGTCGCCACGTGACCGGTGTCCTCAGCGCTCCCTTTACCGATGCGATGGCCACAATCGTGTTGCTGACAAGTGACTCGTTCCTCAAGTGGCTCATCATCCTCAACATCCTACTCCTGCTTCTGGTCGCAATCATGGTTGTGCCAGAGAAGTCCAATTGGAGACACGTCTTCGATTTGACCCGATTCAGGGAACGACCCGAAAAACTCGATCCTGTTTCATATCGTCAACGGGTTCGAGAAGCCCTGATGTCTAAAGTTAGAATTTTCTATGATTTAACGCGAGATGAGATGGCCCTCAAGCTGCCTGGTGAAGTGCAGACTATGATTGGAAACCCACGTCTCGTTGAACTGGCTTACAGTGAAAACAGAACATATTCCCCCGAGGAGTTACGAGAGTTGCTCCAATCGATCCGTCGATGGGGGAAGCAACAATGACGAGAGTCATATGAAAAAAAAGGAGAGTGAAAGAAATGCAAGCACCACCGCCACCCGGCGGAACACCCGTAGCCCCGGCCGCACCAGCGGCCCCTGCGCCGGCACCTGCGCCTGCCCC
>CAZXVR010000035.1:0-13724 GCA_964644485.1 uncultured Candidatus Poseidoniales archaeon | reverse complement strand
CCAACGCCCTCTCCACACATCATAAACCATGCCGTTCCACCGGGGGGCCATATGGGCGACTTGCGACCCTTTCTGAGGCGCCACCCTGATGGTCGATGTCGACTAATGGGCATTCTAAACGCCACTCCTGACTCATTTCACGCCGCCTCAAGAGTCGAACTTGATTCTGCCATTGAGAGAGGGCTGGAAATGTGGTCATCTGGTGCCGATTGGATCGATGTGGGCGGCGAATCCACAAGACCCGGTGCAGCATCAGTAGATTCAACTGAGGAAATGAGGCGTGTTGTTCCCGTGATTGAGGCGCTACGAACTGCAAATCCAACCGGGCTCATCTCAATCGATTCGCGCCGCGCAGATGTTGCAAGGGCTGCTTTGGATGCTGGCGCAAATATGGTCAACGATGTCAGTGGACTTCGTGACCCCGACATGGAGGCCCTTGTTATTGAGCGAGGTTGTGCGGTTTGTGTCATGCATATGCAGGGCGAACCCGGAAATATGCAATCAAACCCGACCTACGACGATGTTTTCTCAGAGGTTTATGCCAATCTGAATTCAATTGCGGATCGATTGGTAGAAAAGGGTCACGATCCGAGTCTGATCTGCTTAGACCCTGGCATCGGATTTGGTAAAACATTGGCCCATAATTTGGAGTTGTTACAATCTCGTAGTGATTCGAACTATAGCATACTTTGGGGTGTCAGTCGGAAATCGATGTTTGGTCAATTACTGGGTCGAATCGAAACCGATCAACGATTGGCAGGCACACTCGGTGTTGCTGCCCATGCGATGACCGAAGGCGTGGACATTCTTCGCGTTCACGATGTCGAGGCGCACGCAGATTTGCTGACAACACTCGCCAACTTACGCCCGGAGTGGGATGAATGACTGTCATCGATATCGACGACAACCTCCGCCTCCTAGGCACAGCACACATTTCCAAGACCAGTGCAGATGCTGCGCGCCGTGAAGTGGGTGAATATGACCCTGATATCGTAGCAATCGAATTGTGCAAGAGTCGTTTGGATGCCTTGACAAGGCCGGATCGATTTGACAACGAAACATTGGGCAAGGTGCTGAGAGAAGGAAAAGCACCATTGGTTCTATTCCAATCCATGCTCGCAGTTGAGCAACGTCGCATGGGGCTTGCAGAGGGCGAAAAACCCGGTACCGATCTCTTGGCTGCAATGCAGGCCGCTGCTGAAGCGGAGAAAGAGGTGGCACTGGTCGACCGTGATATCCAAACAACATTGCGCCGAGCTTGGAGGAAAATGCGGTTCCGCGAGAAATGGAGAGTCATGTCGACTTTGCTCTTTGAAGAGGAGGATGGAGAAGAGGAGGTGTCCGTTGAAGAGTTGCTCGAGAATACCGATCTCATCACGCAACTGATGGGGGAGCTTCGAGCGGTGGCACCCGCTGCTGGTGAGGTGCTAATCGATGAACGGGACGAGTTTTTGGCCGGTAGCATCCAACGCCTACGCCCTGAAGGTAAGGTGCTTGCAGTCATCGGCGCGGGTCATCTTGAAGGGGTCGCCAATCATCTCAAAGAGAACTCAGAATTAGACAAGGAGCGCTTTCGTGAACTCAATCACATCGCCCCACCACACCCTGCATGGAAGGTTGTCAAGTGGGGCGTCCCTGTATTGATGCTCGGCCTGTTTGCATGGTTCGCTTCACAAGGAGACGTTGCGGCACTCAAGGATGCAGCCGTTACCTGGTTGGCTCTGAATGCAATCCTGGCAGCACTGGGTGCAGCTATCGCAAGGGGTCATCCTCTAGCAATCCTAACCGCTGCGGTTGCTAGCCCGATTACATCTCTGAATCCGATGCTGGCTGCTGGATGGTTTGCGGGTTTGATTCAACTGAAAGTCGCCGCCCCTTCAACCAAAGATCTGCAAGCATTCCTCAAACTGGATCAGTTATCCCTGTTCTGGAAAAACAAAGTAGGTAGAGTCTTACTTGTGACTGCATTCGCCAATTTAGGTTCTACTGCAGGCGCTTGGATTGCAGGTAGCGCAATCATCAGCAGCATGCTGTAGGTCCGTTCTGTTGAATAACCGAATTCAGGTCGAAGTGTCATGGTCGAAGATGTTGTCATCGTCGGAGGTGCGAGAACGCCATTCTGTGAATGGTCTGGAGGCAAGAGAGGAGATGGGCAACCTGGTGGATTACTGAAGGACACTTCAGCGCTAAAACTTGGGGAAATCGCCATCAAAGGTGCATTGGAAAAAACTGGGACGAGTGCTGACGCTGTCGATCATGTCGTCATGGGATATGCTCTACAGACCTGTGACCAAGCCATCTTCGGTGCTCGACACGCAGGACTGGGAGCAGGCATCCCACAAGAAGTCCCGATGCTCACAGTTTCACGCATCTGTGGTTCAGGTGTTCAATCGATTGTCACCGCGGCTCAGATGATTCAATTGGGTGAAGCAGCCACTGTCATTGCGGGTGGTATGGAGAACATGTCGCAAGCACCCCACGTTCTACGCGGGATGCGTGACACCTTCCGATTGGGTCGCCCCCCTCAAGCCGGCACTGAATTACCCAAGGACATGGAGGACTACCTATTCACCAATCTTCTCGATGGCATGTGCGGTTCATTCATGGCTCAAACCTCGGATGAAATTTGCAAGCGAAAGGGTGTGACTCGAGAAGAGACCGACGAGTTTGCAGCGATGTCGCATGCTCGCACAGCCGCTTCGATTGAGAACAATATCTTCGAGCAGGAGATCGTTCCCGTTGGAGACGTAGGTCACAAAGACGAGGATCACGTTGTGCTCGGATGCACACCTGAATCACTCTCTGAATTACGAACCGCCTTCGGACCAGATTCACTAGTCACTGCCGGCAACGCATCAGGTGTGGTTGACGGCGGGGCCGCAGTTGTGGTCAAGTCCGCCAGCCAGGCAACTGCGGATGGCGATGAGCCATTGGCACGAATTGTCACCTGGGGCATTGTCGGGTTGGAGCCTGCCATCATGGCATATGGGCCCGTCCCCTCTTCTCGTCTGGCATTGGAAAAGGCTGGACTAACAATCGAAGACATCGATCGCTGGGAAATCAACGAAGCCTTTGCTGGCCAAGCCGTGGCCTGTGTCAAGGACCTCGGCTTGGACGTTGAGAAGGTCAACGTCAACGGTGGCGCGGTTGGATTGGGTCACCCATTGGCCGCTACAGGAACTCGCCTAGTCCTCACCCTTGCGCACGAATTGCAGCGATGTGGTGGCAAGTATGGTGTAGCCACCGCCTGTATTGGTGGCGGTCAAGGTATTGCCATGATTATCGAGGCACTCTGAGGGTTTCAGTTGGTCGAGCTCGGATCGCTTGGAGTGGTTGCGCTTCTCCTGATTGTAGTCATCCTGTTCAGCCCAATTGGACTGGGAGGTGGATTGCTGTATGTCCCGATTCTTCATTATCTAGCAGGGCTCCCATTTGAGACCGCGATTCTCGGCTCTCTCGTCATGGTGCTCTGCACTGCGCTGGGCAGTGCACAGGCGCACCGTTCCGAACAACTGGTCAGCATGGATCGTGTGAAAGTTGCTGTGCTTACAGCCTTGCCTGCAGCATCGATTGGTGCTTTGGTGAGTATCTGGGCCATCGAACAGGTCAGTGATGTGACCGTTAAAGTCATCGCGCTTTGTCTGACCACTTGGGTGCTATACCAGACCATTCGCAGAATGCGTTCTGAGGTCACCGTGTCAGAAGGTGATTTTGAACCCAAGGCATACAGAATCGGTACTGGCGTTGGAGGCTTCGCCTGTGGAATGCTCGGCATCGGTGGCGGCGCAATCTACGTCACCATGAATCGAGGTTGGGGGGGACTCGGTGTTCGCGAAGCTGCGGGAACATCGTTCGCCATCGCTTCGATTGTCGTGCCGGTTGCCATCGCAACCCATACGATTGCCCGAGGATGGGGTGAATTGGCCGATTTCTCGACACCGTTGCTCATCGCCACACCCTTGCTGGCATTGGGTTCGGCCTACATGGGTGGACGATTGTCCTTCAGGAATCTACCCGCATCAGCCATCACTTGGATTTTCATCACCATGGTCAGCATGAGTCTGCTCAGATATCTGACCGATCTCATTTCGGCATGAACCAGTGTTCCTTCTTGGGGGACAACGGTCGCTTCATCCACAATGGGCGGCGCTCGCCACGTGGGTGGGTCTCTTTCTCGAGCGCCATTTCATTCCACTTCTTGTAGTAAGCAAATGACTTCTCGGTATCGACCTCAACATCGCCGTAGTGCTCATCCGGACCCGGGCGCGATAGACGGACCTTCTGCAACCAGCAGTGCGCTCCAGAGATTGGATCGGGTTGAACTGCGTGCGTGATGTTCTGGTGCACACCGCCATCTCGCCACCAGATACGATTTGTGTCAGGGTCTTCTGACTCGAACGGTTGAACGCCACTGATGGTGCGCATTCGCATCTTTCCATCACCCTGACTCTCAATCTTGACCTCGTTGGTCAGGAAGCGGTTACCACGGTCTTGGCTGCGTCTCCATCGCCCAATGTGATGGCTGCATCCGACCACTCCTGGCTTGATGCTCTCAGTAACCCAAACCTTGTCGACGAACCAACCAATCTCTGTTTCAATTTTCAACAGTTCACCATCTTCGACACCAAGCTTGGTTGCATCCTTTGGGTGAATCCAAATCGGGTTTCGATGCGCGATTTCCACCAACCACTTGGCGTTGGCCGAGCGAGAGTGGATATGCTGAGGCAAACGGAAGTTGGGCAGCAGGCAATATTCGTCTTCTCCTTCAAGTCGTGAAGGGTGGACCTGACTCTTGACCCTGAAATGCGGTATGGCATGCTCAGGGTAGCCAAAATCAATCATCGTCTGAGAATAGAACTCTTGCTTGCCACTGGGGGTCGGCCAACCTTCCTCCTTGTGTTTCTCATAGGTGGCAGGTTCGATCATGAATGCGCCATGTTTACGCATGTAATCCAGTTCAGTCACATCCTCTTCTTTGGCCGCTTCAGGCAGACCGGGGACACGCTCAAACAAATATTGGTAATACTCGTCAATTGTGATTGATTCACCCGGTCTATAGGGAGATTCGAAGTGTTTCTTGATACCCATATCGCCATCGGGATCAATTCGTAGAGAGAGTTCGTTCCAGAATTCATCCTCCTCCCAAACTTCACCGGGATTGATTTCGTAGGTGAAGGTCACATCTTTGCCTTCGCGGCGTGCATATTCGCGAAGCACGGGTTGACGGAATGCAACCCACTTTCCAGAACTAGTTGCATAGGAATTGACGTCGTGTCTCTCTGATGCATGCCCCATCGGCAATACATAATCTGCAAAGAACGCTGTCTCATTCCATGTCGGAGTGAGGGCGATATGGCACCCAATGCTATCCTCATTCTGTAGCATCTCCATCCAAGAGAAGCCATCTGGATAGGTCCACACCGGATTGAATACGCGAGTGAAGTAGACATCCATCGACCCTCGGCCGTCTTTGACCAAGTGTGGGAGGATGTGACTCATCTCATAGTGAGCCAGCATGTATTCAGGAGGGAAATGCAATTCATTCCAGCCATCGGGATCTGGAGGGACATCAAACAGTTCAGGCTTGAATTTCGACCAGGAGTTTGGTGCCGTTCCACCTTCGGTACCGACGCTACCGGTAAGCACGTTGAGGAAATGTAGAGTACGGCTTACCTGCCAACCACCCAGATTGCCAATCGCCGCACTGCGCCACACATGGGTGCACAACTGTGTGCCAGAATTTGCCACCGCTTCTCCGGCTTCAATGACTTGCTCAACCGGGATGCGACACTCTTCTGCTGCGTATTCAGGAGTGTATTCTGCGTATTCATCCAAGAGGAGTTCGAGGAATCGTTCGTAGGTACATTCCTCATTGGGATGAACGGCCTTCAGCCAATCTTCCCAGTTGACTTGGTTCTCAACAAATTCGCGATTGACCAAACCCTTCTCCATAATCATTCGAGCCCAGCACAGGAACAATGCCGGTTCAGAGCCGGGCCAGGTTGGCAACCAATGGTCGGCCATGGCTGCAGTATTGGATAGTCGAGGGTCGATGACAATCAGTTTGGCACCATCCATCATGCCCTCCAGAATTCTCTGTGCATGCGGATTGAAGTAATGTCCAGTTTCCAAATGGGAGGAGGATAACAAGATGACTTTGGCATTGGCATGGTCAGGGGAAGGGCGGTCGTGCTGATGCCAAAGCGCGTATCCTGTTCGAGCCCCTGCACTACAGATGTTGGTGTGAGAATTGTGACCATCTACACCCCACGCTTTGAGGACGCGATTGGTATACCCCTCGTGCCCGGGGCGACCCACGTGGTAGACGACTCGATCTTTAGCCCCGGTCTTTAGCGAGGTGCGAATCTTGGCCGCAATCTCATCGAGAGCTTGGCTCCAAGAGATCTGTTCCCAGCCACCATCACCACGTTTGCCAACTCGCTTCATCGGATGAAGAATCCGTTCAGTATCCTGAATTTGGTTGATGGTGGCGGGACCTTTGGCACAATTTCGACCGCGTGAACCCGGGTGGTGTGGGTTGCCCTCGAACTTCTGAACCTCCCCACTGTCTTTGTCGACATAGGCGAGCAGGCCACAGGCTGATTCGCAGTTGAAGCATGTGGTCGGCACCAAACTGTATCGTTTCTCTACCTGCTCGGGCCAAGCCTGTGCATCGAGTTCGACATGGTCGTGCCAATCCTCGGGTGAGGGGAACTTGCGCAGAGGTGCGCCCCTACCCTCAGTGTGCTTGCGATCTAGATTCGGGATGATGCGAAGACCCTGTGCGATTTTCTCAATCAGTGTCCTTGCCATCTCTCTTCACCTCAAAGTAGGGGCTCCATTTGGGCCTTGCGGAGCCCTTCACGAATGTGCCAAAAACCATAGTTCAGGGCAACGATGAGAATCGTGACGGGAACCAAGGTGTTGACGATATCTTGTCCAACCATGTTTCCAGCGATTGCAGTTTCAACGAGCAGAACAAGAAGTGGGACACAAAGGATTGTGATGATGCCAAAGAAGGCCATTTCAAGCACACCTGTTGTCAATATATGCAAATCTGATTTGTTCGCCCAACTTGAACGACCCTTGGCTTGCTTAAGCAACCACCCGGTGTAAGTTCCTGTCAGGAGCGCTAGAATCATTCCGAAACCTGCCAGTAGTGGATGTAGTGCTGAATCGAGTCCAAACAATACGATTCCGATGTGAGCGGTCAATACCATACCAAAGCCGGTGAGGAAATAGGCCCCAATCACAAGCCATGATGACCAGTTGGGTCGTAAGAGGACATACAGAAATCGATCAGGTCGGTCCAAATCTTTGATCAGTAGAATACCTGTGATTCCAAGAAGAACCAATCCAGTGGCTGCCACGGTCTCGATTCCAATCATCAAATGCCAGTCTGGGAACAAGAAGATTGAGAGCCAATACAGAATATACAAGCCACTCGCAGCAGCCTTTGTTGCAATGTAGGCTGCAACTTCTGTATCCCACAGAATTCCTTTACTGGGTTGATCATAGGAACGGGTTGCTTTAGGGGTCCCTTCTTCCAACTTGGACATGACATCGTGGATAATGGCTCGATCTCTTGGGTTGGCCGCCTTGGCTTTCTTTTCCAATGCCAATTGGACGAGCATCGAAGGTGTATCGGCTTCGGCCAATCGTGAATCCGCATACTTGGCGAAGTGACCCACGCCGTGGGCTTGGTCAGTCCACATCCCGACGCCCGTCACTGCGGTTGCAGTAGGGTCGAGCATCTCATCGCTGGTCTCGACATAGTAGACATTGGGTTTGGTTCCCGCCTCGGGTTTGCGCACTTTGACCTCGTTCTCAGCGATTCGAAGTGAGATTGGAGAATGAGGGTCGTCCAAGTCTCCACTGACGATTGATTCGGTTGGACAAACGATGACACAAGCCGGCTCATAGGAGTGTTCAACACGGTGAGCACAGTAGTTACACTTGGCGGCTGTGCCTTGGTTCGGATCGATATACAAAGCATCGTAAGGACATGCTTGCATGCAAGACTTACAGCCGATACAGCGATCATTGTCGAAATCTACAATCCCGTCTTCTCGGGTAAACAAAGCATACGTTGGGCAGATGGTAGTGCAGGGTGCGTCCTCACAATGATTGCATCGGTGCACACTGAATTCTCGTGAGGAATTCGGGTATGTTCCGGTCTCGATATACTTGACGTGGGTGCGATTCACACCAATTGGAACATCATGTTCGGATTTGCAAGCCACAGTACAGGCGTGGCAACCAATACAGGTTCGATTATCGATTACAAAACCATAGTTGACCATTTGTTCACCTCACATCTTGAGAGTTGAATTTCCTCCAGCGGGTAGAACATCGAGCATTGTGATGTCGTCTCCGAACAAACTGGGCCCTGTGGTCCATGTCCCAATGATGGCTTCTTCGTTGTGGACATTGTGAGCCAGTGCCACCCAAGGACGCCCTTGGTCATCAATTTCGATATCGATGAAATCTCCAAACCCGCCACAGCGCACATCGCCGCAATCATCGGTCATGTCGAGCATGTCTCCAAACTCATTGACCATTGTAGTCGTAATCAGTGGATAGGTTGCATTGGCATCGGTGACAACACCCATGAATCCACCCCATCCACCACCATCGGTGAATTCTCCGATGTATGCGAAGGCAACTCGGCCATCGGCTCCAGCAAAGATGGTGGGGAATCCTGTTTCCTCAAGACCGGGCGCTGCCACCATGATGGGTTCCCTCCATGTATCTCCGTGATCGGTTGACCAGCTGACCCAGGGCATCATGCCGTCTCCAATCCACATGCCGTAGAGGTTGCCAGCAGCATCGGTTGCTGTCGCCACCTCGTGGCTGTGCCATCCTTGTTGCATACCCACTTCGGTGGTGATGGTGTGCTCAGACCAACTGTAGCCACCGTCATCGCTGGCATACACCGCTGGACCTTCGCACGAAGGATTGCCTCGATACACCCAACCATCGATCGAGCCAACAACGTGACCATGTAGACCACTGCACTGTGTTGTCAAAGGTGAACCAGGTAACTGTAAATCCCAAGTGTGCCCGCCATCCAATGAACGTGAGCACTGAGGTCCAGCGATTGAGGTTCCAGTATTGATGCAATAGACATAGATGGTATCATACGAGCCGATGTCGTTGACATCTACCGTGGATGCAATGCTCTGATGGTCTTGTGGGGTGTAGTAACCATATGCAGTGAAAGGAGGACTCCATGAATCGCCACCATCATCTGAATATTCAACATACATCGCCACAAGAGCGTGCATGTCGAACTTGACGATACGATCGGTCCACGGATCGACATAGATGTATGGATCATTCGAATTCGGAACTTGTCCTGCAGGGTATACCTGACCGAACGGACCTACATTTTCCCAAGTCTGACCTTGATCCTGACTGCGGATAATCATCGTCCCTGTGCCAGTACCGCCCCAATTTGTGAACACGATTGTCCCATCCGAAAGGACTCCAAGTGTCGGTTCAAATGTATCGTAACCGGTCCCATAGTAGGTCCCGTTCATCCAGTATGGCACGTTTGAACCGTTGAACATATCCATTGAAAATCCACGTTCTGCCATCGCTGATTCGTTCAGAATGTTGGTGACATTCTGATTCGAAGGACTCCCTCCGATGTGATACCAAACTCCGGAAGGAATTGCTTCCTCAAACCCGAAGGGATGCTCAACCTTTGCAGGTGGTTTCGCATCCTCGCCAAAGCAGCCCATCAGTGTGGGCATGACGAGTAGGAACACCAAGACGGTGCTCACGCGTGTGCGCATGGACCGCCGTAGGCGGTCCCCGCTTCAATCGTTCCGTAGCAAGCGAATTCCGATTACTCGGAATCTTCGGTTACCGAACCGAGATATTCAGGCAATTCAACGCCCGCCATCTTGGCGACATCGTGCATTGGAGGGAGGGTCTGAACAAGGCTGCTCACGAAATTGGATGTGGCGCCCTTTCCATCTTCTCCATTACCGGAATCCCAAACGGTAATCTTGTCGATTTGGAGGTTCTTGACAGCCTCGACTTGAGCCTGAACCATTGCATCGACCTTCTCAACCATGAGGAGTGTTGCAGCAGCCTTGGTGTCTCCACCTGCGCTGGCAACGAGATTCTTGTAACCGACTGCTTTGGCTTCCAGAACCTTCTGGATACCTTCAGCTTCAGCGGTATAGCGAGCAAGGATTGCGTCTGCCTCACCCTGTGCGATTCGGCGTTGGCGCTCGGCCTCTGCTTCGGCTGCAATCTCAATCTGAGTCTTGGCGATTTCTTCGCGTACGATTTCTTCGGCCTTCAGACGCTCTTGCTCAAGCAAATACTGAGCCTTCTGAACTTCCATCTCTGCTGTTCGGGATGCAACCTCTGAACGGCGCATGGCTTCGGCTTCCTTCTCAGCCAATGTCGCGTTGTATTCTGCGATGCTGGCTTTGGATGTGTTTTCACCTTCGATGGCCATTGCTTCCTGATCTTGAACGAAAATTCGCTGATCAGCACGAGCGGCTTTCTTACCCTTCTCGGCCTCAGCCTCGTTCTCTGCAACCTGGATGTCACGTGCACGGTTTGCTTCTGCAGCACCGATTGCACCGTCGCGATCTGCGACTGCGACATCTGCCTTTGCTGCGTTTACCGCAGTTGCAGCTGCCTTCTTACCGATGCTCTCGATGTAGTCAGAGTCATCTGTAATGTCAGTAATGTTCACGTTAATCAGGTATAGACCCAACTTGTGCAATTCATGACCAACGTTGAGGGTGATTCGCTCTAGGAAGTTGTCACGGTCTTGGTTGATTTGCTCAATGGTTAGAGATGCAACAGTCAAACGCAACTGGCCGAAGATAATCTCCGATGCCATCTCGTTAATTTGCGCTGTGTTCAAGTGAAGCAAGCGTTCTGCAGCGTTGTTCATAATCATCGGATCGGTGCTGATACCAACAGTAAACGTCGAAGGGACGTGGATTCGGATGTTCTGTAGTGACAGAGCATTTGTCAGATTGATGGGGATGGTCATCGGAACCAGACTCAATTTCTTCCAATCTTGGATGAGTGGCCAAACCATGACTGCACCACCATGAATACACTTGGATGCACGACCACCTCTTACGCGACCATATACAACCAAAATTTCGTCAGATGCACAGCGCTTGTACCTCGTCACTATCAACATGAACATGAAGGCGATTATCGCTACAAATCCAATTATTGTCATTACTCCCCAAAAACCTGCGTCAGCCATTTTTTCCACCTCATTCTTCTTCTGTTTCTTCTTCTATGTCCAGGGGTTCAACTATCATGGTTGAACCAATAACATCGATGACTCGGATAAAATCCCCTGTACCAATAAATAGGGATTTGTCTTTTGCACGTGCAGTCAAGGTGCGAAGTGTACCATCGACTGCAACTTGGATTTCTCCAGATTCATTGGGACGAATTCGAGAATACACTTGTCCACGCTCACCAATGGCATCCTCATACTTCATTGTGCCATCTGCTTGGAGATTGTTGATTCCCTTAAGCATCATTCCGACACCATACATAGATGCGGCGCCAGCCATACCACCCGCAATGACTGCGAATACTTCTGTGTCCGTGGCTGAAAGAGTAAACATACCAACGTAACCAAACATCATGGTTGCGGCAGCCAATCCTTGAATGCTGAATAACTCAAAGGCCAGATCAGTGTCCATACTCATGTCTGTATCAAAAACAGAATCGAAAACACCACCTAAAATATCTCCAAGCATCATCATGGCCATGAGAATGAGGAAGAAGGCTGTGCCCAAGAATGCACACATCATGAAGAGAATCTCAAGTGTGGATGGAGCGGTAATTCCAACAATGTCAGCAACCCAATCTACGATAGTCATGCTACAACCTCAAATATCGCTCAGTGCATCACTTAATGACATTATCCGAATCGGATTCTGATTTTGTGTTTCGATAAATGTTGTATTTTTCGAATAACTGGATTAGAGGAAGGGACAAACCAGCTGCAATGGTCGACATGAACAATAGAAGTGTATTGCCAATGTAACCGTGCCCACCTGTCCAAACAATCAACCCAACCCAAATTGGTAAAAATACCAATAGAGCACGTTTGATGAAGGGCCAGATTCCCCCAAACAAATCCTCGTGGCCATCATCTAACATTTTCATGCCTCAAAGGGCAATGGTGCCGAAGAACATCGCAAAAAGCCAGAGAGCTATCCCAATCCACATTCCCCGACCTTGCTTGGCCATTTGTTCAGGGTGCACTTCCTTCTGAATTTTCTTCATAGGATTCAACAACAGGTCACGCTGCTCTTGTTTGAATACAACAAGGGCCAGCATCACACATGCAGCGCCAGAAGCACCGAGAAGGGTCGTCAGCCAGCTTTCGACATCACCAATCAATTTGATGGCCAACCAAATTTGCGTAATCGATACGATAGCCCACAAGAAAGACCCGCGCTCTGCCATTGCCATGATTCGATGTGGGGTGAACCCCTAATTCATCTTTCCCCGGCCATGCCCCCTGTATCCCATGAGAAGAATGGTCAACTACGCCGCTGGCGAAGAGCCTCGACAGCCACCACTGCCATCGGAGCTTGGAGGTTGTAACTGGGTGTGAATCCGGCCATCGGAATGCGGATTGCCTGATCTGCAGCCTCCAGTAATTCTTCGGAAATCCCATCTTTTTCTCCACCGATAATCAGGATCACATCACCGGTTAGATCGGCGTCCCAGGGCTCTTCAGTCCCCACGTCTTCAATCGCAATCACGCGACCCTTCCAAGATTGTAGGGCCTCAAGTCCATCACAGCCCAATACCACGGGCATGAAGCGGTTGGTTTTCATGGCGGCGCGAATGATTCGGTGGCGGTCATCACTGCTCCATTCACCTGTGACAATCAGTCCATTGGCACCACTGACTTCAGCGACGCGGATGCAATACCCAATGTTGGTCTGATATTGAGCTCCGGCCAGCATCCAGATGAGGCCTCCTCTCTCAAGCATGGTTTCCAAATCCGCTTCGGGCTCGCGACCGACCAGAGCCAGAGCGAGGGCTGGACTGGTCTCGGCCATTCGCCACAAATCATTCTCTGAACCGAGAATAACATCGATGCCCGCTTCCATGCAGCGATCGAGAAGTGCGGTAAGTCGGGGGTCGTCACAATCGCGCAAGGCGAGAACTCGAGTGATGTCTTCGCCCGCGTCCAGCGCGGCTTCAATCGCTTCGACTCCGCAGCGCTGCATGGACATTCAATCAGCCTCTGATTCCGACAATCTTGACCAAAACCCGCTTGGGTCGCATCCCATCGAATTCGGCATAGTGAATCTGTTCCCACGGACCCAAGTGTAGACGACCATCCGTAATCGGCATGGTCACTTGATGTCCGAGCAACTGGCGCTTGAGGTGCGCATCTCCATTGTCCTCTCCGGTTCGGTGGTGGCGGTATTCAGGACCATCTCGACCATCGACGCCGTAGGCGGGTGCATTCTTTTCCAACCAATCCATGATGTCGGCGTGAAGTCCGTATTCGAGATCGTTCACGTAGACGGATGCGGTGATGTGCATCGGATTGACCAGAACCAGACCATCGGTGACGCCAGATTCGCGAATGATGCGTTGAACCTCATCGGTAATGCAACGGATTTCGTAGCGCTCAGGTGTGTTGATGTGAATTTCTTCGGTATAGGTCACGGCTTGACCGGTTACTTCGCGCGCCA
>CAZXVR010000034.1:0-13873 GCA_964644485.1 uncultured Candidatus Poseidoniales archaeon | reverse complement strand
AAATTGAAGGATTGATTGGAGGCCATGAACATGGCGAAGAGGGTCATGAAGAAGAATCCCATGATGGCCACGTAAGTGGGTTGTTGATGGGTGGTGCAATTATGGCCGGCTTCCTCCTGATGTTTGTCCTTGAAGGTTCAGGAATTGGTCACGCCGTTCATGAAGAACATCATGATCACGATCACGAACACGGGCACGAACACATACATCACGCAGCTGCTGGTGGGTTGCTGGTGTTTGGACTAACATTGCATGCTGCCACAGATGGAGTTGCCATTGGCGCTGCTGCGGCAACTGCCGACTTTGCCTTGACTGTGACTGTATTGCTAGCCGTCTTGATTCACAAGGGACCAGCTGCATTCAGTTTGGGTGTCTTTTCTGCGCATGAGAGAGATGATCGGAAGGATTCCATCCGCGATGTTGTCATCTTTTCATTGGCCACACCTGTGATGATTATCATCGCCGGTTTAGCCCTGGCAGAACTTGAAACGCACATGATTGGTCTAGCAATGCTATTCTCTGCAGGAACGTTCCTGTATGTGGCGACAGTCGATACTCTCCCTGACATTCACAATCCGGAAACAGGAAAGAAAGCGATGGCTAACGTATTGATTGGTGTTGCAATTCTTGTCGTTTTGCTACTGATCGCAAATGCACTCGACCTCGGTCATGCGCATTGATAATCCACTACACATCGGGATTTGTGACTCGCGAACCTTGAAGGCGAGATGTGCACGGCCGTAGGCCGTGTCAGATGACGTGTTTGAGGCGGAACTCTTCGATGAGGGGCCTGCTGATGAGCAGCGCGAGAAGCGTCAGCTCAACGGAGCGATGGGGGCGACCGTCGCTATTGTCGTGTTGTTTCTGGTCCTCGCAGCAACCGTCGGGATTCCACATGGAATGATTGGTGGGGATGATGCCAGCAGCAGTCATTGGTTGCCACCTGTCGAAGAAAGATCTGGGAAACTCTACGATAACGGTGACGTGTTCAGCCGGGTCTCTTGGAATGGAAGTTACAACATCTCTACTGTTCAATCTATTTTTGTCGATGTCCCTGCGATTACAGCTGCAGATGGTGGGGCTGGGTTGACTGGAAGTGCAGAAGTACATCTCGGACTCTGGTTGCCTGAGATTGAGGGTTGTGATTTTTCAGCATCCAACCTTAGCGATGAATGCAAAGTTCCTGTGATTGCAGAAATTGGCCCGTACTACAACGATGGTGATGTGGATGCCCTCACACCCGCAGATCGCCTCGGTCGATTCCTGATTGAGAATTTCGTACCTCACGGCTTTGGTGTGGCTCAGGTCTCTGTCTTTGGGACTGGAGAATCCAACCACTGTATGGATCTCATGGGCCATGATGAAATGGAAGGCATCAAAGCGGCTGTCGATTGGTTGGGCCAACAGTCCTGGTCAAATGGAAAAGTTGGTGCGATTGGAAAATCCTACGATGGTTCCACCCCCTGGAATGCGGCAGCATCGGGTTCGGAGCATCTGGCTACTATTGTGCCGATGTCTGGATTGATTGGCGTTCATGAATTGATGTGGCGTAACGGCAGTATGGAAGCACGTGGCGCCATCATGCACAACGGCGTTTACGGTTCCTTTGGATTGGATGGTGATTTAGGAGATGCCGAGAATGCTTGCGAAGGATATGCTGAAGGTTACTACGCGGGTGTTGGAGCCTATCTTTCCGGTGATGATTTGTCATGGACCGGGTCCGATTATTGGGAAGAGCGATATTTCCTTGACAGGGCCATGGAGAATTACAACGGATCCATCTACATCATTCACGGAATGCAAGATTGGAACGTCGACCCGCACATGGCGTTCCCCACACACCAAATTGCAATTGACAATGGCTTTGACGTCAAAGGACTGTATGGACAATGGACACATGATTATCCGGACCGTCCTGATGGTCACGATGGAGGAATTGGATTCCCTTGGTCACTGCGTTGGGACTGGGCTGATGACTTGCTTGAATGGTTTGATTTCTACTTGAGAGATGTGGGGCCTCAACCACGCCTGATCGCTGAGATCCAGGACGACTTGGGTGGTTGGCGAGTCGAGGGGACCTACCCCCCACTCGACACAGAATGGAATATCATGACCCTCGATGAATGTGAAATTACATCTGGAAGTGATACGGTAACAACCACCAGTCAGACCATTCTTGATTGTGGAACCATGGAAGAAGATTTCAGAATCATTGGTATGCCTACACTTCATATCGGTGCTAGAATTTCTGTAATACCTCCAGCAACCAGTGGCCATCTGTTTGTTGAAATGCAGCGTGGTAGCGATGGTGCACATCTTGGACATGCTGTAATGGACTTGCGATTCTCTGATGGTGGAAAGGATGGGCGAGTATTGGTTCCCGGCGAAACGGTACTTGCCCAAATGGAATTCTTTGCCATGGATGTTGTCGTTGAAGCCGGTGACAGTTTGATCTTGGTGATCACACAAACCGGTGACGATTACGTTCCAAGCCCCGTGAGCACCTTGCCGGTCAGTGTGTTCCTCGACGATCGAAGCACGCTCTCTTTGTCGACCGTGAACAGGACGTGTGAGGACTTGTTCCTGCCGCCAATGCAAGAAGAATACCCCATGTGTATGTGAGTTGATTTGATGACTATTCCAAAAATGCATATGCTTCATACCTGCCCATTTTGTTGGAAGGTTCGCAGTATTGCAGAACATCTCGATATCGATTATCAAAAAGTGCAAGTCAACGCAATGAAGACAAAAAAAGAACTCAAATTCGCTGGTGATTGGGGGAAGGTTCCAGTTTGGACAGAATCCAATGGCGAAATTGTGGTGGATTCTACGCCCATCATGAAACACATTGATTCGACTTACAACGAAGGAAAACTCTGGGCTTCAGAAAATGAATCTCGAAGGGATGAATGGCTTGAATGGGCGGATACGAAACTATCCAAGGCGACTGTTCCAATCCTCTATGGCAGTCTATCTTCGGCACTGAAAACCACTACTCGCGTGTCGAAATTGGAAACTTTCGGGTTCTTGTCCAAACGCCTCTATGCTTGGGCTGGGTTCCCAATCATGTGGGGGATCATCGCCAGAACCCGTGTCAAGAAGGATGGGCGAAAGCCCAAACAACTCTGGCACGATTTACTCACTGAATTTACCGATGAATTTGGGGGGGCGCCGTTCTTTGGAGGTGAATCCCCTGATATTGTGGATTTGGCTGCATTTGGATACATGCGATCAATTTCACCGTTCCCTCAGTTTTCGCAACTTGAAGATCATGAAAACGGCATGGCTTGGTATAGGCGTGTCGAAGCAACACTACATGTCTGAAATCATTGATTTCGGGGGCTAAGAACATCGACACAGACGAGACGGTGTGACATCCGTTTTGTCTTGAAGCTGTAAGGAGCGGAGGATTGCCGATGTTCTCTGCCAAACAGCGAACAGTTCTATGTGGACTATAATCTACTGCCCTAGAAATGTCGTTTTATTGTCCAATATAGCAGATTTTCGATATCCGGAAGTATTCTACCATGATGTGGAAACTATTCACGTTGTATCAGAGACAATGTGAGTAAGAAGCCAATCAACCCGAATCCGCATGAGACATAGAAATGACCCATGGAAAAGAATCCGGTGACTGTGGCCGTGCGAATTAATCCAGTATTCTTGTTTTTGACTCCAATCGCAGCGATGGCTAGTGTGATGAAACTGAGACCGATGAATCCAGTGCCGAACATATCGTACATTGCAGCCGCAGTTTGGTCATACGGTTGTGTGCTATTCTCCCGTTGGGAGTCACTCAAATCGATCCAATTTCCACCCACAGACAACTCTTGCCCATTTTCAAATTCGGACTCACTTGGCCATTCGATGACGAGGTGGGTAAAACCGTAGGGCTCGAACGCAGCTGGTGCATTGAGCAAGATGAGATTAGTGAAGCGGTCCCCCTCAGGGGATGCGATATCAAGTGTCATTTGTCCCGGGTCCAACCCTTCCATTCGGAAACTCCCATCTTCTGAAGTGTTGGCGTAAGCATTCCGGCGAAATGCAAGGTGCCCTTCTAGCGTGAAATTGTTCAACGGTTCACCATCGCTGTCGAGAAGGATGCCTGTCAATACCGCTGACTCATTTGGTGCACCCACGGATTGGGTGAAAATCAATTGGCGATGTGTATACATCCCGGTATCTCCGTCAAGATAATCCATTCCGACATAGAACCCTGCGGAGGCTGCCAGAATGGCGAGGAGGGCAGCAAACATCGCACGGGGTGGTAGGGGAGTCTGGCTGGGGAGGGTGATTGTGGCGCCTGAATTTTGAAACACCGCTGTGTCCTCAGGAGGAAGTCCCTCCAATACCTGTTCTTCGGCCACGGTCTGGGGTGTCCGCTTTCTCTCAAGACTGTTCGCCTAAATATCCCCTGAGAAAATTGAGGACCTTTCGGTCCAAAGTCGCCATTGGGACTGAGGACGGATTTCTAAGTTCGTCGTCATCTCTAGCGCTGGAAATGTAGACGGTGATATTCAACCGCTTGTGGGTAAAATCGTGGCGAACGTGGCCGATTTTCTTGACCTTTCGACCCTTCAATAATACCGATGTGGCATCCTCGCCTTCTGCATAAGGCAGGCCCCACAAACCCCCAAGTGTGCGTCCTTCACGGGTTTCCAGCAAGAAGCCGTCATCCCCCGACACAACTAGGGCGGTTGCATCGACATGGGATTGTTTGGTCGAACGCCGAAGAGGCCATTGCATTGGATTTGATGAGCGAGTGGCGATACACGTGGACTCAAGAGGACAATTTGGGCAATCCGGATTCCGTGGAGTGCATACTAGAGAGCCGATTTCCATCATCGCTTGATTCCAATCTCCTGGGCGATCGTGGTTGAGCAAAGCGTTTGCTTCGACCTGTAGATCTGCATCACTCAAGTGCTCTGCTCGAAGGCGTGAAATTACCCGGCGAACATTGCCATCGACGCAAGCGACCGGTTCTCCAAATGACATCGAGGCGATGGCAGCTGCAGTGTATGGGCCAACTCCTGGCAATTTTAACAAATCATCGTATGATTGGGGGAGTTCGTCTCCATCGAGTGTGGTGGCCAATTTGTACAGGTTCCTCGCGCGTGCGTAGTATCCACAACCTTGCCAAAGACGGAGGAGATTTTCTTCGGTGTCTGCTGCAAGCGCAGCGGGGGTTGGATATGCCTTTCTGATCTTCTCCCAATATGGTAAACCTGTTTCCATCCGGGTTTGCTGAAGAATAATTTCAGCGAGGAGGGATTCCCACGGTGTGACTTTCTCAATTCGCCAGGGAAGAGCACGAGCGTTCTGGTCATACCAGTCTAACACCCCCCCCATAACCTGTCGGCTGTCGTGAAGGGTGATTGGGGTTGCGACCGATGGCGCCATGAATGAGTTCTGCATCGGAGTGGCATGGCGTCCTGCGAAGCCCGCTGGATTGGAGATGCAGAAAAAGCTCAAGCGCTACTGTCTGCAATCGAAGCGGATGACCCTGGAATGTTTACCGCTAATGTCACCAACCTCGAGAATGGATTGGCCGAACTAGTCGTTGGTGTCTCCGCTAACAGTATCGCCACTTTGCAATCGACCATGGATGATTTGTTGGCCTGCCTCGCTGCTGCAGAAGCGAGCCTAGATGCGATCCAGAGCTAGGCTGCTTTCTTGCCGATTTCAAAGGCGTTTTCGACGTTGGCATAGTAAATGCCATTCTTGAATTCGAAATCGAATGGGTGTGGCATTCGCAAATTGTCCAAGGTATAATCCACAGCAATTGCACCACGCCATCCTGAGCACTGCGAGTCGAGCAAGCCTTCGATTCGTTCAGCGGATGTACTGTAATCACCAAATGCAATACAATGGAAAAGTGATGCCCATGTCTTTGGATATTTGCTCGGTACTCGTTCGGGCATCAATGAACCGAGATCGACGAGAAGAACCTCTCGATCGGCATCCCACAATACGACGTGAGGGAGAAGGAAATTTCCCTCTAACCCAAGATACCGCCCATGGAGTATCCTATTGCCGTCTGGGGGAGTTCGTGATGGATAAGCTTGGATTACTGCGTCGACAGGGAGGACCCTTCCTTTGCGCTTGACCCCGTCAATCGAGCCATCTGCCTTCCGTCGGAACCCGGTCACCGGACCATCCATGTGGAATGTGATGTCGGTTTGCATACATGCTGCGATGAGGCGTCCACTTGCTCCTACCCATCCATCGAGAGCCACCTTGGCATGTTGTTTCCAGCCGAGGTTGAGAATTGCTTCAGGGTCTGGATTTGGGTTGAAGCTCCAAAGAATTGAGAGAAGGGTTGCTGCATCTTTTTCAAACCCCTCAATCTGAGAAATGTCGCCGTTTCTTGCGGCTTTAATCAGTGATACCCATGCTGGGTTCATGGTGCCCCTAGTTAGACGAAAAATGCTGGATCTTTTTGGAAGAGAATGACGCTTGTCGTCACGAACAACTGCCATTCTAGAAAGAGGCACTTTGCGGGTTCTCATTGGCACCTTCAACCTGCGCAACATCATGTCCACTGTACCTCCTACCCGCCAGAACAGTGGAATTCGATCAAACAACCAATCCGCATTCGGGTGCACTGGTGATGCGAGACCCCCAATTGGCTCAGAGTGGCCGAATATCGCGGCCTCGGTGCCTTTGCTCGTAGCGCCAAGGCCGGCGAGTAGGCCACTCAGGCCATCGCCCACCACACCTACACGCCGCATACTCTAGCGGAGTGGTGTGGGGGTCATGAAGTCGGCGAAAGCGAAAATCAGGTGATTTTCGTCAGCCGAGAGGGTGAAAACCCCCCCCCGACTCGGCGATGCAGTGTCACCTGATGATGAATCGCCGATTGCTGCGGCGAATGGCGTCGATGACGTTCTGGCCGAAACGGTCGAACATGTTGACAAAATGAGCCCTCCTCAGGACCGTAGACTGAAATTGATCACTGATGATGGGCCTACTGAATGGTTCACCAATAGCGCTCGAAGATGGATTGCTACAATGATGGCTGATGAAGGGGTTTTCGAACCGATTCAAGGAGGGAATCGACGAACAAAGGCTGAGATTCGGTCCCGAGAAAAAGGGACGCTCGCTGGGTTGTATGTCGCCGATATTTTGCTCAGAGAATGGATGCCTGACGCACGATTTACATGGACCGTTGGAGAGGGTTCGAGGATTGATTCTGGAGATTGTATTCTCACGATCGAAGGAGGCCGGCACCAAATTTTGGTTTGTGAACGAATCATTCTCAACATTCTAGGGCGACTCAGTGGTATCGCCACCAATACTGCCCGTTGGGTGTCAAAATCACAGATTCCGTTGGCGGCTACTCGCAAGACGGGCTGGGGTATTCTGGACAAAGCAGCCGTCGCCGTCGGTGGTGGGTTGACACATCGTATTCACAGGGCTGATGCATTGATGCTCAAGGAAAATGACCTGGCTTCCGCAGCTGAGGAAGGGGATGTTGGTCCAGCACGAATCCGGAAAGTTCTACGCGATGTACCAAAAGACTCGATTGGGGCATTTGTTACCGTAGAGGTTCGCACTCTAGACGAAGCGCTCGCGGCTGCTGAAGCGTGGGCTGAGCGAATGTTGGATGATGACGAAGGAATGCGCCTCAACATCATGCTAGACAATATGGGCCCAGAACTTTCTCGAGATGCTGCACTAGACATCCAAACTAGGGGATTGCGAGGATATGTAACCATTGAGGCCAGTGGCAATATTCTGTTTGAAGATCTAGAAGCATGGCAGAGTTCCAAGGTTGATGTAATCTCGACATCGGGTCTGCATCGCGCTGCACCCCCTCTTGATCTAACCTGTATCTTTGAAGGGGTGTGAAAGAATGGGCGAAGTCCCCGAATCGCATCCGCGATATGCTTCATTGATGGCTCGGAAAATGTTGACCGATGCCGCTGCTGCGGGCATGTTGGCAGATTCTGCATTGATTGCTCATGGGCGTGGGGAGGCTTTCGATTATCTGCTGGGGGAGGAAACTTGTGAACCTGCAATAATGGCCATCACTGAAACCGCTGCTAGACTTCAATCATCAAAGAGATGTGTGATATCGGTCAATGGCAATACCGTCGCTCTTGCGGGCCCACAATTAATCGCCTGCGCAGCCGTCCTGAACTGTCCGATTGAGGTCAACATCTACTATCGTACACCTGAAAGAATGGAAGCATTGCTTTCAGCACTTCAAGCACAACGACAACAAGCGGTAGAATTGTATCCAGAACTGGTGAACCAAATATCCAATGTAGAAATTCTGGGAGGGAATCCCGACGGAAGGATTCCCAACCTTGAGGGGCCGCGAGCCAATTGTCACTCAGATGGAATTTTGTCTGCAGACACGATTCTTGTGCCCTTGGAAGATGGTGACAGATGTGAGGCCCTAATCGCGATGGGGAAAACCGTTTGCGTCATCGATTTGAATCCATTATCGCGAACAGCACGAACCGCAACGGTGACCATCGTCGACGAATTGACTCGATGTGTTTCAATTCTTCTTGAATGTTTGATGCGAGAATCTGTTTCGGAGAATGGCAATTGGGATAATGAAGCGAATTTGCAAGACGTCATCGAAGTCATTCTTCGGAGATTCGAATGAAGCGGCAAAATGCGGCTTATTGGCGCAGGATTCGGGAGAACCCTTTTGCATAGAGAAAACGACCTCGCGATGAGAAAGATGTCAGAAGAGCAAGAACGGCTACTCCGTGAAGGAGATGCTTTTCTGTCTTCTCAGGTTTCATTTGATCTCGATGGTCCAAAAAAACCGGTCCGAAGAAAATCAAAGAAAGACGCCGATGGTAAAGCATCGAAAAGACGTGTCGAAGATGATCTGGTCACAGAATGTCCAGGCTGTGGTTCGGATATTCCAGAGGGGGAGTTTGTTGAAGCTATTCTTTCGTTTGTAACTGGTTCTGCAGATTACCTCGCCGGCGACCCTGTTCGGGTTCGAAGTGTACAATTGTTGCAGCAATTGATCAGTCAGGGTCGTTTACCCGACCCCCACTCTGAATGGAATTTGGAAGTTGTTCAACGGATTGAACAACACATCGAACTTTTGGCCGATGAGCGTGCGCGTCTGATTCATCGTCAAGAGGAGGGGTTCCTCGATGGCTTTCCTCAAGCCGGTGTAAACATCGAAGAAATCCGAGAGAAGCTACGTGCTGAACTCGAACAGGAAATTGTTGGTGAGGTGGCGGTGGCTATCCGTGATCAAATTCGGCAACAAGTTGTCGAAGAGATGGCCCCTGTGATTCGAGCAGAGGTCGAAAAAGAACTCTGGGCTGAGTTTGAAGAAGCCATGCGAAATGAGAGGGCAAAGAACGGATCTTCTGAATGATTCACGCAACTGCGAAGTGCTTGCGCAGGAGGGATTCTAGAACGCCTGCGATTTTATCTCCAACCTCGCTGGTTCCTGAATCTCCACCCAAATCATAGGTCAATGTGTCACCCATCATCGTCTTTGAGACCGCCATGTCGATGAAATCAGCCACGGCTTTGCAATCAGCATCTCCATTGGTTTCACCCAACCAATCGAACATGAGTGAAACACTGTTAATCATCGCCATTGGATTGGTTGTGTTTTGACCCGCGTACTTGGGTGCGGAACCGTGAACTGGTTCAAACATGCCATGCCCATCTCCTAGATTGGCGCTGGCTGCAATGCCCATGCCACCCTGTAGTACACTGGCAAGATCAGTACTGATGTCACCAAACATGTTGGGTGTCACAACAACATCGAACCACTCCGGATTTCGAACCGCCCACATACAGAATGCATCGATGTAGGCATGATCTGTATCCGTTTCAGGATAATTTTCGGCGATTTCATGGTAAATCTGATTGAAAAGTTGACAGCCGCGTGTGACGTTTGATTTGTCGACACATGTGACGCGAGTCTTCCCGTCTCCTGGTGCCCCGTTGCGGCGTTGAGCCACTTCAAACGCGTATCGAATGACTCGTTCGCTACCACTACGTGAGATGGGGCGGGGATCCCAAGCGACCTCTCCCTCAAGTCCGGGGAATTCCATCTCACTGGGCTCCCATGCCTCTCGGCCCTGAGCTTTGTCAGCGGAGCGCCGGAGGAGTGAATGATACAGGCCTTCGGTATTCTCACGAATGATGATCATGTCAACCATACCCGGTTCCCATACTTGCTTGAATTCGCCGTGAATCTTGTGTCGAATGCCCTCATACAATCGGATGGGGCGCACATTCGCATAGAGATCCAATCCGCTACGTAATCCAAGGATTACTGAGCCACCTGCCAAATCCCCATCCTCGGTCATCGCACCTGGCCAGCCGACGGCTCCGAGGAGGATGGCATCTGCCTCATCTCGACAGAACTCAAAGCTGCCCTCTGGCCATTCTTCACCGGTTTCAAGGTAGTGCTCACCTCCACAAGGAATCTTGTTAATCGAGAAAGATAGGGGGGTCAGTTGTTCGATAACGTCGAGGATTTTCTCGGCCTCAATCATGACGTCTCGGCCAATCCCGTCGCCGGGTAGGAGAGCCAATGTGTAGGACGTCATGAGGCTTGCCAATCGTTCCCCCTACATGAATGAGTGCATCCCTTTCTCCACTCAAAGAAGTCAGTGACTAAACGAACTCTTCATTTACCGTCATTACACCGTTCACGAAGATGTCTGGAAACCCTTCCGATCATGATGAGCGCCCCCGGTTGGATGCTTCGACTCTACCCGATGAGTTGCAACGACTGTGGGATACCATGCTTCGGCTCGATCCAGATTGGGACATGAACAACTGGTTGATTGAACGGGCCAATGAAGAAATGAAAATTGTCGAGGCGAATCTCGGCCGAGAAAAAATGCGCCTAGAACAGCGAATCGCCCGATTGGAGGCCTTGGCAAACCGTATCGGACGTGACATTGACCTCGATGAGGGAGGTACACGGCAATACAATCTATTCGACGCATTTGGACCGACGGAATCCTCGGAAGAGGTGGAAGTGGTCGACGACGATTGGGAATTACACCCCGCTTCAGCTCATCTCAATTATCTATCCGACGAGGTCGGAGATGACCCACTCCTAGCGGTCTGCGCACAGGCGATTTTGTTGCACCTTGAACAGAAAGCGGCGGAAGGAGAATCTCCAATCACTCTTGAAGCACTGGGGATTGCTCTAGTTCCTCGTGGAATCGATTCTGAAGAATTGGTAGAGGCCCTTGAATGGCTGCTTGAACAAGGCAACGTAATCGAAGTAGACGAGAACGAATTCATCCTAGGTTGATGCTGGGGCCCCGGGCCACCCCACATTTTGGACTATATGGGTCCAGTGTCAGAACAAATTGATTGGGATGTCACGACTTGTATCTGTCTTAGCGGGCCTCGCGGCCGGAGTATGGTTAACAATTATTCTCGGAGAACCGACACTTGGCGCCATTGTTGGTACCTATGTAGTACTGTTGTTTGAATTGCCGAGGAACGGTGCTGAAAAACGACGGTTGAGGCACGTTATCAATGGCCAATATTTGAGACTGAAAGATGCGAGTACAAGAATTGGAAAAATGGATCACAGCTTACGTGTACAGCATCATGAACTCTTGGCTGCTGTTTCAGAATTAGAACGACGGGATTCGGTGGGGGCGCCTGAAGCGCGTAAACTGATTGAGAGTCAACGAGAAACCTTGCAGGCGCAGGCGCGTGCGATGGAGGAAGCCCACCGATTGATCGAGGCCCAAGAACAAATGCTCATTCAATTTCAAGAACGAACCGACGATGTCAATCATCGTTGGAACGAGATGATTCATACAATGCAACAAGTGCTAGGGACGCAATCGTCTCAAGCGCATCAAGCACAACGAAAACTTGCAGATGAGAGTGGGCGGTTGACTGAAGCCTTCGCTGAACAAAGTCGGGAAATGCAACGCACTATGTCGGATTTGTTACACCGTTTGGCACTTGAGCCACGTACCTCTAATGTGTCCGTTCAGGATTCCGTATTGGTCAGTGGGACCGATGACATTTCACGCAGCATCACTGTTCCCGTGATCTCTGAGCGGCCTTCAAGAAAAATACCAAAAATTCCAGATTTGAAACTCAAAGCTCGTCCAATAACCGCCAAAAATGAGAACAATTGGATAGAAGCCTTCAACGCAGACCTCTCCTAGGACCCTTCGTGACCAGTGACGAATTGATCTGGGTTGGAGCGGCTCCGCTCAGTTCTGACGAGATGGAAAGGTTTCGAAAGGACCTGGTTTTGCGGCGAATTGTTTTGTGGGTACCAACCGGTTTAATCCTCGCTTTGGGTTTGCTATTCCTGTTCGAACTTCCTCTATCTGAATTGGAATCTATTGCGACACTGTTGTTTGCCTTTTTTGTCGGAGTTTTCTTCGGACGCATATCTGGAAATCGACGCTACAGGCACATTCGAGACGCGTTACTAGACGGTCTAGATGTCGCCTATCTATTACAGCAAGAAGGGAGGGGGATTGCGTCACGGGTCCTCGGCATGCCTGGAGGAGCTGACGTACTGGATGTTCTCATGCGACCACAGGAAGGTGGGACACTTTCCAAGGAGAGAGACAAGTGGGGACGAGTCGTTTACACGACACGTGGTGAAGACCCGCGTGGACCTGCGGAAGGATCAGGTGCCGATACCATCGATTCGAGGATGCCAAGAATAGATGCCATGACGCCCCGACCCGAGTTCGAAGGGATTGAAGGTGAATTGACCGAAGGTGAAAAATTGGTGCAGGAAGCAAATGTCGCACGCGATCTCAAATCACAGGAAGCGTGGGAAGCCGCCGAGAAAGCGGACCCTGAACTCATTGAAGCCGGTGTTGAAAAATTGGGTGATTTGGTCGCAAAGGGCCATGATTTCGGTGAAGGTGGCGATTTCCCACAAGCGTCTACACGCGCTGATCCCAATACGCCTCCACCGTTGCCGCCAGAGATCGATGATGATTCGTCTCTGGATTGAATCCAAGAAGCGTTCTGGCTTTCTCGATTGAAGCCGAAGAATGGAGGATGTCGCCATCGCGAGGTGATCCCATCACCGGTTCAAGATGTCCAATTGCGGGCACCTTCTCCGACAATATATCTCGAAGTGTAGTGAACAGTTCCATCACAGACATACTGGATCCCGAGGCGACATTGTATACCTCGCCGATTGCTGCGTCATTTTCAGTAATTAACGCCTGAAGATTGAGTTTAGCAACATCGTTGACGCTGACAAAATCACGGGTCGCTTCTCCATTACCAAAAATCGTGGGTTGATGATAGTGCATCATGTCCATGATGAATGCTGGAATGACGGCGGCGTATGCACCATTCGGATCTTGTCCAGGCCCATGGACGTTGAAGTAACGTAGTGAGATCGTCTCGATTCCGGAATTCAAAACCGCGATTTCTGCCGCCAACTTGTCTTCCGCGTAGGGTGATTGGCATTGAGTAACTGTAGATTCAGTCACGGGCAATTCAGTGGCGTTTCCATACACTGCTGCGGTGCTGGAGAACACGATGCGTTTCACCCCCACCTGATGGGCGGCTTCAATCACATTCAGCGTTCCACGAAGGTTGACGGCTTCCGATAGTTCGGGGTTTGCAATCGATGCGGGGACGGAGGCCAGCGCTGCGAGGTGTGCGACATGTGTGCATCCAGACATTGCTGAAAGAACATGGTTGAAGTTTCTCACGTCTCCTTCAACGATGGTTGCGCCACGAATTCGGGTGCTGCCAGTTGAGAAATCATCGAAAACGACGACTTCCGCGCCATGGTGCAGCAATCTTTCGCAAACATGCGAGCCGATGAAACCGGCACCACCTGTCACAAAAACGCGCATATGCCGCCCTACGGGCGGCGTTCTTTGATGCATTTGGTCAACCGAGGGCT
>CAZXVR010000033.1:0-13894 GCA_964644485.1 uncultured Candidatus Poseidoniales archaeon | reverse complement strand
TGACGTCGCCTTGACATGGCGAAGATCGCCAGTTCAAATCTGGCCGGGCCCACTCCGATTGAAAAACCAGCTTTTGATGCCCACACCCTAGGGTAGAAGGGTGCAATTCGTAAAAAATCATCATTCTGGATCCCAAATGAGGTACTGCGAGCCATTAGAGAAAGTAGACAGCGATTCGAGGGCTGATAACATGGATTATCGGCACTGATGATGTGCTGCAAATGGGTTGTCCTAGAACCCGAGATCATATTTTGCCTCTCAATGTGCAATTATGAAATAATGATAACAGTGATTCAGATTGTTATTTATGTTTAGGTTTAACAAAACTCCAATGTTGTTTATTCATAAAGTCCAAGTTTCCATGATTGGGCTGTGCCCTGGAGATTGGCACCATGACTCGACGACTTCTGAGTTCAATTGACTGAAGTTGGCAATTGCCCCCTCTGTGATGATGCCTTGCAAACTGTCTGTCCCTGTGTTCAATGCTGTAGCTGGATTTCGAGTGACAGCAGCCAGTGCTGCAAGCGGATCAATTTTCAGCCTGTGAGTGACGAGTGAGCCGGCCATTGGAATTGAGAGAGATTTACAATTCGGGTTGAAATCCGTTGCAATCGTCCACGGCCATTCTTCATCAATACACCTTTGGATTGGTGGCCAATGCTCCGACCCCATCACATACGGAGTTCCTGGAAGAAATCCCTGGAGTGTGCCTGCCTCTGCTGCGGAGGCTCGAGCATCATCGCTTGAGTGGATGGCGTGATCGGCGGTCACAGCCCCAAGTTCAGCAGCCAACTCCAAGCCTTCGCCATTTGCAAATTCATCAACATGTAGTCGGATGGCCAAACCTGCGCGTTTTGCTTCTTTGCAAATTTCTTCAGTATCTTCCAATGTGAACCAACCAGGTTCGCAGAACACATCTGCAGATGTTGCAATCCCTTGTTCAATGACCGCAGGCATTTGTTCAGACATTATCTGTTCAACATATTCTGAGCGCTTGAGGCCGTGTGGAATGTCATGCGCACCCATCCAAGTCAAACTCATACGGAGATGTTCAGATTCTTGTTGAAGGTCGCTGTATAGTTGCAATAACTTGAGCTCGCTTTCCGTATCTAGTCCATATCCAGATTTGACTTCAATCGCTGTCGTGCCGTGACCTAGAGCACTTTGCATTCGAGTGCGACCAATGTCAAGGAGGTTTTCACTCCCTCTGGTTTGGGCTACAGTATAGCGTATACCTCCGCCTGCTTCAGCGATTTCTGCATAACTCATCCCTTGTTGTCTCATCCGCATTTCCCTTGACCGGTCGCCATCCCAAAGCAGGTGGGTGTGGGCATCTACGAAACCGGGAATTATGGCCTTGCCAGATAGATTGTATTTCACTGAATTTTGGCCGTACTCTGAAAGGATGTCTTCTGAAGGAGCAATTTCAGTAAATCGACCAGATTCAATCACAAATCCATACCCTGCTGGAAGGATCTGCTCCTCGGAGGACATATCTTGGCCCACCAAGGGTTTCCTCAAATCGCCCGTTGCAAAGTGCGCAATGGGGCCTGCATTGACGAAAATATGCCTGCTTCCCTCCTGAGCCATGAATATCCGTAGGTCATCAGGCTTGAAAGGGTGTGCCCATTCGCACATGCATGGTTATCGAGACTCGCGAACCTTCGTGCGAGGCGAATCGCTCTCGAGATGTTGGTGGTGTGGTACTCGGGATTGAGTCGACTGCGCATACATTTTCGATCGGTTGGGTAGATGGTTTGGGTGTGCCTGGTAAGTCCGTATCCGCCTTCGTGCGACCTGTTGAGGGTGGAATCCATCCACGTGAGGCAGCCGACCATCACGCTGAGCATGCGGGTCGAATCCTTCGCGAACTATTGGACAATGAAGTGGACGTTTCGGAAGTCAAAGCAATTGCATATTCACAAGGTCCTGGCCTCGGTCCTTGCTTGCGTATTGGGGCTTCAGTCGCTCGTTCTCTGGCCACGCAAATGGATGTGCCACTGGTAGGTGTCAATCACTGTGTGGCTCATATTGAAGTCGGAAGAGAGCGCTGCGACTGTGATGACCCAGTTTTGCTCTACGCTAGTGGAGGGAATACTCAGGTCATCGCAAGACTAGATGGACGTTATCGAGTATTGGGGGAAACTCTGGATATTGGCATCGGGAACATGTTGGACAAGTTCGCAAGAGAACAGGGGATCCCATTCCCCGGTGGGCCGAAAATTGAGAAGTTAGCGCTTGAGTGGTTAAGTGAAAACCCCAATTCTAGTCTAGAGGGTTTGGAGTTACCGTATGCCGTTCAAGGGATGCATAAAGCCTTCTCTGGTATTCTGAATGCCGCCATTAATCTGGTCGAAAAAGGCGTTCCTTTGCCCGCTGTTTGTTGGTCCCTTCAAGAGCATACCTTCGCGGCCTGTGTCGAGGTGGCAGAGCGCGCCATGGCCCATGCTGGTAAATCTGAATTATTGCTTGGCGGAGGCGTCGCATGTAACGAAAGATTGCGAAACATGTGTGAGTTGATGTCTTTGGGTCGTGGTGCCACATCACATGTGCCTGAAAAATTCCTCTGCATTGACAATGGAAGCATGATTGCAACACTCGGTAGGCTTCAGTTACTGTGGGGCAATCCGACTGCATTGGATCATTCTGGTGTACGACAAGATTTGCGTACAGACGAGACACCCATTCTGTGGAACTGAACCAAATTCAACAAGCCAACCCTTATGGCAGGTGGGCTTGAGGTCCGGCCGGAGGCAGAGAAACTTGGGGTCGAATGACGAACCGTCAAATCCATTCAACAAGAACCCTAGAAAGTCTACCTCTCAGCCAAATCCACGTGCTCCTAAGCAAAATCGTCGTGGTAATTCACGCCCACCACGCGGACCTCCTGCTCCTCCTGGCCAACCAAAGAAAGCAGCCCCAGTCGCACCTTCAGGGGCGAACAAATCTGTCGCAAAGGCGCCTGCAGCACCTGCTAAGGCGCCAGAACGAGAAAGCAAAAGTGTGGGGCTACGGAAGCAGAAAGAAGCCACAAAAACCGATGCTCAGAATAAGACAGATGAGCGGGCACGTGAGCTCATTGAAGCAAGTCGGGCCAAAGCAAAGGAGGCGCAATCCACTCGCACTGAAGCCTCCGCAAGCAAGGCCGAGCCGTCGAACCCATTCAAGAAGAATCAGCCACAGCGTCGGCCTGCACCGCGAAAAGGTGGTCGCTTTAACAAGCGAAACAAGCCGCAGGGACCTACAAAGCGAGTTCAGAAACTCCACCGTGGCAAGTATATGGAATTCAAGTATGATGTTAGGAAAATCCTCGACGAAGAAAATGTCGAGGAAGAACATCGATCCAATATTTTGGGCCAAACTTGGGCCAAGGGAGAGCGCCAGGGCGTTTCAGATGCAAAGGAATTCCTCGAGGGGAAAGTCGCTGATGGAATTATCAGCGAAGGGTGTTCAGCAAGAATTACCAAACTGATCGACTCGTTAACAACAAGAAGGTGATAAAATGACAACAATAGCAGATAATATGGTTGCAAGTGTACACTATACTGGAACATTCCCAGATAGTGGTGAAGAATTCGACTCCAGTCGAAATGGGGACCCACTGACATTCCTAGTGGGTCACAGAGGAATGATACCCGGATTCGAACGCGAAATTATGGGCGCAGTTGTGGGCGATACACGTTCGTTCACATTGGAGCCTGAGGACGCCTATGGACATCCATCCGATGATTTGATCCAAGAGGTGCCTCGTGAAATGTTTCCTGAAGAGATGCCAATTGATTTGGGCATGATGTTGATGTCGGATGCTGGACCACTCCGCATCGTTGCCATCACTGAGAGCACAGTCCGGTGTGACTTCAACAACCCAATGGCTGGGAAAACTCTGCACTTTGAAGTTGAAGTGATGGATGTGCGCGCTGCATCAGATGATGAAATTGCGCACGGTCATGTGCACGGACCGGGTGGACACCACCATCACGAACACGAGCACGCCCCTGAAGAGGCTGAGAAGGGCGGCTGTGGCGACGAAGGTTGCTGTTGAAGCCAACGGCACGGAACGATTGAAGGGGCGTGTCGCCCCGTCACGGTTAGAGGTGAGAGGTTGCGACTGCGCAAGGATTCGTTTGAAACTCTGGGTGGTCTGCCCATTTCTCCGATCCCAGGACCTGATGATTCAACCGTAGAAGGTGAAATCCCAGGGCGGCCACCTTACACCAGAGGTGTGCATGAAACAATGTACAGAAGTCGCTTCTGGACCATGCGGCAATATGCTGGATTCAGTTCTGCTGAAGAGACCAATGCTCGATTTCGAACGCTTCTAGGACGTGGGCAAAGTGGCCTTTCAGTGGCTTTTGACTTGCCGACACAGTTGGGCATGGACAGCGATGATCCACTCAGTTTTGGAGAGGTGGGGCGTGTCGGTGTCGCCATCGATTCGATACTCGATATGCGCACGTTGTTCAAGGACATCCAATTGGATCAAGTATCGACTTCGATGACCATTAACAGTCCTGCAATCATCCTATTGGCGCTGTATGTCGCGGTAGGTGAAGAACAAGGGGTGGCGCCCGAAATGCTACGTGGGACTGTTCAAAATGATATTCTCAAAGAATATATCGCCCGAGGCACACATGTTTTCCCACCTGAACAGAGCATGCGTTTGATCACTGACCTGATTGGATATTGTGCCGAGAAGCACCCCAATTGGAATACGATCAGCATTTCTGGATATCATATTCGTGAAGCCGGTGCGACGGCAGTTGAGGAGTTGGCATTTACACTTTCAAATGCGCTTGCATACGTCGATGCGGCTATGTCAACTGGTATGGATATCGATGACTTTGCTCCGAGATTGTCATTTTTCTTCGGCTGCCACAATGACTTCTTTGAGGAAGTTGCAAAATTCAGAGCTGCAAGGCGTCTTTGGTATCGACTCATGAACGAACGATATGAGCCAAAGAATCCGAAATCATCCATGCTGCGATTCCATACTCAAACTGCAGGGGTGACATTGACCGCCCAACAACCGCTCAACAATGTCGCCAGAGTTTCCTATCAGGCCCTGTCTGCGGTGCTCGGTGGAACCCAGTCTCTGCACACGAATTCATACGACGAAGCAATCGGTCTACCAACGGATGAGAGTGCGACGATTGCCTTGCGGACTCAACAAATTCTAGCCGAGGAGACCGGTGTCGCTGATGTTGTCGATCCGATGGCTGGTTCCTACCATGTTGAAGCGTTGACTGACAAAATCGAATCCGAGGCCTATGCGCTCATTTGTGAAATCGATGGTATGGGGGGCGCTCTTGCCGCCCTCAAGACGGGATTCCAACAGCGTAGAATCCACGAGTCTGCGTGGAAACAAACCACGGATGTTGAAGAATTCAATCGAAAGGTCATCGGTGTCAACCACGCAAGAATGGATGGCGAGCCTGAGGTTGAGGGGCAAATGATTGATCCACTGATTGCTGAGCAACAAGCGAAAAAACTCGCTGAACTCCGTGAACAACGTGATGAATCTGAAGTTGCTTCTGCACTTTCTGCGATTACAAGTGCTGCAGCCACAGATGAGAATCTATTCCCACTGATCCTACAGGCGGTTAAATCAAACTGCAGCGTGGGTGAAATCATGAATGCGATGAAGGTTGAATTCGGGACTTGGATGGCACCCAGTGGGTTCTAGGTGATTGTATGCGTAAGTGGAATGTTCGACTCGATCATATCGGCATCGCCGTGAATGACCTCGAGTCTGGAAGCAAATTTTGGAATTTGATTGGCCTTGAGCAGGGTAACGATGAACTCAACGAGGAGCAAGGGGTCAACATTCGCTTTTTCTCAACAAAACACAAGTCTGATTCTGTGAAAATGGAACTCCTCGCCCCGACCGGGGAAGATACGCCAATCGGCCGTTTTCTCGAGAAAAGAGGGCCAGGGATTCAACAGATTGCGTTCAGGGTAGACTTGGGTTTTGATCGATTGATATCAACATTGAAGTCTGAAGGAATTCGACTGATTAATGAAACACCAACTGAAGGGGCCAACGGCAGTCGAATTGTCTTCGTCCATCCATCGAGTACTGGTGGGGTTCTCGTCGAATTGCTACAGTATTACGATTAGAAGGTGGTGAGGAGATGAGTGAGGCGCTTCTCAAGGTCTCCGATGTCACAAAATCATTCGCTGATGTGACCGCGCTTTCCACAGTGACGGTGGATTTCAATGCCGGTGAAGTCGTCGGACTTGTCGGAGGCAATGGGGCGGGTAAAACCACCTTACTCCGTCTGCTTTGTGGTTTGTATCACCCATCATCTGGTACGGTGCAAGGTGTGGTTGATGAACAGGCTGTAGACATCCACAGAATGAGGGAACACGTCGGTGTTGTCCCGGAAGCGACTGGGTTGTATGCACGATTGACCGCATGGGAAAATATTCGATATCATAGTCGACTCAACGGAATTGACGATGACTTGGCTTGGACTCGGACGGAACGATTTGCGAAATTGCTGAACTTTGACCATGATTTGCATCGATCAACCCGAGGTTTCTCACGTGGTATGCGACAAAAGACGGCGTTGTTGCGAGCATTGTCCCATGGCCCGAAAATTCTGCTATTGGACGAGCCGACTGGAGGATTGGATGTGACCAGTGCACGCATGGTTCGGAAATTGGTTCGGAAGTTGGGAGACGAAGGTGGGACTGTCATTTACAGCACACACAATCTGGCTGAAGCACAGCAGGTCTGCGACCGCATTGTCATCATCCACAATGGTACAATCCGAGCCGATGGTGCACCTCAAGATTTGATTTCATCGACGGACACTGAGGATCTCGAAGAGGCCTATGTCGCACTGACAGAAGATGTTGCTAGAACAGAGACCCCGGCCGAGGATGAAGGGCGAATCGCTCGTGCATGGCGCCGCCTGTTGACACGCAGAGGTGGTTCTGATTGATTGATTCGAGAGTGCATCTTTCGCGTATACTCATCGTTGCGAAAAAGGAACTCGTTGATTTCGTTCGAGATTGGCGCACAGTGTTGGCCATGATTCTCGTCCCGCTCATGATTTTCCCTGCGATTTTCATTGCTCTCCCTCTATTCCTCCAGGGTGAGGCTGCGGAACTATCGGCTTACGAATTGACGTTAGAGGTGCAGGGCGAGCTCCCCGATGATCTCAGTAGTCATTTCGAGGGACGGAACTTGATTATCATTGAAACTGACCTTGAGGTTGAAGGAACATTGTCAGAACCGGGCGCAGATGCTGCAAGGTTGAATTCTGGTGAAGTCGACCCTATTAACGCAATTCTCCGCCTACGAGAGGTTGATTCTAACGCATCGCAGTCATGGCATTATGCAATTCTTTCAGACTCGACGAATGAACTTTCTCTCGAAGCGAAAATCAGGACGTTGGAGGCCGTCTTGGCTTGGGAGCGTGAAGTGGTCAATGCGACGTTGGCTGAGAACAACCTGACCTACGCAGAGGCTTGGGACCCGATTCACTGGGATGGTGATCTGGCGGATGCTGATGTTGCCAGTGGAGGGGATTTGGCGGCCATGGGATTGGCGATGTTCATCCCCCTTGTCGTGGCGATGTGGACGACCACTGCGGCCATTCAGCCCTCGATTGACCTGACGGCCGGCGAGCGCGAAAGGGGGACGATGGAAGCGCTGCTCTGCACCCCTACCGCACGTTCTGATTTGCTGTTCGGCAAATGGTTGGCTGTGGCAACGGTCGCCTGTGTGAGCGTGTTGGGGCAAATGGCTGGCCTCTTGTTCGCAATCAATTTCCTCACGGGTGGCGGGTTGGAGGCACCTAGCATCTCGACCACCGGGGTTTTGCTGCTGTTGCTGAGTGTGATTTTGTTTGCCATCTTCGTTGTCGCCATCGAACTGGCCGTCGCTGTCCGTGCACACAGTGTCAGAGAAGCGGGCAGCATCCTAGGGCCAATGGTGTTGATATTCATCGGACCTACACTGTTTGCACAATTCGTCAATTTGCAGGGCATTGAAGCTTGGTGGTTTGTCCTGCCCGTCTTCAACATCACATTGGCGATGCGTGAAGCATTGATGGGAATCTATGACCCAGTCCATATTTTCCTGTGGCTTTCGACTTCGATGGCGTATGCGATAGGCGCCATTTGGTGGGCCTCAAAGCAATTCAATCGCGAGGATTTGGTCGAGTCCCTGTCGTAATACTGGAGTATTACTCAGTGAATACATTCAAATGCTATTCGTGTGACGGCGGGCCATGCCCAAAGTCAGTTTAGACGTGCCTCAGCAGTTGCTGGATGACTTGAAACTCCATGTTGGAGACGAAGGGAAATTCGTGAGTGTGGCCGATGCCATTCGAACAGCCTGTCGAAAAATGCTCGACCAGTTGGATGCCATCGATGCTCGACATGGACGTATCGGAGAGGATTGAATGGTTACACGAGATGAGGCAGAAAATGCCGTCAAAACGCTGCTTTCGTATATCGAAGGAGACGTGTCAAGAGAAGGACTTGTTGACACACCGGAACGCGTCATCAAATCCTGGGATGAAATTTTTGCAGGATATCACCAATCTCCTGCTGAAGTGCTCGATTCGACCTTCAATGGAGAGGGATACGATGGGATTGTGTTGCTGCGAGATATTGAATTCCACAGCACATGTGAGCACCACCTCCAGCCATTTACCGGTAGTGCCCATGTGGCCTACATCCCCACCGATCGAATTGTCGGTATCAGCAAATTGGCGAGAATCGTCGATCTTCATGCGCGTAGATTGCAAAATCAAGAGCGAATCACCAAGGATGTTGCCGACGATTTGGAAGAGCACCTTTCACCACTCGGTTGTGCTGTTATCATCGAAGCATCACACGGCTGCATGCAATGTCGCGGGGTCAGAAAGCAAAATGCAATCATGACCACTTCTGCCATGCGCGGAGTCTTCTTCGACAAGGCGGAAGCGCGCTCAGAACTGATGCAATTGATTCGAGAGTAGGAGTTGACAATATGTCCGTGACGTATCCAATCGTCGAGATTTTTCATTCCGTACAGGGCGAAGGATTCCATGCGGGCATTCCACATGTCTTCGTTCGTTTTGGGAACTGCAATCTGCGATGTGAATGGTGCGACACCGATTTCCTCACGTTTGAGGAACGCACCCTTGAGTCAATCGTCGACGAAGTGCTGTCCTACAATTGTGATCGTGTCATTTTCACCGGTGGGGAACCTGCCATGCAGGATTTGGCCACCATCGGCTCTATTCTCAAAGAGCATGGAATCAATCTGTCCATTGAAACCAACGGGACGATTCCCGTCGATCCAGTCATCGATTGGATTTGCGTCTCACCCAAGGACCAGGTCTATCCCAATGTAGGCATCAAACAGCGTAAGGGGGATGAATTGAAAGTCGTCTATTGTGGCCAAAATCTCGACATGTATGATGACTTGAAACAAGGCTTCACACATCATTTCATTCAACCATGTTACATTGATACCGATTCGGTCGAAGAGAATGGTAAATCCTTCCAAGTCGTCGAAAATCTCGTCAAGCAAAGCCCTGGATGGCGTTTGAGCCTGCAGACACACAAGTGGATGGGGGTTCTCTGATGCGGGCGGTCATGGCTCTTTCAGGTGGCATGGACAGCACAGGCCTGTTGATGCGGTTGCTCGCTGATGGATACAAGGTCAGTTGTTTGTCCTATGATTATGGCCAAAAGCACAGTATCGAATTGGAGCGTGCAAAAGCCAACATTGCCTACCTTGCTGCAAACGGTATCGAGGTCGAACATCGAATTGCAGATCTCAGTTCAGCCATGGGGATTTTCCACTCCGCTTTGACCACAGATGGCTACGAAGTGCCAGAAGGTCATTACGAGGAGGAGCAGATGAAGCAAACAGTTGTGCCGAACCGCAACGCCATATTTGCTTCAATCCTCTACGGTTATGCTCTATCTGTCGCCCTTCGCGAAAATTCAGACGTTGTAATCGCTCTCGGCGTGCACAGTGGGGACCATGCCATCTATCCGGACTGTCGGCCGGAATTCTACGAGGCGATCGCGCACGCATTTGACGTTGGGAATTGGGATAGCGAGAAGGTCTCGTTCCACCTACCCTACATTGATGGTGACAAGGAAACCATTCTCAGAGATGCTGAGGATGCGTTGTCTACTCTAAATCTCGACTTTGAGACCGTGTTTGCGAATACGAATACATCCTACAACCCGGATTCAGAGGGCCGCTCATCGGGGCGCAGTGGAGCGGATGTAGAACGAATATTGGCTTTCCATGCGATTGGGCGCAAGGACCCCGTAACCTATGTTGACCCATGGGATACCGTTCTGGCCAATGCGCTACAAGTTGAACGGGAGATGAGAACATGACCACACGAATACGACGCTGGATTGAGACCGATACCGGACACAGGGTGCCCAACCACAAGAGCAAGTGCTGCCATTTACACGGGCACCGTTACCGATGGGAGGCCGAAATTGAAGGCGATATTGTCGATGTCGAGGGTGTGTCTGACGAAGGTATGCTGATGGATTTCAGTGACGTCTCCGCCATTCTCAAGGAACATGTTCACGATGTTGTCGATCACGCATTTGTGGTCTATTCAGGCGATGAAGATGCGCGAACAGCATTGGCGATGATGGGTCCCGAGCATCGTACTGTTGTGGTGGATTTCATCCCAACTGCCGAGAACCTTGCCAAGTGGGCCTTTGAACAGGTCGAGCCGCATGTTCAGACCGCTTATGGGAATCAATTGCGACTGGTGGCCATGCACGTCCGAGAGACGCCCAAATCTTGGGCATCTTGGTCAGCGTAATCGCAAGAGTACTATCCAAGGACATACTGTAAGTCCTTTGGTGAATATTGGACGAGGTAAAGACCAACTAGGAGGGTTCGTTGTGAGAAATATGGCTCCTGTTTGGGTGGTTGATTCAAATTGTTTCATCCACATTGGATCGATGGCACCTGAAGGATTCCTCAGTGATTTGAAGAAAATCCTAGAGGGGGAATCGGGGAGTTTACACGTTACACCTGGCGTGCATGATGAAGTGCGCAATGTCAGGTTTCAACGGTGGCATGGTAAACCAAATCTCCTCGAACAAATGCGTGATGTATTATTGACAATACCTGTTGAAGAAGATGAAGTTCGGGGTCTTGCCGAAAAAATCGGAGAAAAGGCATCTCCCCAGGATGTCGATTTGTCATTGATGGTGTTGGCCTCGAAATTGGTTCAAGAAGGACGGAAAGTGACACTTGTCTCTGACGATTTCAAGATGACAACAACTGGGGAAAGAGTCAATCTAACCTTTGAAACGTGCCCACCGTCCACATTTTTGCAGCGATTGGCAGATTCTGGAACAAAGGCACAGCGCACACGACTTCGCAGCCTGTCACGCCGTGTACGAGCAGCAGAAATGCGATACGCGATCAGCCGAGCAGGCCAGTATGATGTCCAAGCGAAATTAACGTGGATGGTGGATTCACTCTTGGCCTCAAAGCTGGTACTAAGCGATGTATCTGAAGATTCATCCATCTCCCATGAAAGAAAGATGGTGTCTGCACTTATCCGCTCGATTCGGGGTGAAAATGTCAAGAAATCCACGCTCAATAAATTGGGCAACCTACCCGAAATTTGCGCGGTTGTTTCGACATTGGATGAGCACCTCTCCTCATTGACCTCAGGCGGCAGTTCCAATGATATTGCGCAAGAGTATGAGAAGACTGCTGCAATTCTGGCAGAAGTACTGGAAAGTACAGGGTTTGGCTTGGCACCACTCGATGAAGAAATGGCTGAACTTGCACATCGGGCCATGGCTGGTTATGTCTATCGAATTGAATCTGCTCTTGGAATGATTTCCAAAATGTCTGGGAATCTCAGTTTGGCCAGGTTACACCTGTCCCGGGCATTACATTCTGCGACTCTAATCGATGATGTAGGGGCAGAAATGCGTGCTATGCATCAATTGGGAATGCTTTCACTGGCTACCGATGATTGGAAAAGGGCCGCGGTTCTGTTTGAAACCTCAGATCGGCAATGCCAAACGATTGGAGGGAATAGAATCCCACACTTGATCCTCTCAGGAATTTCGCGACAACTGAATGGTGATGAAGAGTTAGCGATTTCTCACATGAAATCGGCGGCTTCACTGGTGCAAGTTGACAAAGCCGCAGCCACCGATGTTCTCACAAGTATTGGAAACGGATTGCTGACAGTAGATTGCCCGGGTCTGGCAATCGAAGTGCTTGATGAAGCGATGGAATGTGCTATTGAAAGTGGGTTGAATGATCGATTGGAAATGCTTGCTGAACTTCTTCTTTTGGCCAATACAGCCATCAGCAACCAAGAAGAAGGGATTTACGATGAATTGAGGCAATTGCTGGATGGCCTAAACGATATTGAAGAAGCGTCGAGTGAAGAATTCATTGCGCGTATTGCAGATATCGACAAGAAGGCTGTAGAATTGTCAAAACCACTTGATGAAACGTGGAGTGAATGGCAACCTGCCAATCGCCTATTACCTGATAATGAGCCACTCACCGTCCTAAGAATTGATGAGGATGAAAGTGGTCGAATATTGGTCATATCCCATCACAATGAATTGGGGGCAATCGGATTGTGGTTACCAGAAGGTGGTGTGCAGGCATCCCCTGGTAATTTGATTCAAATTGAAGACAGTAGGGTGAAAGTTGCGACACCAACCGACATTCTACGCGACATACACAATATTCGGGGCATCGTTGCGATTGAGAATCCAGATGCCTTGTCCTTCATCGTCAGAACCGATCAGATTCTGGATGATGAGGATGAAAGTGAATTGTCGGCGTGATGTGTATGAGTCCACGACGGTCCGAATCGATTATTCAAAACAAAGCAATTGTAATGTATTAGTGGCCTATGGGTAAGCAATGGCCAATACATTCCTTCAATACGTGATGCGTCAGCTGAAGTGGGAAGTAGCCGATCATATTCTAGGTATGATCCCAGAAAAGGTTCGAAAAATCGTTGGTTGGATTCTGCTAATTTTCGGTGTTGTAGCAATGTTGGGGTTCTTGATCGGGGGACTGTTCTTCGGGTTGATTGAACATGATGGGTTTAGTATCATTACATCCATTGTGGGGTGTTCTTCAATTGTTTTGGGCTTAATTTTTCTGACAAATAGCTTCACGATGGTTAGAGGAAGATGATGAAGTTAGTTTGAACACAAGGGGACCCCTTGCGAAACCCGTCCTTTCAATGGGTACCCTCTCACTCATTCTGAGCACGTGGGGGCCCTTTGATTCACAAAGATTACAACTGATGTGAGGATGCGTTTTTCATGGCTACTTGTAATTATGCTGGTTGTAGAAATACTGCTCAATATAGATGCGGTTGTTGTGGGGACTCATATTGTAGTTCTTGCATGGTATGCACCCGTTACCCTGCAGAGTGTGCATATTGTGGGGACGATGATGATAATTAATGCAAAATGACTCAGAATAAATGATATTAGCACAATAGGTTTCCGAGATTCATGGCTACTTGTGGGAGTTGTGGACAAAATATAGGCTTTTTTTCGGCAAAAAGAAATTGCAGAGGTTGTGGGACATCTTACCTTGATAATGGAAGATGCGTCCAAACACTGAACATGTTTAGCAATACAATTCGTTGTCCAAGATGTGGATCTAATCAGGACAGCACTGTAGGGTGATTTTGTGAGCGATATTGATGATGCCCTAGACTTCGTCTTTGGAGGCGGAGGACATGAAAAGTGTGCAATCCGCCCCCTGATTAGTAAATGTGGGAACTTAACTAAAACTCGCTGCGCAATTTGTCGTGCACCCGTTTGTGATTTACACTTAGTTGGCGATATTTGCATACATTGCGCTGCATGAATTGGTGTTCCCATAACACCCTCGCGCTCAAAA
>CAZXVR010000032.1:0-14162 GCA_964644485.1 uncultured Candidatus Poseidoniales archaeon | reverse complement strand
CGCACCATGGGCGAGGATGTAGGCACACCTTATCCTCGAAAGAATTCGGAGGTTGCGACCGATACCGATTCGAACGCCTATCACGTATGGACAGGGCCCGGGGGTTCTGATGCCGAAGGTGGGTACTATGGCGAAGGAGTCTACATGTCGAGAAGTACGGATTCCGGCGACTCTTGGGAGCAAGACAGCATCCGCATCAGCCCAATTGAAGTGGTATCCTATGCCTTCCCTCAAATCGACGCTGGCGACCCTGGGCGAATTGCAGTCATGTACTTGGGAAGTGAAAATGCGAGTGAGTTGGGGCAACCCAATTTAGACGGTGCCGCTTGGAATGGAAATGCGCACTATGCAAACTCAAACGTCTCTTACCATCTGTATGTCACTTACAGCCTGAATGCACTTGATGAGAACCCAGTATTCCACACCGTTCGTGTTACAGACGACCCCGTTCAGGTTGGCAGCATTTGCTTGAACAGTGGCGATTGTCGGGATATCGGCGGTTCCAATCGAAACTTGTTGGATTTCAATGATCTACACATCGACCGAGATGGGCGCGTTTACATGGCCTTCGCCGACGGATGCTTCGGCGACTGTGCAATGAAGGAAAACCCGCAACCAGAAGATTCCCGCAGCCGAAGGGGCATCATGTGCTACCTCACCAGTGGACCAAGTCTGTATGAATCGGTCGGCGACCTATCCGAATTTTGAGAATAACGGAGGTCCATCAAAATGGAACCATTTTCCGCATTTTTGATGACTGCAGACTTCGCTTTGGCGATTTTCTTTGTGATACTGTTCCATTACCTCTACCGGACAGACCGAATCCCACTGTCCTATCTCTACGCCTTCTGGTTTGGAACCCTGATCGGCTCGACATGGGAATTCACCTTCCTTTTCCTCGGCCCCGAATTCCTGCATGGCGCCGTTGAATGGCCCTGGGGATTGGATGGCTGGCCCCGCAAGGTATCACATTCGATTTGGGATGGCGCAATTTTCATGTTTGGAGTCTACCTTTGTCATCGCTGGCTAGATGGGGAACTATTCCAGAAGTTTAGCTCAAAAGAACTCGGCATCATGTGGTCTTGGGGTCTATTCCAAGAATTATTGGTCGAGTATCTATTCAATGGACGAGTTTGGATTTACGAGCCGTTGCCATGGAACCCCGTCATCATTCCAACAATCCCCGGCTCCGCACCGATGTCACCCGGTTACACATTGATTCCACAGGCGGTTTGGGTGGTAGCACCGTTTGTATTCTACTTTGTATTCCTGTGGCTCATCAAGAGATATCCAGAGTCGGAGACTACACCTTCTTGATTTCCTATTTGATTATATGACGTCTATTGGTATCATTGTTTGATAGCCATGCAAATGTCCCCATTCGAGTTCATCACCGTCTTTGTTTCGTTGATTGTCGGTTTCGCACTTTCACACATTCTACGCGCAGTGTCTGATTTGTACGAGATACGGGAACGAGTCAAGCCATACTGGCTCAATTCACTCTGGGTTGTCACCGTGATCATGTGGTCCATTTTCACGTGGTGGGGGCTATGGATGCTTTCCATCGACCGAATTGATTGGACCTATGCACAATATTGGTTCCTCGTGATGAACGTATCATCGATATATTTCTTCACAACATTGGTATTGCCTAAAGCGACCGACGATGGAACGATCGACCTGGAGAAGCACTATTATTCGGTACACAAGGCATTCTTCTCAATCGTCGCCTTCTCACTATTCAGTTCAGCAGTAGTGAATCATTCACTATTCGGAGAGCCTCTAATCGGCCCAATGACAATCATGCCATCCATAGTGGGGTGTGCGGCGATTGGTGCGGCATTTACAGAATCCCAATCATATCACAAGGGCGTTGGTGTATTCATGTTCCTAATGTTCATTGCATTCCAACTCACAGATAACACAGTTATCACCTACACGGTTTGATCGCAATCACCCCATCACCCTCCATTGTGCATGGTCATACAATCACCTCATCAAGCAGCAGAGACACCCCTCCCCACGTGTCTAGTTCAGCTTGTAGAACCATTGGGTTCCATACAGTGAATATTACCAATTATCCAATTAATTTGTGTTTTTTCTGCATTTTTTAATTAATTTAAACTAATTCTCCCTAAATCGGCCTTAAATCAACCAAATTCTGCTGCACCTCACCCACCAAACAACGGGGAGATCGCCCCCGTGATTGAGCTCGAGAAACCACGCCCCCTGGAAACCGGTCGATTTCACCAAAAATTCGAATTAATACTGAATTAATTGATTATCAACGAATTAATTCATTAATCCTCTCAGCACCGGGTGGTCCCATGGAGGCCACAGTCACACTCCCTTCCTTGCTCGTTGAGCGCCTAATGGTGGGTGCAAACGAACAGGATCTTTCTGTCAGCCAATATTGCCAATTGTTGCTGGAAAATCACCTACAAGATGAGGAAAACAGTGCTGATGTCGACCCCTCCATCCTAGACCCCCTCAAGTTGACGAATTTAGACACGAACCGCCTCAGTCAAACACATGTGGCAAACCCTCTCTCAAAGGGCGCCCTTTCAGGCCACATCAACCGCCTCCTCCCTCTGAAGTATGGCTGCCGAATGTTGTGGTCTCTGTTGGATGAGCAAGGGTGTGGCCCCACCATCCATGATTTCCGTGCGGCAATTCGAGCAAACGTGACCCCTGTCCGAGCCCTACTCAAACAATACGATGAGCACCAGGGCCGGGAAAGAGGGTCTCGAACCCACTCATCCTTTCCGAACGGCGAGCGTGCAGCTACCAATCGATTCCTCAATCACTACATCGCCCGTCGAGCTAGGGCGGGCGAAACCGATCCATCAGGAGCCATGTATGATTTCGGGTTAATCACCGTCGACGATTCAGGCAGAGTCCAATTTTCCGAAGTTGGCGTGCGCTTCGTTCGGGAATCGAATCCAATCATCGACGAATCTCTCGAGGGCGGCCCGTCACTTTCCCCCACTGAACGGGCACTGATTGTATCCCAGGTTCGAAACAACATGCCCAAAGAATGGGCCTATATGCGACACATTATCGACGGCATCCACGTTGGCTCAAACACACCATCTTCGTTGCTTTCTCGCATCCATCGGAGGTATGGCCCTAGCACCAAAGCCAACTGGAGCGAATCGGTGATTCCACACATGAGAAGCGGTGTCTTGGGTCGAATGCAAGCACTGGGTTTCATTGAGCGAATTTTCACTGCCAATCGAGTTGAGTACACCATCACACCTGCAGCAATCCACGTTCTGGATTGAATATCTCTACAAGAGATATCAGCAATACATCATAAACTGAGGCATATCTCGTAGAGATATGCCTGGGACCGCATATGCACTATTTGCGATCCTAGCCAGTTTGTTCGGTTATGGAATATTCAGCATTCTTACGACCGAAGAAAATCCAGCCCACACAACACGTTTGGGCAATGTCAGAGCAGCACCTGTGGAGGTAGCAGAACCTCGACCGAACCGATTTGCATTGGAGGAAGATATGGAACGATTACCCACCATGAAACCACCACCAACCACCGATGAGCAACCTGATGAAGTGCCAGAGTTTGATGAAGACGAATCTCACATCGAAGCAGAAATCGTCGATGAATCGGAACCACCCGAATCCCAGGACCCCCTCGACTCAACCGAATCTCTCCTTGCAGAGATTGGTGCTGAATGGGATACAAACCCTCGGCGAAATACCGAACCATCCACACCCGACGTCGAAACGGGAGAGGAAGTCTCCAACCCGGATCTTTCCGAATTCCACGACCGCCTCGCCAGGGAGGGTGCCAAATCGGGCCAAGTACAAATCAGCCTCATTTGGGACAACATCAACGACTTGGATTTGAGCGTCATTTGCCCCTCCGGAGAAAGAATTTCGTTTGACAACAAACTCTCCGCCTGCGGCGGTCAATTGGACATTGACATGAACGAATCACCCACAAGCGAACAACCCGTTGAGAACATCTTCTGGCCAGTAGACGCGGCCCCCAAAGGAGAATACAAAGTACTCATCGAACATTTTGAACATCACGCCGAGGAGGACCTCACTCCATACAGGGTTCTTGTCGATGATGGTGACGGGCCGAAAGAATACCGTGGAGAAATCACGAATGATGAGCCACCAAGATTGGTGTGCACATTTACGATAGAGTAGGGAGGGATCGGATGCGACTTTCTAGGAAATCCCGAAAGTTCCAACGCCGCATCAACCGCGCTCGCACCATCGAAGTTTTACAGACAATCGCCAACGAAGTTCAAGTGGAATACGACAGCCGAGAGATAACCCACAATGAAGCAATTACATTGGGCAACAACATCCAAATCCGCGCTGAAGTCATCGATAACAGCATAATTGTCTACGCGATTTCGGACCGGGACACCTATCGACGATTAATCGAAGTCTACCTAGATGATGGCATCCTGACTCGAACCGAGCAGATTCTGTTGTGGGATGAACGGAGAAAGTTGGGCATCTCAGAAGAATCTCACGAGGCACTTCTCACATCTCTCGTTGCCCGATACCAAAAGCAAGGCCGCCCAATTCACATCCAATCGATGCCCACCCCGTCTAGGGTTGGCGGTGAAGAAGAGGAAGAAAAGCAGGAGGAGTGATTCAATGGATACGGCGATGGGATATGCAGTCGTATCTTCCATAGTGATCATCATGGTTTGGCAAGCGATTTCCAGTTTGAATCAGGGGAGGAGGAAATCCGAGTCGCTCCTTGGCGCCCTCAAAATGGAAGATATTGAAGTTGAAGACACCCTTCCCCCTTCTCGTGTATCCCAGCACCAATCTCTGGTCGCTCCGCGCATTGAATATTCGCCGGAACTAACTCCATTCCCTTCTCAATCTGAGCGTAGTAGAGCAGACAAAAGAACCGAGATGAAGATTGAAATTTCAGAACTCCAGGAAGTGAACGTTGAACGCTATACTACGCTTGAACGCTCCTCTGAAAAGATGGCTGAATGCAAAGCGGTCATAGAATTGATACAGGGATTGAGCGATGAGTACGGCATCGAGGTCAACCAAGAACTCATCGAAGCACCACTTGAAGGGTCGACACTCGTCGAACTTGAATTGCGACAAACAGCATTGCTGGAATTATACGACCGAATTTACCAACTCACCTTTGAAGACACCATCCAGGAAATCCGCAAGAGAGAACTCACTCTCCAAGCAAATCAGGATTCAGCCATCAATAAACAGGTCGCCGTCGAAACTCGCGATCTCGCAACCCAACTCGAGCAATTGAGGCGAGAAGAAGAACTGTACCGCGAAATCCGCTCCGCACAAACGGTATCATTTCTTGAAAATCTGGATTTTTCAGAATTGGACGAAGAAGCCTCGACGCGTCTCAAAGCGCACTACGAATTTTACCACTCACGACTTTCTGAAAAGGAGCGACTAGAATTCGAGGCTGAGCTATACCGCCATTTCTCAGACATGATTCACGATTCCGAAGCACAAGAAGAACTTCGAGAAATGGTGTTTGAAGACCTACCTGCCAATCAGTTGACAGAGTTAGATGAACGCCGAAACAAACGCATCCTCGCCCTAGATGCCAAGGATCAGAAGGAGAAGGAAGACGCCCGTGCAGAGGAACTACGCTTGGCAATCACATCTGCCAAAACTTCCACTGAACTGGACCGGATTCGTATTATCGGCGTCAACAAGACCCAGAAAGAGGAACTCCAGCAACTGTTTGATCAAACCAGAGAGAACCTCATCTGCGATGAACTCAACGCTACAATTCTCGATTGCGAATATGTTCTAGAATTGGACGCTATTAGAATTCAAGGCGTCTCGGAAGAACAAGGAGAACTACTGACAGTAATCAAATCCGAGAGACGAACCGAATTGGTGGAGATTGCCCGTCAGAGAAAGTTCACTGAACAATACACAAGGTTTCTTGACTCAATTACTCGAATTGAGGACATTGAGGATTTACTGGCCGTTGATATTGTGAATGTTTCAGAATCTCAAAAGGAAGAGTTGGAAGAGTTACGTTTGACCCGTTTGGACTATCTTGAAGAGGTCGAAAGACAAAGGGTTGAACACGCTCAAGAGAAGCAGTATCAACACTTACGATCGGAGTTTGAGACCGCAATATCATCCACCATTCTAGATGACATCGAAATCGATGGGGTCAATGAAGAACAAGAAGCCCGGTTGTTAGAAATCAGGGACGAAGTTAGAGAGATTCTCATCGAGGATGAAATGGTTGTAAAGCACGTTGAAAAGGCCGAAAAGAAAACAAAAAAGCCGCCTACTGCGGACGAATTTGACTACGAACCGGAATCTACATTCAGAACCCGAATCAAAACATTGGATGCTGGCGACGGCCATCTTCGATTCAGTTTGTTGTGGGACAACATGAACGATTTGGACCTCATTGTGCGAACACCCAATGGAGAGATTATCCACAGGGGCAAGCGAGATTCGTCCTGTGGTGGAACATTAGATCTTGAGATGAATTCACAACCCGAGATGAAGTCTGCATTGGAAAACATCGTTTGGCCTCAAAGTACCACACCTTCAGAGGGCACATACAACGTATTCGTATGGCACAGAAAAAGACACCAACGCCTCCGCAAATCAGATCCAACCATTTTCACCCTGCGGAGCAAAGTAGGAGCAGATTATTTTCAACACTCTGGCAAATTGAGTTTTGGTGACAAACTCAAATTGGTCGCCATGATCGAGGTACCTGATGCAACCACGCTCAAACAACGTATCGAATCGGAAGCAGAGTTGTATCGCCACCAGCGTGCAGATGTAATGTCAGCGCAAACCGTTGAGGAATACCCAGAGATTGACGAGAACGTTTCAAGTGTGCACAAAGTCATGCTCAACAGATTGATGGAAAAAAGGGAATCGGAACTTGAAGAAGCGAAGAGAAAGAAATACATCGCAGAACAAGAAGCTCAATACAACAAAATCATGGCTGATATCGAGACATCAAAAGACCTTGACGAACTCTCAGCAATTCGTTATTCACACGTTTCAGACGATGTCATCAAGCACATCGAGAAAGCCATTGCAAAGCGACGGAAATTAATCGAAGTGGGGATCAAGAAACAGGAACAAATCGATGCTCAGAAACGATATGACGATTATCGAAAACGCATCAATGAGGCAGAAGATCTGACTACACTTGCATCCATCGTTTTCGAGGACGTTGGCACCCGCCAAGCAAAAACACTCCAACAACTCCGAGTTGCCCGACGCAAGGTCATGCAAAACAAGATGAATAGTGCCGAAATCGAGAAGGACAAACAAGCTAGGCTGCACACCGCCTTGAATGAAGCATACAAGCGAGGTGGCCTGCAGCCCATGGGGGATGATGAATGGCGCGCAGCCGATTTTGAAACTCGCCTGCAAGAGGCGGGGGCGAATTCTGGAGATCTCCAAGTCTCACTGATATGGGACAATAAGAACGACATGAATCTCCTCGTCATTACACCAGGCGGGGAAATCCTACACCCTCGCAATAGAGAATCGAAAGACGGTGGCTCCATTGATATTGAGATGAACAATAAGGGAAGCACAAAATATCCTGTAGAGAACGCTTTTTGGCCAACAGGAAAAACACCGAAGGGTGCGTATTACGTCTATGTTCACTTCTACAAAGAACATGCATTATTCAAGAAAACAAATCTTTCAGAATGTAGGATCCAGGTGATGAACAAGGGCAACCGATCCGAATTTTCAGCACAGATGTCGGACTCAAACAAATTGCAATTTGTGACATTGGTGGAGGTGGCATAATCTTGCGACAATCCACACCGATGGAGACGTTCATAGTCCGACTGCTACACCATAGGTGTAGACTTACAGTCGAGAATACATTTTTGGGGGTTTTTCATGCGTAAACAAACTCTCGTCGTTTTCGGAATTTTACTCCTATCATCCCTCTCACCATTGGGATTGGATTCACTGAGTGATTTCGATACTCCTACACCAAATTCCACCGCTGCTAGGGCACCGAGTACCGACATCAATGTCATCCACTTGGAATGGATCGGCCCCTCGTATTATTGCAATCTGTGTGTGGCCGACGTTCTGACCCCTGGTTTCCAGCAAGTCCGGGTTACAGTTGCGAACGATGGCCTACTTTCTGGAAGCGGCGCTCTAACCGTATTCATCGACAGTGGAGACGGTCTTGGAATGCAAACCATTGGAAGCCAATCAATTGGATTGGCCCCAGGTGGCGTTGCACAATATGTGTTTGATTGGACGGCCACAGCCGGAACAAATCAGGAAATCCAAATCTATGCAGCGATGCTCTCAGACATCGACTTGTCAAACAATTTGATCAACCAATTCTTTGATGTCGCCGAAGAAAATGCTGGCGAAATCTATTCCGACACGTTACCGGCCGATGGCACTCGCTTGCCCCAAGGGGACGAGGTAGTTGCTGTAGGCGTTCGAAATGCGGGTAACGTTGACACTGAAGCAACTCCAGTGATTACACTCACTCCGCTTCTGGGCGGAACCCCAGTCACCTTCACTGGCTCACCCCTCAACCTTTCAGCCGGCAGCGTCGCATTCCCTCCAGTTGTTGAATTGGCATCTTTAGTCATCAATGCAACCACACTCTCAGGAGATTACACATTGTCGGGTGATGTATACTTCAACGCATCCGGACTTCCTTCAGATGTAGTCAGCATCCCCTCTCGCACAGTGACCTTTAGCCAATATCGAACCATCTTGTTGGCACCGAGCGATCGGCCCGTTGAGCCGGGTGATTCGACTACGTTGTCATTCATGGTACAGAACATTGGAGAAGCTCCCGACCGATACAACATCACAGTCACTGATGTTATGGGATGGGCAGACGTTTCGGGAATCCCCGCTCAAACTGAAATCGTCAACGCCTCATCCTCGACAGTCATCGTGGTACCAGTGACCGTCCCGCTCGGAACCGATCGGTCACTTTCGGACTTGATTACAGTAGAGATTGAGAGTGAAGGGGGGGAATATTTCCTCTCCGATTCTACCGCCGTAATGGCTGGAGATTTCCTCTTAGGGGAACTGGATCATAGCAGTTGGTTTGAACCCATCATCCCAGGAACCGAATCCATCATTCAGTATACCCTTCAAAACACGGGAACATCTCCAGCAATTTTCAACCTAGACGCTGGCTTTTCTCAGATCGCACCTGGCTGGGAAGTCGAGATTTATCCGGCCACGACACCATACATGATCGTCGGCGAAGAAATCATCGTCAACGTCGTTGTTCAACCACCTTCCTTGGCATTGCCATTCGACCCAACGACCAAGCTTGCTGAAGGAAACCAACTCACACTCTGGACTTCAATCACACCGCAAGGTGGAGGGCCAAACGTACAGCAAACAACACTCGAGGTTCAGGCAACCATCATGGTGGAATTGTTTGCGGAGCAAACTGAATTTGAAATCGGTCAAGAAGAATTGCAATCTGGACCGATCTCCCGATTCGTGGATATCGAAATGGAATTGCGTCACAACACCATTGGCCTTTCGACCACCGTCGACATTCAACTTTCTGCAACCCCTTCGGATTTCACCTCCTCAAGACCTTCGAACGGCCCGAATGAGATTCTGCGGTGGAACAGTTCAGTTGCACCGAATCAAAGCAGCATGGAACTGGGCACATCCGAATCCCTTGTCACGTCAATATTGGGTCCCTCCGATTTCTTCCCACTTGCAGGAAACCTCTCGATTGACGTGGTCGCCAACCTCACATTGTCAGGGGCATTGAGTGGCATCCAAGCTCCGGAATCAAACATCAGCATCACACTCAACATTCCTGAATTGACACAGGCAGAGGTTGAGATTCCGCCCCCAACAATCGTTACGCCCGAAATTCTCTCGACAACCCCGATCAACATCTCAAACCTCGGCAATCATCAATCGAATTTCACACTGAGTGTAGAAGGACCCGAAGGATGGACAACATCAATCTCTCCAACGTCAATTCCAAACCTCAACTCGATCGTAGATGCATGGCCTTCGGTGGGAGGGGACAACGCCACTGCAATGCTAAGCGTCACCGCTCCACAAAACACCCGTGCAGACACCCCCTTCGACGTCATTGTCACAGTCATGGATGAATCCGGAGAGATTCTCACCCAAGCACAGATTCCTTACCTTGTCGAGGAAGTCATCGGTGGCACATTGGCGCCCGACTATGCTGTCGCAGTGATTCCTGTGAATGGCAATTCCTCAATTGCATTGGAGGCCAATAACACTGGTAATTCACTTCAGGCCTACACCATCGGAATCGAAGAATCTCTCGATGACATCAATCTAACTTTGGTTTCAGAACCAATCATCCAAATCGAACCAGGTGAGATCAGCATCGTCCAAATCGAAGTCACAGCAGAACAGTTTGCACGCTCGGATGAAAATCACAGCGCTGAGGTGGTGTTGTATCACAATGGTGTCGAACTCGATCGAATCGACGTCTTCGTTGAAATGATTCCCAACCACCAAATTGAATTTGAACATACAAGTGAATATTCAGTTGTTCCAGGCATGTCTCTAAGCATCCCCGTCAATGTCACCAACGCAGGCAACCTTGAGGAAATCATCAATTTCACAGCATTCCCGCCGCCAGGTTGGCAGTCTTCTGTCACCCCACTAAACATGACAATTGATGGTGAAGGCGTTGAGGTGTTACCATTGATCATCGATGTCATTGTCCCCCCAATGTCCGAAGGTGCTGAGCTTGACCCGGGCTCAATTCACAACCTCATCCTAGTGGCAAACAACATTAGCGAATCCGTGCAAGTAGGGGTTTCATCCATCCAATTCAATGTTGAACCCGTGTTCGTATTGTCATCTGACGATTTCCCTGACATCGTTGAACTATTGCCGGGTGAACGGAGAACGTTTGACATTGAAATTTCCAATGATGGCAATCAAGACGTCGTCCTTGACTTGGTTTGTGAAGTCGACAATCCAACGCGATGGGACATCTCTGAATGCGATGCAACAAACCTAACTCTCGATAGTGGTGATGTTCGATTGGTCAGTTTTAGCGTCGAAGGGAGCGCATCAGATCATTACAATCTCGAACAGTCGAATTTGCGACTTACATTCTCACCACAGGACAATTTTTCCGGAGACGCGTTATTGGCAACCATGTTGCGCATTAGCCGAATGCACGTCGATGACCCCATCGACCTATCGGGGAATCAATCGACACATGATATTGAGTTTGATTGGATGCATGTGCAAGCCGTGGGCCAAACTGCAGATTTGAGCCCGGTCGCATATGAATTGGAATTGGTCAACGCAACTCGTCATGTCAATGAATCATTGTATTCAGGAGATGTGAATTGGTCCTTTCAAATCGATTACGGAAACGGTTTCACACCTCTAACAAACAGTTCGATTACATTGAATCCAACAGCACCATTACAACAGAGAACGATGACAATACGGGTCAACCTCCCCGATTCAATCGACATTCCCCCTGGCGATGGGTGGACGCTGTTGTTCAACCTAACACACCCCGAAGAGTCCACACCCACTCAAGTCACAATGGAATTCCTTGTGGACGCATGGGCAGATCCTTCGATTGTTTCGATTACAATAGGCGACAGATCGAGTATAGTCGAATCTGCACCCACAACTCTGACCGCAGAAATCACAAATGCAGGCAATGCCGGCACCGCCCTTGGCATCGTTGCCACCTTAGATTGCAAAGATGGGATTACCATCCATGATGAGGCGACACAAGCAATCATCAGTATGCAACCATTTGAAACCCGCGAAATGGAATGGTCGATTCAACCCGATGCTCTGAATTGGTGGACATCCACTACGGATGTTCCCTGCACTGTCACAATCGAATCACCCGATATGGAAGGCGACACAGAGTCGAACGACGTCAAGACGGTCTCAGTTGGGGTACAATCGTGGTCTCTGCCATTGCTCATTCTCATACCACTTACATTCGCTTTGGTGTTAATGTGCACCCAGTTATTACGCCGGGCCCCTGAAGATGAACGCTCACTTATGTTGTGTGCATATTCGGGCTCGGTCTTACTCGGTGTCGCTACACAATACAACCTCGGCCCCTATGTGAATTTCAGTTTGACCGCTATCGCGTTGTTGTGGATTGCCTTCATCACCTCGAGAACATCATCGTTTGAAATTCCAGCGATTCTATCCGATCGGCAGAACATGCAACGTGGTTCCGACTCGATATTTGAGGATCATGAAACTGAAATGAATCGTGTCCTCAGGCAACTTGCCACCAAGATGGCATTCGCCCCATTGGGTTTCATTCTCATCGCCATCGCAATGCCAAATGATATCTCGTGGTCCCTCGCCAATATTGGGTCCATCCTCTTGTATTCAATTTCAGGAGTATTGATTGTGGCATACATGATTATCCGAACCAGAAACATATGGCTCATGATCTTCGACGAACTGGCCTCTATGGAAATCGAATCCCAAGAACTACTTGTTCAACTTGGCAACCCTTCAGCTGATTTGCGAAGGATCACTGTGGGGCAGAGATGGGGAGAGGCACACGACGTAAGTGTGGAGGTGGATACTGATGTCTGAAATCACTACCATATCCGCGAGAAGCAATTACAGGGCCCAAGTCACCCGCCTCAACCTCATCCTCGATGAACATCTTCGGTTGATTCAGGAATCGGTCACCGACAAGAATGCGCGTGACGCTCGTAGAGGCATTCGGCAGGCACGCCAGGATATCGACCAACTCAGGGTACAGGTAGGACGCATGCACCGTTCAATTGGGATGCTGCACACGATTGTCAGAGAGCGGTCCACGAGCGAGACAGAATTGGTCGATGTGTTACTGTCCATGAAAACCGCAGAGACCCTCATCCTCCGAGGTACTTTCGATGAAGCCTCTTTGCAACTCGAACGACTTGTCGAGCACTTGCTCATCAATAGTGCCGCCTTGAACCCCTTCATTTTCTACGAATTCTGGATGGGCGTCGAGGCGCGTTGGGAGCCGGGTTCTGAAAACGGCCAACTCTTGGTCCGCGTCGAAAATACAAGTTCAGGACTACTCCCTGGATTCAATGTGAAAGCCCCTGTTCCACCGAACTGGAGACCGTCCCCCGCCACTCAATCTATCATGGCCCTTGAACCCGGAGAATCCTGTGATCTGGTATTCTACATCACCCCTTCCGCGATGGCGTCCATAAGAGAGGTTGGAGCACCAGGGAGTTTGCAAGAAAGATTGTCGCTTCAAGCAGGTTACAATCTCACGCAAGAAGGACTCACAATCGATTGCCGTGTAGAGAACAAATCCGCGGAAACAATGACCGAAGTTTTGGTGACGCCATGGGTGCCCCCCGGGTGGAAAACAAATGCTTGGCCATACATCAGGGTGCTCGAGCCAAACCAGGTCGAATTTGTCACAATAAACCTCGATTTGGCCAAATAACCCGATGGGGGCCCGTGTCTAATCGTGGATTAGAATAAAATACCTTCTCGACCAATATAGAGCCACAGGAACGTGAGTAAATGTCCCGAGAGAATCGATACCTAAACGAGAACGAGAGTGGCGCCATTGGAATCGGTGCGATGATTATCTTCATCGCACTAATTTTGGTCGCTGCAGTAGCATCAACAATTATCATCAAAACCGCTGAAGAACTACAACAAAGAGCTGAAGCAACCGGTGATGATACCCGCGACGAAATCAGCGGTAAAATCACCCTTGTAGGTGCATACGTCAGTGACGATACTGGTGGTGGTGCAACCACTGCTGACGAGATCACACTGATTGTCCAACTCAGCGCAGGTTCCGATACGACCCTACTTGGGGACATGGACTGGTTCATCGTCTGTGACGGTGGTGCTGGTACAGCAGAAGTCAACACAGATGACTTCGATGGTGTCGCAACAGACTTGACAGGAACAGCACTTGCTGCAGGTTCATCCGTCGATGCAGGTGAAACATTCCTAGTTCCAATCGACACCTCTGCGCTATGCACTCCTGGTGTTGGTGATGAGCAAGAACTGCGAGTCATCATCAATGGTGGTGGCGAAACTTACGCCCAACTTCACTACAACAGCGTAGAGAATGGCGACACCATCGTATGATACTATGATAACCCCCCTGCCCCCCTACGGGGGGCAGAGGACATCATGGAGGT
>CAZXVR010000031.1:0-14285 GCA_964644485.1 uncultured Candidatus Poseidoniales archaeon | reverse complement strand
CTCATCCCAAACACCCGCCTCACCGGGATACTATGTCGATTCTACAGCAGCAACCTCGCAGACACCCTGCTTGGCTGGAACTTACAATCCAGATACAGGTTCGAACAGCAGCTCCGCCTGTTTGGATGCCGACTTAGGCCACTATGTGCCTCAGCAGGGCCGCTCATCCCAGACTCCCGCATCTCCAGGATACTATGTCGATTCTACAGCAGCAACCACGCAGACCCCATGTTTGGCAGGAACCTACAACCCCGCCTCGACTTCTACGGATTCGTCTGCTTGTATGGATGCTGATCTCGGCTACTATGTACCCCAGCAAGGCCGCTCATCGCAGACCGCAGCATCCCCAGGATACTACGTTGACACAACGGGTGCAACCGCACAAATCGCCTGCTCTCCCGGTACCTACAATCCAGCAAGCGCCTCTACCGAAGCATCGGCTTGTTTGGATGCGGACCCTGGCTACTACGTGAGCCAATCCGGACGCTCCTCACAGACCCCTGCCTCACCAGGGTACTATGTTGACACTGCAGCGGCCACCTCACAGACACCCTGCTTGGCTGGGACCTACAATCCAGTATCAGCATCTGATGACGCATCGGCTTGCCTTGATGCTGATCTCGGCTACTACGTGAGCCAATCCGGCCGTTCATCACAAACACCAGCCTCAACTGGCCATTACGTTGACACGACAGCCTCAACAGGTCAATCTCCATGTTTGGCAGGGACTTACAACCCAACCAGTGCTGCTACATCATCAGACGCCTGTTTGGATGCTGACGCTGGATACAAAGCACCGAATATTGGCATGGGGCAGCAGATTGCATGTTCCCCAGGAACATACCAACCTAGTACTGGTCAAACAGATTGCTTGGTTACAGATCCAGGACACTATGCAAGTGGTTCTGGTAATTCTGATCAGACACCCTGTCAAGAAGGCACATACATCAATGCCACACAAACCTCTGCGTGCACCCCTGCACCGCAGAACACCTATGCCAATGGAACAGGAAACCTCAACCCCTCGCCTTGCCCACTCGGTACAGCTACAATTGGCCAAGGTTCTGGTTCATCCATTGATTGCTTAATCGATTCAGATGAAGATGGTACACCAAATGAAACAGACGATGATGACGACGGTGACGGTGTCAACGATGCCAACGATGCTTTCCCAACCGATCCGTCAGAAACCGTCGATACTGATGATGATGGCACTGGTGACAATGCAGATACCGATGATGACGACGACGGCTGGCCCGATGTATCCGATCATTTCCCCTTCGATGAAAACGAATGGCTAGACACGGATGATGACAACATTGGCAACAATGCTGACACCGACGATGACGGTGACGACTGGAGTGATGCAGATGAGGACACTTGTGGAAGCGACTCATTGGATGGCATGAATCAACCCTTAGACACGGATGGCGATTTAACATGCGATGTCATGGATGATGACGACGACGGCGACGGCGTCCCTGACGTCAGCGATATTTGTCCAGGTCATGATGACACACTAGATTGGGACGATGATGGCATTCCCGATGGCTGTGAGAACGATTTGGACACCGATCTAGATGGTGTCGCGAACACTGATGATCAGTGCCCAGAAACGCCGCTTTCCGAAAGGAATCAAGTTGACGAATATGGCTGTGGTGTTTCTGAGAGCGGGGATGATGACGGTGACAGCGTACCCAATGCTTTGGACAACTGTCCCGATACATCAACCGATGAAACATCAAATTCAGAGGGTTGTGGACCCTCACAGAGAGATACAGATGGTGACGGTTGGACAGATTCTGATGAACAGAGATGTGGCCACGATTATCTCGATGGCACCGATGTACCTGATGCCTCCTGCGCCCAGAGTGAGAATACAAACACGGAATCCGACTCTAACTTATTCAGTTGCTGGATCATCGTCATTCTGATCCTCATCCTCGTGCTCGCAGTGTTGATGATTCTTTCATCGAGCCGAGACGAAGAGGGCAACCTCACGTTCAATATCACGAAAATTACCACCGTTCTCAGCAAGGATGTCGAAGACGATGATGACCCATTTGCCAATCTCGAAGGAGAGGTCACTGCCAAGGAATCGAGCGTAGATGACTGGGAGGACGATAACGCACCCTTCGAAGTAGACACATCGGAAGCCGATGCGAAAATCGCAGCGATGGATGCCAAGATGGCAGAGATGGATGCCAAGATGGCAGAGATGACTGAGAAGGAAGCACAACTCGCTCGAATCGCAGCCAAGGCGGAGGAGATCGACTTCGCCACAATTGGAACCGCTTCCGTTGATGACAAGAACGACTTGCGCAAGATCAAAGGAATAGGACCATTCATTGAAGAGAAGCTGAATGCACTCGGCATCTTCAAGTTCTCTCAATTGGCCAATATGACGCCAGAAATTGAGGAACAAGTGAACGAGGCGATTGAATTCTTCCCCGGCCGTATCAAGCGAGACAAGTGGGCCAATCAGGCTACTGAATTGGATTCTGTTGAGGAAGAAGACGAATTACCAGATATGTCGGCAGTGGTTTCTGATGAGACAAATGATGATGATGGAACATTTGAAGACGTGGATTGGGAGTGATATTATGGAAAGCATTACACAATTAAGTAAAACCGACAGCAGCAAACAACGAGGGACAACTATGCAAGGCAGAGCAATCCTACTGATGGCCATCATGGTCTTGGCGTCATTATCGCCATTGGCAGCAACCGAATTAGATGCGAGCGTTGATTCAGACAACACGTCTGGACGAACAGGAACCATCAACCACATCCAATATTTCGGAACGTGGACTGGACAAAATGCATTGGTGAATCAGACAGCGATTACACCGATTACACCGATGACAATCCCATTGAGTTCAATCCCTGACTATTTTTCATATACGAATGATGATTTCGTCATCGAAAATCACAATTCACAAAATTGGTGGCCTCTAAACGACGCGACACTGTCAAATATTGGCACTACGACCACAACAACTTCCTTAACATTGAATGGGAATACAAATATGCTCCCCCAAGGGAAAAATTTCGGTGGGGTCGGACTCGGAGGGAACCCCGGTGACAACATCACCTCGAACAATTGTCGAACCCATAGCACGACAGAAGGTGGTGCATTCGCAGGGTGGTACAAACCCAGTTCACTGGATGGTCAATTGTTCAGCAGAGTTCGTACACAGGCGGACGGAACATTCGATGCATTCAACGTGAGCCTCACCTCTGATGGCTATTTGCAGACAAAGATTTACGTCGATGCATCCAACGATACCGATTTCGTTTGGAACAATTATGATGCATCCCCTGAGGTAAGCAGTCACGATATGAATAGGATTTGGAATACAACTGAAGGAATGGATGTACAAATTGAAGTGGATGAATGGAATTACATCGCAGTTTTTTATTACGACTCTGGAAACTATATTGACGTTCAAGTTTACGTCAATAATGGAACACAATCCGATTCGAGCCACAAGCGGCAGCATCACATGAGACACACCAATAAGGGCACCCACACAAATGGTCTTTATTGGGGCTATGAACCATGTGTATTCGGAGAAGGTTTTGAAGGGTCAATTGACGAACTACGAATCGGTGGTGGCTGGTCCGACAACCAATGGATTACTGCTGGCAGGGCTATGGATTCATGGCAAACAGATGGGCCAACAACACTTCCAACAGGCCTCTCATTTGATTACCAAACTGGAGTTATTTCGGGCACCCCACTGGTTCCCTGGGATCCTACAGATTACGAAATCACCGTTTATTCCGATGATAGTAATGCAACAACCACTCTAACTCTGGAGGTTGTAGAACCGGAACTCCCATCGATTACACATGGCTCTAACAACAACTTCTACCTCACTACGGGAGATGAGGAATCAATCTCACCTCCAGTAAACATGGGTGGAAGCGATGCCTTCTGGACCTTGACAGCGGGACACCCAAATTACACAGGCCAAGTGGACGTCGATGATGATACGGTATGTGCATTGGATGATGAAGGCAAATTGTATTGCTGGGGCAAGAACGTTGAAAAAATCTTGGATTCAAACGAAGAAAGTACCTTCGTCGTGGTAAATCCCACATTGCATCCCGATGCAGCGGCTGCGAATTTGACATTCACCAAGATCTCTGCAGAGTCCACTGGTATTTGCGGGGTCCTCACCAATGGAACCCTGTGGTGCTGGGGCGATGACAATGGGAATGGCCGTTTGGGCCATGGGTACTCCACCAGTCTTCAGGCCCCTGCCCAGGTTTTGTTTGATCCAGAATTGAGTCCATATTCTTCCAACTCCTACATCCCAATTCAACACGGGGGCACCGATAGCTCCCCAGGTTGCAATGATATCAACCCCTCCTCTGGATTTGGCTTTGAATCGTTTGAGAACGCATCCGCAGTCGCATGGGAAGAATACCTCATCGACGCCAATAATGTCTCTACAGGAAGTGATGGCAACTGGTCTTACACAAACACCAGCGAACACACAAAACTGCATACTCTGCATGGCAATTATGTCTTAGGTTCAGCTTCAAGCAATCAGGCTCAATACGATACACAGGCTGAGCACACAATTATTCAAAATGAAGAGTCATACATTGAGATGAATATCACAACAGGCGCAGGCCTTCTCAGTCTTTGCTTCTTGTTGTCTGGCTACTACGGAACCAGCTGGACCCAAGATTACCTCTACATCGAACTTGATGGAAACCAAATCCTTCAAAAGCGCAGTTACAACGACGGATTGTATACGAATATTTGGCACACATTCAACCATTGGGTAACGGCAGGAGACCACCATTTAGTCATCAAGTACGTGAAAGATACCTCAACCTCGTGCTCAAGTAATTGTTACTTTGATCGAGTATTCATTGATGCACTAAAGTGGCCATTGCCAACCCCCTCTGTTAATTGGACCGAACCCACAGTCACAGATTTTGCATGGCACGTCGACACGGCTTGTGCCATTGCAGACTCAGATGTATACTGCTGGGGCGAGAACGGGCACGGTCAATTGGGGACTGGCGACACCACTGATCGCCTCCGACCCACAAAGGTCTCAACCCCTGCTGGCGCCTCATTCTCAGCTGTTGACGTAGGGTCATCACATACATGCGCCCTGACCGATACAGGAACCGTTTGGTGCTGGGGATACAATGGCGACTACCAATTGGGTCTCCAAAATAACACAGATCAATCCACACCTATGCAGGTGGATTTCGGTACGAACTTGGCAGTCTCAAGTATCGATGTAGGGCCGCACAACGTATGTGCGATTGGCACCAACACCGACACCTCAACCGAGCAATTGTGGTGCTGGGGTGCGAACAACTACTACCAAACCAAGGACAGTTCCGGAAGCGCAGATCTTTCTGACGTATGGGCAACAGACGGATTGGTTTACGAATCAGCATCAACAGGTCCCGTTCCAGAGCACGTGGAGACCACCGAGACCGAAACTTGCACTCTGTATAGCAATTCTACAGTACAGTGCATGGGACTGCGAGTCATAACAGAATCCGGTACCCAAGATACTGGAGGTGATAGAACTTGGGCAATAGATGGGTTTGGTATTATCACATCTCTTTCAGCAGGAGGCTCATCTAATTACGGAATGTGTTTCATGGTTGAGGGCGACAGGGCACTATTCTGTTGGGGTGAGAACGACAATCACCAAATGGCTCGAGGAGACACCAGCACTCATGCTCTGGCGGGCCCCGTTTACGGCCTCATTGATGGACGTGACAACGATGTCCTCGCCCCCGGTTTGACATTCAACAATTCAAATGGAATGATTTCGGGCACACCCACAACAGAAAATCAGGACCCAGTGGAATTGAACATCTATGCATGCAATGGACGCGGTTGTGATTCAGCTTCGTTCAATTATTCGATTTGGGATCGCCCAGAAGTCGGCCTCATCAGCATCGAGAGCGACTATCTTGACCTTTCAGTATCACCTGCTGAGATTTACAAGGGCCGCCCGGTCAATCTCAGCATCGTTGTGACCAGCGACCGTTCAATCGCAAATTACACGTGGTATAGTGAGCACGTAAACGGTCTGATTTATTCAGACATGTTCCCGAATTCACCATCGATTGTCACAGATCAATTGCCAGTCGGTCTGCAAGTGATTTTCTTCTCTGCAACCGATGATATCGGCGGGACATCTGTCCCATCAGATGGTTGGGTAATCGTCGAAGTATTGGAGTCTGATGATGACAACGACCAAGTTCCAGTATGGAATGATCTTTGCCCGCTTGAGAATGCTCTAGGCTACGATGACTACACCGGCAACGGCTCATCAACCCCGGTCTCGGATGGCTGTATCGATAATCGAGATGATGACCCATATTACGATCCAGATGATTCCTGTCCAAACGAGTATGCCGCTCCAGAATATGATTTCTACATTGGAGAAGGAACCAGTGGAAACGCAGCACCAGATGGTTGTATTGACGACACAGATCGAGATACTATTCTTGAGAATGTGGATCAATGCTTGAACACACCATTCGCTGAGCGCTTCTATGTCAACCCAGATGGTTGTGGACCATCGGAGAGAGACACAGATGGAGACGGCTACAAGGACAACGTCGATTCATGTCCAGGAACACCGATGGGCGAATCTGTCGATGAGTTTGGATGTGGTGCATCTCAGGTTGACTCTGATGGTGACGGCGTCTATGATAGCGCAGACGTTTGTCCAGAGTCGCCATTGGGTGCGACGGTCGACATCGATGGCTGTGCAGCAGCAGAGAAGGACAGTGACGGCGATGAGGTCAATGACGAAGTCGACGTTTGTGACACAACGCCACCCGAATTGTGGAATCAAACCAACGCAGTTGGTTGTGCACCGGGTGACGTGGTCACTGATGACAACGATCAAGACGGCATAGCCGATATCTTCGACAGCTGCCCCATGACTCCACTTGGCGACGTTGTAGATTACAGTGGCTGTGGATTGACCCAGAAGGATTCCGACAATGACGGTGTTACTGACGACGTGGATCAGTGCCCTGATACACCTGGCTATGACACCCCAACAGTCGACGCAGATGGTTGTGGCGAAACGCAGCGAGACTCTGATGGTGACGGCGTCATCGATTCAGTAGACCAATGTCTCAACACACCAACAAGCGTCGAAGTGGACACACTCGGATGTCAAGCAGGTCTTTCAGATTCGGATCAAGATTCGATTGTAGACATCATTGATGCATGTCCAAACACAACTGGTGACCAACCCGTCAACCTGAACGGTTGTGCGCCGTATCAGCTGGATTCTGATGGAGATGGGATTACCAACGACTTGGACTCCTGTCCAACCACACCTGCCGGAGTACCGATTACAACCAATGGATGTGCTGAGGACCCAGACGTGTTCGACCCAGTTGCTGAGGACGATGACGGCGATGGTATTCTCAATGAGAACGACGAATGTCCAGATACACCACTGAATGCCAAGGTGATTGACAACCGTGGATGTGAAGTTGGAACAGAAGGAAACACACAACAGGTATCCACTTGGGCGTTCGGGCTCACCGGTCTGATTCTGCTTCTCATTGCCCTCATCACCGTTGTCGTACTGCGACGAAGAAAGGAGCAAGAATCCATTTGGGGTAGCGATGCAGTCGGTGACGCGTTGTTTGATTCCATGGACCTTGACGGCGATGGAGTGATTTCGGACGAGGAATGGGAGATCTACAAGAAGGTCAGAGATGCCAAGAAGGACTCCGATATCGACGACGATGATCTGTTCGATTGAGTCGCATCACTCTTCTTCTCGAAGAGCATCGATGATTTGCGCTTTCGTCCCACTGTGAGAGACACCTCTCTCCTTGGCAAGGGTGACGAGCTCAGCCTTCTTCATCCGATTGAGCGATGAAATCGATGGCTTGCCAGTGGGCCAACCCGATGGTTCACTCAGAGTGAATTGCTGATCATCTGGCGAATCAGCCGCTGTCTTTGGTGCCTTTTCCTCTTCGGCAGAGCCAGCCGCCTCAATGCGCTCCGACCACATCTCAAGGTAATGCTCGGGACTAAACCTGCCAGTGGCGACATGTCGCTCCATTCTGTCAACAGACTCTTTCGTTGTGAGGTCCAGTGCGACAGCCTTGGAAAATACACGAGACAATTCCCTTTCGGTTTCATCTGAATCATCAATCTCATCCTCTGCAAATCCTTTCCGTCGTGAACGGATTTCATCCTGTATGTCATCGTGTTGTTGTGCAGTGATCATCTTCGCAAGTAACAAATCAGTTGCTTGTCCTGAAACCTTACTCAATTGGATCGGCATCTCTGCTGCATCAATCATTTCGCGCAGCCTTCTCATTGCATCAGCGCGTCCTTGCTTAGCGTAGATCACCATACCAGCGGCGAAAAGAGCCAACAGTGGAATGAGAACAATTCCCATTGTAAGTGGGTCACCTTCCATGAATTTCTCAATGAATGGCTTGCTGGGTTCAGCAATGACGTCGATACAACCATCTCCATCATCATCAGAGATGTTATTCACTGCTTGAAGCGGACAATCATCCGCAGAATCTGAAACCCCATCTCCATCGTCATCGGTATCTTCACTGATGTCTCGACAACCATCACCATCACTGTCCGTGAACCCATCTGAAGTCCACCCGACATCTCCAACGGGGCAATTATCCAGTGTGTCAATGACACCATCCCCATCATCATCTGTGTCTTCTAGTGAGTCTTTACAGCCGTCAGAGTCAATGTCATTGGTTGCATTTGAGGTCCAACCCCAATGCATCCCAGTCGCACATAAATCGTCTTCATCAGCGACACCATCTCCATCGTCATCGGTATCTTCACCCATGTCATAGCAACCATCATTGTCGTAATCATTGATGCTTGTTGGCGCCCACCCGAGGTCACCTAGCGGACAATCATCCAATGCATCGATGCGTTGATCCCCATCGTCATTATCATCGCAGACATCCCCATACAGGTCACCATCGTGGTTCGCCTGATCTTGATTTGCGATAGTAGGGCAATTGTCTAACCAATCCGCGATTGTATCACCATCAGAGTCGATGAGTTCGTCACAAGCGTCAGGGATACCATCTGAATCAACATCATTTGCATCATTGTGTCCAGGACACTGATCGAATTCATCTGACCACCCATCGTTATCAGAATCCTCACCAGGCCATGAATTCCATTGCTCTCCAATTTCGGCATCGCCATTGATGAGATTGTAGATTTCACTTTCATTGCTTGTTCCAAACCAATTCTGGTTGACTTGAATCGCAGCACCAGTGACAGAAGGAACATTGATTGCCGCCGTACCGATTTGCGTGAATGAGTTGTCTTGGAAAGTCACTTGCTGAAGTGTATTGGGCAGGGTCTCTTGAATCACAATCGCCGCATCGACACCAGTCATGTTGTTCTCAGAGATGGTGGCATACCGTACATCCTCAATCAAGATACCTTGGCTTGAAGCGATATTTTCTAGGTGATTGTCAGCCAAATAGAGAGTACTCACATCCTTGACAGTCAACATTGCAGCGCCGTCCCCACTGTTGGAGAACGTATTTCCAGAGACTTCCACTTGGGGAATCAACCCCGACACCGGCGCAATGTTGACTGCACCTTCTGAATCAACAATGGCGTTGTCAGTGAACTGTAGAGCTGAAATTTGTCCCGCACCCGGGTCTAGACCATCGGGTGTAGAGGTGAAGGCATAGGCACCATTGAGATCATTGAACTGATTCCCATCGATTGTGATGATTCCTCCGAGTCCGGACGCAATAATTCCTGAGCGCTCATTTCCAGCGGCCAGACTTCCATCCATCGTCATGTCTCGAATGGTCAAATCAGAGATACCAGCAGGCGCATCAATACTGAAGGCAACATCTGTGGCCCCTTCACCCTGAAGAGTAATCCCCTCGATTGTGATGTTGTTCATCATGTAATTGCTCTGCAGAAGCAAACCTCCAGTAAATGTTGGATTGCTATTTGCCATTCGTGAAATCAGCATGTTCGCTTGAATCGAAGTTGGTTGAATCACCAATGTTTCATCGAATACACCGTTTGACAAGATGATGTTGTGCGCATCCAACTCAGAACCAATCAGCGTATGTTGCACTGCCATCGAAGGACTGGCAAAGTAAGCGGTTGATTCCCCTACACCCATTGAGATATTTTTCCCAGTACTCTTGGCAAAGGGTGCCAAGCCAACCTCATCGACAGAGGTCGTATGGTCGACATTGATCACAAACACATCGACATTATCGAAATCGCTGTTTTGCTCATCGAAAACCCCAGCCGTTGAGACTTGCAATGCGGCGCCGACCGAGATGTTTGCATATTCATTGTCTCGTAGAGAAATACCACTCAAATAATCTCCAGGATACATCGAGGTTTGTTCGTGAGTGAAGACACCCATCCCCGGCACATCAATTCCAGATGCACCCGCCCATTTTCCATCATGGATGTTGGAAAATCGGTTGTTCTCGATGAGTGCCCCTCCATCAACTTCCGTCGAGACAACCTCATGAATCGAGATGCCAAGCCCAATCGAGTCGTTGAACCCTCCAATATCGTAGATGTGGTTGCCATGGATGTGTAATCCATCGATGGTGTGTAGCACTTGACCACTTCCCACAGCATCCGTCAAAATACCCCATGATGTTGCCCGAATTGAATCGTACTTCATCGCCATTCCATGAATCAGATTATCTGAAATTTCAATGTTTGAGATATTGTTTGACCCACCAGAAACATAAATTCCGCACCTTGTGTATTCGTCACCATGGAGTTCAAAACCAGAAACCGACACATCACTACTCGTGATGAAGAATTTCCCATTCGCTCCTCGTAGATCGATAATTGATTCAGTTGAATCCCCTGAGGTTCTTTGCAATGCACTGTTTCCGTCCTGCGCCCCATTCACTGTCAAGGGGTGACTGATTTCAATTGGTGAAGTCACAACATAGGCTCCACTTGCCACCTCAATCGTATCGCCAGAGGATGATGCGATGACAGCATCATTGAGTGAGCAATAGGGGTCTGAAAGCGTCCCGTCGCCTGGATTTGGACAGTTCGCAGCATCCACATAGAGCGTTGTCTCTCCTTCCGCAGAAGTTGTAGGGAATAAGAAAAGTGTGGGGGTGATGAAGGCACAAATCAACATCATCGCTAGGAATTGTTGGTACCATCGGTGGCCCTGTGGCATAGAGTACCGGAGGGACTCCCATCGTATAACGATGGGGAATAAGAGGTCAATCCCCATCTGCAAAATCCACGATTTGATGTTTGCGGCCTTCTAACGAAACTTATAGTGCGCCATTTCCCACCAAAAAATACGAGTTGAGTAAATATGGCTACAATGAAAGTAATCGAAATAATGTCGGAATCGACCGAATCATGGGAAGACGCAACACAGAGCGGCGTATCCGATGTGTGCAAATCCGTGAGTGGTGTTAATTCAGTCTGGGTGAAAGATCAAAGCGCCGTGGTTGAGAACGGAAAGATCACAAAATATCGAGTGAAACTCAAGGTCTCATTTGCTGTTGAAAGATAGAGCCCCCTTCGCGGACATCAGTCCAAATCTGTGGATGCATTGACATTGCGAAAGTGCGCATCTTCCGTGAAGTCCACGATTTGACAAGGGACACTTCGCAACGTATTCTTCAGTGAAGCACGCATCTCCGCGCGTTCAAGTGCTCCGAGTGCTACGCCCACATCCACAAGCGAGAGCAAGGGTTGGAGGTGAACCCCCCTCGGCATAATCACTGATCGGCTCCCTTCTCGAAGCCGTTCAAACACCTGTGGATTGATCCATGGCATGTCACAAGGGGCCAGTTGAATTCGTTCAATTCCTCTCTTCGCACATTCGCGCAATGCACTTCGCAGACCAGATTTTGCACTCCGTTCCAAATCATTGTCCAATATGCATTGAACATCGGATAAGTGTGTCAATGCGCCCATGACTTCACGACGTTGGAACCCATCACGAACAGCGACCAGAATAGAGGTGCACCCCCCATCTCGAAGTGAGTGGGCGACCTTGGCAACCATCGCCGTCCCATCTACAACCATCGTCGCCTTGTTCCGCCCCATTCGCTTCGAGGCACCACCCGCTAAAATCAGAGCAGGATACAACGAATCACCTATCGAGTTGGTTGAGTTCTTTCATCGCACTTTCAAGTTCATCCATCAGTGCTCGAGCCCGATTCAAGAGCGCGCGTTGATCACGTCGATTGGCTGCTTTGGGCAACCACTCAAGCAATTGCCGAATATCTGCAGCATCTCTTTCCACAGTCCACTTCAGAACCTGTTCAAGTACGGGGTCGTCAGCTTCAAGGAAACGCTCGACCATACTTCCGTCGCAGCGCCGACAAACCTTCAGCCTTCGCTTAGGAATCGAGCATTTGGTCGCGTACACGACCCAATAGTGAATCCCCATCAGGATAAGGAATCGATTGCAAGGCCACCTTCAGTTTCTGAGATATATCGGGCCTGCCGGAGCGAACCCAATTTGCATGCTGGGTCAAGAGTGCAAGGTGTGCATGGGCCGCACTGCCAGAACACCATGTAAGCAGCAGTTCCTCGCTTGGCCCCGCATGCTTGGCACGGAAACATTCCTCGATTGAGAGCAACAAGGCTTCCGCGGTTGAAGTCCCCTCAACCACATCCGCCAAACGCGTCCACACATCCACCTCATCTTGCAGATTGGCGAGCAATAGAGCAGCCAATGCCACATCTTCACGACCATGTCTTTTCCACAGTAGGCCAATGACTTGTGATAGCACAATCTGATCACCATTGGTCAGTAGCCACGAGCAAATCCGCCTCAAAACCTCATCCGGAGTTCCTAGGTGGAAAGCATAACCACCAGAGGAACCCAATCGATCTGTTTGAGATTTCACAATCAACGCGGGGACACCGATTGGATACGCTTCGCGGATGACATCCATCAATCGCTTGGCCCGTCGATGCACCTTTGCGGATTGTGATGACAACCAATCATCCAATGGGTCACCCTTCGTCACCCTTTGGGCCCCCCTCGGGTAAGATAGATCGGATTCTGTTAAACAAGCCGTCAACTACATCTTTCGCCTGTTCAAATCCTTTTTCGACCACTTGGAATGCATTCTTTTTGACGTGCTCTTCCAATTCAGCGCGAATATCGTTCATCACCAACTCATTTTCTTCATCGGTGATATCGAACAGGTGTCGCAAATACGCGACAACAAGGTACTCGTCTTCACTGATGCTTGCATTGAGGTAGGCGGTTTGGAAAATTCCTGCATACACTTCCAAGCACTTTGTGCGACCAATTTCCTTCCCATCTTCCAATTTTTCGCCCGCGACAATCGCATCGTAGACACGTTTGGGTGCATCAGTATCCAAATTGAGCAGACTGGCTAGTTTAATCACCAACCGCTTCTCTTCACGTGTGATTTGCCCATCCTTCAGTACGATGGAAACAACACCTTGGAAGGTGCTGATGTCGGTGATTGCATCATTGGGCACGAATGGGGAGGCCCTGTTCCTCCTCATAGCGGTTCGCCCCATCGTGCAACCGATTTTTCCAGCACTTTTCCATCCAATGCCTTCATGAAGGGGAGGCGGCTCGGCGTGATTGCAGGTAACCCCTGTCACGCTCCCAGGGCCCAGTGCCCTTCCCCGTGAATACGCGCGATGAATACCCACCCGAAAGGGCCGGTTGAGTGCCCAGGCAAGCCTGCGAAAGCAAAAAAGGAAGTGAACACAATGAGTGATCAGAAAGCCAAATACATGATTCATGCATCAATCAAGGCAGATGGTACCATCCAGAGAAAAGACGTCGTCGGCGCAATCTTCGGTCAAACCGAAGGCTTGCTAGGCGAGGAACTTCAGCTGCGCAAGTTGCAGCGAACAGGCCGAATTGGCCATGTGGATGTAAACCTCAAATCCAACAAGGGCAAGGTATCCGGCGAGATTCTGCTACCCAGCAGTCTTGACCAAGTATCGACTGCAGTTGTTGGTGCTGCGCTTGAAACAATTGAGCGAATTGGACCATGTAAGGCAATAATCAAAGTAGCCAGAATCGAGAATATACACAGCGTCAAACGCGACACGGTCATCGATCGTGCGAAGGACTTGCTCCTGAACATCGTGAATGAAGGCTCAAACGACAGCAAGAGCATCTTGGACGAAGTCCGAAGTGTCCTCACGCTTGGAACAGAGACCAACATTTCAGGTATGACATGTGGACCCAATGCGGCAGACAGTGAAGCCCTCATCATCGTCGAAGGACGAA
>CAZXVR010000030.1:0-14338 GCA_964644485.1 uncultured Candidatus Poseidoniales archaeon | reverse complement strand
ATGAGGCTCGGTAGCGTGATGGTTTCAACGATGCCCTTGACGATTTCAGCAATCAATTGGTCCATGATGCTGAACGCTTCATCCAATGGAAGATTGGGCACGTAGTGTAGGAGTCGATTGTTGTCGAGAACCAAGACCGCATCCGCTTCTTGTCGAATGTTCTCAAGGCCCTCGAGCGCTCTAGTCATTCTCTGCCGCCTTTCGACTTGGAAAGGTGTGGTCACCACAGCGACCACGAGAGCTCCAGCACGCTTGGCTTCCTCAGCGACAATCGGTGCAATTCCAGTTCCGGTTCCACCGCCCAATCCAGCCGTGATGAAGACGAGGTCTGCACCTGAGACAATCTGGGTAATCACGTCGCGGCCAGCCTCGGCACACTTGCGACCGGTCGAAGGGTCACCTCCGGCACCCAAACCACGGGTGATGTGACGTCCGACCAGCAATTTTTGCAGGGCGCGAGTGTGATCGAGATGTTGCTTGTCGGTGTTGATGGCGACAGTAATCGCGCCTTCGACACCAAGATGGGTGATTCTGTTCATCGTGTTGTTGCCTGAACCACCACAACCGCAGATGAGAATACGGGGGTCTGGAACACCAAATGTGGAAACGTCTTCGTTGAGTAAAGCGGTCGATTGTTTGCCATCTAAATCTCGCTTCAACTCGCCTACCAAATCCTCGTAGGCCCTGCCAAGAGTCCCTCCAGACTCTTGACCTGTCACTTGTCCCCCATCCATGGTATCCACCACAGGTTTCACCTGTATTCTTGAGTTCGTTTTTCAACACATATTAATCATCGTGGTAGACGGCTGCTTTGGAGTGCGAATTCTCAACCCTTTTCGTCAGCCCAGAATTGTTGCGCTACGCACAAATAGACGAGGACGGTGGGCGAATCAAACCCGAGCGTAGCATAGCCTGGCCAATGCACCTGACTGTAGACGTGAAATTCACGGTTGTAGACTAAGGCAGCCATCAGGGAATCGCTGGTTCAAATCCGGCCGCTCGGACCACTATTCTCCCTACGGGAGGGTTTTCCATTTAGCGGGACGCTCATATAGGGGGAGCAGGTCGGCGGAACGCTCCAAAGGGTGACTACCATGGCTCGTTCACTACACCACGCTGTCCGAGATACTTGGAGGAGACCCAAGGATGCTCTGCCTCACGACTACCGCAGAGACCGTATGGCAGAGTGGCGCCGTGAGCCAGTCATCAACCGAATCGAACGCCCAACTCGCTTGGACGCTGCCCGCCGAATGGGATACAAGGCCAAGCAGGGTGTTGTCATGGTACGAACCCGTGTTCGCCGTGGTGGACTTCGAAAGTCCAAGATCAACATGAAGCGCAAGCCGAGCAAGATGGGTATGCGCAAGATTACGATGGCAAAGAGTATCCAGCGAATCGCAGAAGAGCGCGTCGCACGCAAATTCCCGAATATGGAAGTTCTCAATTCGTATTGGGTTGGCGAAGATGGAAAGAACAAGTTCTACGAATGCATCCTCATCGATCCAAGTCATCCTTCGATTCTGAACGACAAGCAACTTGGTTGGGTTGTCAAGACCCGCCACTCCGGTCGAGTCTACCGTGGTAAGACCAGCGCTGGAAAGCGCGGTCGTGGTCTGCGCAACAAGGGCAAGGGTGCCGAAAAGCTCCGCCCTTCACTCAAGGCCAACTTGAATCGTGGCAAATGAGCCCGATTTTAGGCCCAAGGTTGATGGACACCCCCGTCCCACCACATTTCGATGGGCGAAGCAGTCGCATCCGAACTTCGCGGTATGCCGGTCATTTTGCCAAATGGTCGCTATCTGGGTACTGTTCATGATATGGTCGTCGATTCGGACGACTGGACCTGCACGCATTTGTTCGTCACAAACCCACCCGCTGACTTGGTTGAGGATCGCATCCATGTGGCGATTCCATGGCGTTGGATTCGGGCGGTTGAAGAAGTCGTCTTGTTGAGGTGGTTTCCCCCCACACCCATTCCTCGTGAACCAGTGAACCCTTGAAATGGGATGGGTTTCCCCGAAATGTTGGGGCGCTGTCTGCGAAAGCGGGTATCGTTCTGTTGATTCGCGAGGAGAGACCATGTTTGAGTTACACGTGCTGGGCACGTCAAGCGCTCGTTTCGCCCATGGTCGTTCAGTCTCCGGTTCCGTACTGAATACACCCGGTGGATTGGCCCTCATCGATTGTGGCGAGGGTATGCAGAAGCGGATGATGGACCACAATCGCGCTCTCAAATCCAGTGGCCTGGAAAATCGTACACGCATCTCACGCGTACGCGCGATTTTCCTCACGCACGGTCATTTGGACCACACATGGGGTTTACTGCCCCTGTTGCAAACACTGGATCTGGATGGTCGTCGAAACGACATGGTCGTCATGGGACCTTCTACGCGTGAAGCGATTGATTGGGCAACCCAGCATCCTGGTGAAACTCCACCAGAAGGTAGTGGGATTTCACCGACAGATTTGGCCATTCTATTTTCTCAATGGCAATCCATCGCTACCAAGGATGAGGTGGCATCCTATTCGATTGATTGGGTCCTCATACCCATCGATGACGATACACCTTTCAAGTCCCCAATTCAACCTCTTGAAGGTGTCACTGTAACCATCGTTCCAACCCATCATGGCGTCCCTTCCTGTGGATATCATTTTGAGACCAATCGAAAGCAGGGTCGGTTCGATCGTGAACGTGCTTCAGAACTGGGGCTTACCGAAGCTCAAGTTGGACGACTTGCCGAGGGTCAGGATTTGACAATCGATGGTTTGCCCCTCTCGGCGGCGAGTTTCCGCGGAGAACCACGTCCAGGTTGTAGCATCATGGTGAGTGGAGATACTGCGCACGGCCCCATCGGTTTCGATGCTGAATATCTACCGAGTTCACCTCAACTCTTGCTCCATGAAGCGACCTTCTTGGCAGATAAACAGGAAAAGGCCACTCAGTATTATCATTCGACCGCAGCAGATGCCGCTCGACATGCGACTGCCTGCAAGGCATCCGCATTGGCCCTGACACATTATTCAAGCCGAATTGAACGCCTTTCACCACTGGTCAGTGAAGCGCGGGAACACTTCTCAGGGGGCGTGGCGGCAACATTGGATGGCGATTGGTTTTCCATCGGTGTCAATGGCGATGTTGCACACCATGTTCGCATCGAAAGTGGTTGGAACAAGAAGAATCTGTGATACACTGCCATGGGCGACCTTCAAAGGTGATTGAATCGAGCGGTAGATATGCGACGCGCACGCGTGGTGTTCATTCTCGTGACCCTTCTCGTCACGTCATCGTTTCCTCTGGCCTCATCAAGTGAGGGCCGGGCAACGGTTTGCGAGACTATCGACATGTCCTCGATGCCAGACCCGATAATCATCCCCGATCAGGATTGTAGACAAATTTCCCTTGGCATATTGGCTCAAGGAACCATCGTCGAATTCGATGTGACCGGGGATGTCAACTTCGATTTCCTAGTGTTCAGAAACGCTGCATTGCAAGCCTATGCAAACGATCAATCATATCGTTCGCCTGTTTATTGGGCCGAAGAAACCGTGTTTGAAGACATGGTGGGTTCCGCCCGTTGGCATTGGACTGTCCCCACCGATGAGGATGCGAAGAATTGGTATGTCGTTCTCGACAACCTGAACCACACAGGTGATGATGACGAAGGTGCTCAGGGTGGTGGCACTCTACAGGTTAATTTGGACATCTCATTCCCGACCCAGAGTTATTGGACGGTGCACGATGATCTCGTCAATCTTGGAATCAACAGTCACACAAAACTCATCGACGAAAACCAATTGATTCTGGACGAGGGTACACAGGTGTCAATCAGTGCGATTCCACTCTCAGGCAATCCAGATTTATTCATTCTAACCGAAAATCAGCGCGCAAGTTATCTCGATGGAAACCCGCCTGAGTTCAGAGTCACTGGAGCGGACCTCTTGCAGGTGACATCCGAAGACAGCGTTGTTTGGACGGTCGATTCAACCCACGCCAACCAACCTCTGTATCTCTACGCGGACAATGAGCTTGGACCAAATGGTGGTGGCGACGGCACCGAGGAAGCACGTTTCACGGTCATCGTTACACTGCTACCCATATTGGAAGCCACCATCACCAGTGATGCGGCTGCAATGGTCGATGTTGATGAGGTTGTGACCTTCTCTGCGAACAGCACCCCAAATCTATCCAATCAAGTCGATGTCAATGCCTTTGAGTGGGACTTAGACGGTGATGGCATATTCGAAGAGACAGGAAGCTGGGCCCAATTTCGAAATGATGGGAATGGTACTTACGATATTTCGTTGAGGGTGAATGGTGCCGATGGGCGAACCGATGATTCCACAATCTCAATCAATGTCGAGGATCAAACACCACCAACACCAATCATCAATGGTGGTAACAATTTGGTTCGCGGGTTCGATGAATCATTCACATTAACCAGTTCATCTCAGGACAATTGGGGTATTTCGAAAGAAGAATGGGTCATTGATGGACTCATTGCTCAAATTGATGATGGCACTGGTAACACTTTCACCTACAGTTTCTCTAACGAAGGAATCCAAACAGTGACACTGCGTGTGACTGATGAGGGGGGATTGGTGGCTTCACAAACAATCAACGTGACAATTCAGGATCGTACATCACCCATCTTGGAATTCATCACTGGGCCCACCGAAGTGATGGCTGGCGAAGAACACTCTTGGCGCCTCAATGCGACAGATCCAGAATCGCCCACCCTCACATGGTCATGGGACTTTGATCGCTCAGTCGACATCGACATGGATGGCGATACCAAGAATGATGCTGAGGCATCAGGTGATTTGGTAACATGGACGTTTACCGAGGGCGGTGATTACGCAATCACCTGCACGGTGACCAACGAGCAAGGGATTTCATCCACACGTGAATTGAATGTCTACGTAGAGGATCGCCCGGTCGATAAATCATCGACGATGACTTACATCTACGGAGGTGGCGCATTATTACTCGTCCTCGCAGCCATCTTCGGCGGTGTATTCCTTTTCAGATCGATGAAACAGCGACGAATGCATCAGGAATTGATGTCCGAAGAAGCTGCTCGCAGGGCCGCAGAGGAAGCCGAAGCCGCCCATCAACCCGATCACGAAGAGCAATTGCAAATGTTCCAAAATCGAGGTGGAGCATCCAGTGGGTTCCAACGAGGCGGCGGTGATGAGATGGCTGAAATTGCAGGCGTTGGTTCGGGCTACGGGTCGCAACAGCCTGTCATATCCCCTCGTTCAAGTGGGGTTGATGACAACGCGCTTATCTCAGCATTTGCTGAACCCGAAGAGACACCTGAACCAGAGATCAAACCGGACCCGAAACCTGAACCGCAAATTCCGAAATCATCCGGAGATCGCGCCAGCGTAATATCCACCGGTATCGAGATGCCTTTAGCGCTGAAGGAACAGTCTCAGCAGGCATCGATTGAAGCCACACCGGAACCCGTTCCAGAACCCGTTGTTGAAGCCCCTGCAACCCCCGCTGAGCAAACCACAGAAGTTGTCGGGACTTGCCCTGATTGTAGCCAGCATTATGCTGTTGATATGCCGATTGGAATCGATCAAGCTCAAATCGACTGTCCAAAATGTGGGTATCGAAGCACAATCCGACGTTGAGATGAACATTGGGAACCCCCCTCTCTCGCGCACAAGGGTCGGAGACCCTTTAGGTGGAGCGAGTGGCAGTGTATACCAACATGGGGGACAGTACGCGTCTGATTTTGGCAGCGCCTCGCGCTCGAGACCGAACCAGTTTGGCCCTAGTTCTCGTCTTGATTCTCCCAGTATTGAGCCCATTCATGGCCGTTGAGGCCGCTCAAGTCAATGCCGAAGATTTCGGAATCATTGCTGAATTACACGATGTTTTGGCCACTCGAGATTTGATGTTGGACAGCGATCAGATTGAACTACAGGCAGAGAACGCACTTGCTCCAGTTCGCAACGGCGTCCGCTCAATCGGTTCACAAGACCCATTGACTCATATTGAAACAGCCCTCGATGGGTTAAGCGTTGAATCGTCAAATCCCGAAGGTGTTGAACATCCCGAGCCCATCGATATCTTGCTGGGTGAAGATGCGCCCCCTGGTTTGGTTGACACCATTTGGGGGACGTTGGTCAATCTGACCGATTATGTCATCTGGTCGGAATACCAAGCCCAGAACAACGGTCCACATCACGAGAAATTTACCGTTGTCCCCTTTTCCTCATCACTTCTGAGTTTATTCAGTCAAGACCCATTGATGCATGAAATTGACATCGACGGGGATGATGATCCCAGCACGACGGTGGTGGAAAACCCCGACATTCGGGTGGGTTTGACAATTGGATTTGACCTTGCTCCTGGTCAGGGTTGGGGCTTACTTGGGAGTCCCCCAACACAATTGTGGCTTGAACCTTCAATCGAATATCGTGTCGAAGTCATCAATCCTTCAGATCAAATTTGGAGCGTGATGGAATCACTTGAGGTTTCACTGCTCAAACCCTTCGCCTACGGGATTAACCCCACGACATCCGGTGAATCGTATGTGTGGCTCATCGATTCCCATTTCACCATCCCACCCACAGATTGGGCTCTGCAGGTTGGATTTGAGCGATTTTGGTTTGATTTGGGCGGTGCAGGTTCAGAGGTCATTACCGCATTGGTGCTCCTATTCTCTGGCCTTTCGTCCGGCACGCCGGATGTGGATGACACCGGCATTACAATCGCCGCTCTGTCCGCACCAATTTCAATCCAAATCGATAACGCTGGGCAAACCCAATGTCCAGGACATTACCAACCCGCATACCACCTAAATTCTTCATGGAACCATGATTGTAGAATCGGTGTTGGGTTTGGATATGGACACTTCTCGCCTGAAGAGAACAACCAGCGAGACATCTGGGAATTGTCCTATCTTGAAGTCGGCGTGCATCCAAACTCAACCAGTTATCACTTGCCATCGATTGTCGATTTGACCATTCGAACGGACAATGTTCTACCGACGGGTTCTGGAACGGTTGGGGAAGATGGTTTGACCTCAATCGAATACTATGCGGATGAGCGCGCCGATCTCTGGCTTCATTTCCATGAAAATCGAAGCGCATACAGAGAGAGCGCATCGGAGCCATACGGAAACGTCACCGAAACATTGGCGTGGCTCCGAGGCATGCCTTCCGGAACCATGACACCGACTGAAATAGAACGCTGTTTCCAGATGTTGGGGAGCGCATCACAACCGGAGCTCCCAGGTCAAATTCCCAATCGGTTATCATTGATTTTGGGCATCAAGAATTTCACCCGCGACTCTTCCCCGAACGTCAACGATCCCACACTGCCAATCGACCCACAAAACCCACCCAATACACTGGTTCTTCTCCGCTCTACACAATCGTTGTCTACTCTCGATTATGTCTCATGGTTCCAACGTGAAGGTGTAGAAACCGATCACCGCAAGACCCGAATGTATGCTGAGGATTTACCAACAGGTCTCCTGCTATACGGTGATTTCTGGCTTGGAGGAAGTGAGGAACAAGAGATTGGTACACTGGATGACAGCCTTGACATTTTGTCCAGAATTCTCGACGTCACCATTCTTGCCGTGGTCGATATTTTCGTCGATATTTCCAATATTGTAAACAGTATCCCCAATGCTTTGGTTGACGTGATTAGCGGTAGCACTGGTAGTGCGACCCAGGGCACTGCAATTCATCTTGAGATGCTAACCGACTTCGAAGTCGGTCGCCAACCGATGCCGATCGGGGCTCTACAATTGGTGATGGGCTCTACAGACATCCCGATCGCCTATGGTCCACATCTGATTTTAGCCGATGACAAGAGTACAACCTTCGTTCAGGGTCGTCACGGTCAAGTGGACAAATTGGTCCCAATCGCCATGAGTTTACACCACGAGGGATTACATTCTCTACACATCATCGATGATGCCGAAGCCCAATCCCAACAAATTTCGATGGGGGCAATTGGCGGTGACCCGCTCCGAGTCTTGTTCCTTGAACATGAAGATGATGAGTTTGGAAACATCGACATTCCAAACAGCGATTTCCAATATGTACACCTTTCCGATCATCCGGCGACTCTCGAGGTCAGTGTCTCCGAGAGCGAACTGACCTTCACTTCAGATCGCGATATTGCTGAAATCGTATACGCTGGACGGGAAGGCATTCAGCGACAAGTGTTGGATATTGATGTCCTACCTGGAAACTTTTCGATGTCCATCGGAGATGATGTATCGTGGATCTCCGAAACTCCAATCGGTTCACTTTCGTTGATGATTTCCAACGCGACAGAACCCAAGACCATGGATGGGGATCACTTCTTGTTCATGCAAAATCAAGATTTGAGTGAGGCTACCCTTTCAGCGCGTGTACATGGAATTACGGAGGTCGGTTTCCTCGGTGCTGAAATGCCAGGTGTGCCCGGAGAAGCTGGTCGAGGCACAGGATTCCTTGTCGGTCCGGGTGATTCTCCGTTCCAAGCGGTCATCGTCGATCAGACCACACATGAGTCTCCTGCTGACGGCTTGACAGCGCATGTGCTCATCGATCCCCTCCCCTCCAATCTCGCATTTGAGATTCCACAAGGGGGGGTTGGTGAAGCCAGCGCCCTTGAAGTTCCTCAGTTCAAAACGGATGAAGGATTGGCAGGGATTGCCTTCTTCCTTGCAGGGTTCACGGATTTCGGACAGAGTGTCAATGGGATGCTCGGAGAATTGGTGACGAGTGTCACAGGTGGCGCAATCGATGACCAGCGCTCAGACTTCTCATTCGGCATCGAACTCAACGCGGATCAAGAATTCGATTTAATCGTCGACGCCCAACAAGGACGGATGGCACTTGAGGAACCCGAATGGTTGCACGGGATTTCTGTAGAAGCCGACCTAGCCGAAGACAATCACACCGCCTTCCACTCGCGTGTTTGGTTACCGGGTTTGGCCCCAACGATCGACATCTCAATCGATTACCAAAATCTCAGCGTTACAGATCGTTGGGATATAGACATTGAATTGGATGGATGGTTGCCGGCAAATCCTGAATTCATGGTTGAGGTCAACAATTACAATGGTCGTGATTTACATTTGATGCTACTCGGATTTGAACCAGGCGAATCCACGGATTTGAAGGTTGAAACCCAGATTACTACCGATTATCGCCCTGTGGTGCCTCAATTGTCCATCTTCAGCAATTATCAGATGAGTACGTCATTGGACGCGATCCATGCGACATTGCTCGATCGAACCCAATCGACACGTTACGAATTGCTCTTACAAGGTATCCCTGAACAACTCGACATGACGGCTTCTCTAGGTTCGATGGTTTCCGTTGGTATGGAAGCCGAAGACACAGGAACAGGATTGTCCATTGATTCATTGATGCTCCAAATGAACCGGTTCACCGTAGGTAAATGGTGGCCTGCGACGGTGTTCTTGCATGAATTGCCTCGACAGATGAATCTCTCTACAGCACCATCCGATGTATTCGACATCACGAAGCCAGTCTCATTCCAAGGAATGTCCACTTTGATATTCTCATCATCTGGGCCTGGAATGGATCTCTTCATTTCGACAACCGGGCGCGCTGTCGAAGTGCGTGGAGATAGCCTACTGTTGGCTGAAAATCTCGCCAGTCACATGAGTATCGAACCCACTTCGGACTTTGGATTGAGGGTCACCAGCAGCGGTGCTGGAATCGAGCGTCTGTATTTGCGTCAGAACGATGTTCCAGCTCAGCCAGGGGTCTGGCTTGAACAACTCGAAGCCGCCGGAGAGAATCTCAAGAGTGCGACGATTCAATTCAACAATATTGGACCGTATCCAATTTTCAAGATTGAGGATGTTCGTGGTGGACGAATCATTGCAAATGCAAGAGCGACAGTCGAGATTGGAGATACCTCTTTTGATGGACGAGCAGTCTTGATTGACGCCCAGATTACCGGTGGCATACCAACGGGTACAACCGTCGGTGTCAACGGGCTAGCATCCGACCTCTCAATCCTCAATTTGATGGGCTTCAAAGGACAAACTACGCACTACCTGTTGCCCGAACCATTGACCACAGGAATCGTCACTGCAGTGGCCACATTGACGGGGTGAAATCATGGCGAAGAAGGATGAGACAATAGAAGGCATGTACACCTTAGTTGGTGACCCTGAAAATCCTGAATTGGAATCTGCTGATACTGGTAATGTATCCCTCACGGATCGAATCAAGCGGATGAAGAAAAAAATCATCAAAGACGATTTTGAACCTACAGATGAACAAAGAGAATTGGCCGAGCAGGCTTATGCGCGTGCCCAAGATGTCGCAGGCCTCGTGACGCCGACTCGAATCATGCTCGCGTCGGTTTTCATGGCTGCACTGATGTTCAGTGTATTCGCACTCGGATTCTGGGTCGTACCGAGGGATGCAGTCGATGTTGAAGTAGTCTACAAGCAAGGTGGCCCAGGTCATGTTGTGCTCATTCAAGTTCACAACTTCGGAAGTCGCCCAATCGCCAATGTCGAAGTTGATGCATCCTTTTCGAATCAAGATGGTGAGGTATTGAATTCAACACAGTTTGGGCCAGTATCGTTATTGGCACATACCTCGATTGCTGGAGATAATCTTGAATTGGTGATTACTGGAGAATCCATTTGGGAGTTATACATCATCGAAATTTCACTTGATTATGACAATTATGATGGCGCTGTGGCCAAACAATCTTGGATCATCGAAGTTGGAGAATATACCTTTGAAACTCACACCCTCGACGCTGAGCGACAATGGTTCTGAACGACACCATAGGTGTCGTCATGAGCAGGGAAGATAGAAAGCGGTCTCGGCAACCCCCACCTTTAGGGAGCCGCATGCGACACCGAACAGTAATCTGTATTCTCACAGTTTTATTGCTGGCTAGCGCCACTCCATTCTCCCATCCCTTGGAACCGACTCCAGAGATGACTGAAGAGGGTTCATCTGGTATCGAACGTATCGTAATCACACCGGATCCGGATAGCATCGGTAGCGCCCACCCATCTGCAAGCTGGGATGGGGAGGAGAAGGTTCGGGAGACAATCGCAGATACTCACATTGGTTTGTTCACAGTCGATGGACTACAATCTGAAGTTGAGGTTCCCGAAGTATTGACCCACATCCGATCCGACATCGCACTCATTCTCATCAAAGGAGATGTTGGATTGTGGCAAGGTCGGGTTGCCCTCACCGACTTGCCAGGCATTGAAGTTCGGGCTCACATTCCACCTTCAGGATTCCTGATACAGGGTCATCCACAAGCGATCGCAGCAGCCTCGAACCTTCCAGAAGTGGCTGCCATTCACCCATTGCCATTGGCATTCATGGTCGACAGCCATGTTAGTGAACTTCTATCCGAAGCCGCTGAAATTCCGCTGACGTCCACGCCGGCAACCGGTGTGCAATTGTCAGGCTGGCGGCTTGCGGATTTGGGTACACCACTCGATCATGTGCGGTTGCCGGGTTTGATGGGTGACCTAGACAGCACTGCAGCGACGTATCTCACATCCCATCGTCCCATTGACACCGGTAGACATCATGGTATTCTCTCACTTGCTGACATCGCAACCGTTGCTGCAGAACCCGCGCTTTCCTGGTTGAGTCTTGAACCTGTATTCAGCATCGACAATAACGTTGCAATCGGCCACATGCGGGCAGATGATGTGTCGAATTACTTTGTCGTTGGATTGAATGGAAGTGGTCACTCGGTCACGGTAGCGGATTCGGGAATCGATCGTGATCATGGTGATTTTGATGGTAGAATTCAACACGTAGAATCTGTGATTTGGGGCGATTCCTCGACCGAGGACCAACACTCTGGTCACGGGACACACGTGGCTTGCACCGTCCTTGGAAATGGGAGTCGAGGTGGATATGCTGGAATTGCTCCACAAGCAACCCTTCGATTCCAAGCGATGGAGGATGACAGTTCTGGGAATTTTGGCGGTGTCAGTATGGATACTCTAGTTCGAAAGGCCTACGAGGGCAATTCATACATTCACACGAATTCATGGGGGATGGATGGATACTACGGAGAATATACGACCAGTAGCGAAGATGCGGACAGTCGTACCAGCCAATATGATCAATTCTGGTCTTACAACGGTATGTTGGTTCTGGTCTCCGCAGGCAATGATGGCCCCGATTCAGATACGATTACACCACCAGCAACCGCGAAGAACATCGTCGCGGTTGGAAATCACCACAACCGTGGTGGAGGTGCACCTAGTACATTGGCGGATGGCAGTAGTCGTGGCCCCACCGACGATGGTCGAATCAAGCCAGATGTCACAGCACCCGGTTCATGGGTACGGTCATGCCGCAGCCAAGATGCGGGCGACACCTCTGGTTCAACATGGAGCAGTCAATGGTATCTGGAGTACAGTGGAACCTCAATGGCGGCACCCAATGCTGCTGGAGCATCCGTTCTCATTCGAGAGTACCTGATGGAGGTCGCGGGTCGCCCATCACCCCAAGGAGCTCTCATCAAAGGCATGTTGATTCTAGGCGCTGAGGACACAGGGTCTCGTGACATTCCGAACATGGATGAAGGCTGGGGGCGCGTCAATCTAGCCAATTCATTGATTCCTGGGACCGATACCGGCGTTTGGGTTGATGACCGAAATACGATTCGTAGTGGGCAAACACGTGAATATCAATTCAATCTAAGTCGTGGAAATACACCGTTCAAGGCCGTCCTAACTTGGTCTGATTATCCAGGAAGCACATGGTCATCCACCCAATTGCAAAACAATCTCGACATGGTGATTATCGCACCGGATGGCACGGAATACAAGGGGAATGATTTCGCCAATGGTCGTTCGACGACCGGCGGAGATGCAGACGATGTAAACAACGTCGAAGTTGTGCTAATCGACCAAGCAGACTCTGGGGTTTGGACCGTCCGAATTACCGATGTAGCCCATGGTGGGCAACGCAGCGATCAACCGTTCGCTCTTGCAGTTCGTGGCGCTGGCGTGAACGATTTGCGCAGCGACCCTATACCGATACCAACATCATTCCAATTGTCGACCGCAATCCCTCAAGTCAATGAGGTCTGCCAAATTTCAATTCAGATTGAAAACCAAGGTGGAGGTAGCGCCGATGGATTGCGTGTTGAAGCAATCGCAGGCACCCAGAATCTCGGAGATGTCGAAATCGATGTAGGGCCAGGAATGATTCGCTGGGCCACATGGGACTGGACCCCCATCAATGAGGGTACTCAGGCGATTACCATCCGAATCGATCCCGACAATTTGGAGGAAGAAATCGATGAGGACAACAACCTGTTTGAAATTCCTGTTGCGGTCAGCGCACCGGGTGTGCGTGTTTCAACACCTCAAACGGTCTTGGATATTCAGCAAGCCACCCAAACCAGTACCGAATGGCAACTACAGATTCGAAATACGGCCCTGATCTCGACCAACGCATCGATTAGCGCATCAACAGCGATGCGAATCAACAATGGACAGATGATGACCGGTTGGTTCACCTCGTTTACCCAAACCAATTTTGAACTGGATGGTTCAGAAGCCGCCTCAGTTGGTTTCACACTTGTTCATGACGAATCTCCAGCTCCGGGTCTCTACCAGCTGACCGTGACCGCCAGTGATGATGACAATGATATCGAATTCCCACTCACTTTGACTCTGAATGTCCCGATTCTCCCCGAGGTATCATTCCAAGCACCTTTCTCTACATTGCAAATTAATCCAGCCAGCCCCACATCCTTTGAGATCGATGTTCAAAATGATGGAAATGGGCAACAGGGTTACAATTTGTTCATTGAATCGCCCCTCGGTTGGTGGGTGGGTCTCGACAATCTTGGTTCCTCAATCGATGCCGCATCCGGTTCAACCGGAGCAATCCCTACCGATGGCGCCCGAACCGTGGAAATGACGGTCACTCCGCAACTGGGCGTGCCCCCACCTGCCGGACAAACCTATCAGGCCATCTTACGTGTAACATCTCAGGTGGATCCAACCAAATCTTGGTCGTATACGATTCCAATGGAAGTCATCGAATTTGATTCTGCATCCATCGAGTTTGAGTCGTCCCCAAGCGTTCTTCGTCCCGATTCAACAATATATCTTCAATATACGATTTCAAATCAAGGCAATACCGAATTGACACTCGTCCCGAATGTCGACGATCGACCGGGAGGTTGGTCTGTGATTGCAGGTTCTAACTCAATCACAATTCCTGCTGGTGAGTCGGCATCATACATGCTAGGCCTTGAGGGCAATGGATTGGCAATAGGTGGCCCATTGACGCTTCATCTGACAACACAGGATGGTTACCGCATCTCATG
>CAZXVR010000029.1:0-14705 GCA_964644485.1 uncultured Candidatus Poseidoniales archaeon | reverse complement strand
CTTCAATCCTCGGACCCATTTGACTTCATAGGTTCAAGAACCGCCACGACCCCAGGGGGTCCGAGGTGCGACGAGGGAGGTGTCAGACGAGGGATTCAAAAGGGCCCCTCTTCTGGCAGCATCATCCCCGAAGCGCACAGCGTGGATTCTTGGAGGATATTGATATGGATGCGGAAATGACTGCAGTAAAGACTGGCACGAGTACGGTAGGGATTTGTTTCAACGGCGGCGTTGTCGTCGGTGCAGATCATCGAGCGACAATGGGACACTTTGTCGCCAATAAGAGTGTGAAAAAGTTGTTCAAAATAGCGGACAACCTCGCCCTCACCACTGCCGGCCTCGTCGGTCATGCGCAGTCTCTGTCCCGAACACTCGCTGCAGAAATGAGTTTGTTTGAGCTTACTCGTGGTTGCCAAATGACGGTCAAGGGTGCGTCTACAATGACTGCAAACATCCTCGTGGGCCGTCCTCACTGGGTCCAGTTGCTCATCGCAGGCGTTGACGAAACTGGTGGAAGCGTATACTCAATCGATTCAGCAGGTGGTTCAATCCCTGACGAATACTGTGCAACAGGTTCAGGTTCACCTTACATGTATGGTGTCTTGGAAGATCAATACAAGGCAGGCATGACTGAAAAAGAAGCCCTCAGGGTGGCTGCTAAAGCCCTTCTCGCCAGTGCTCAGCGCGACGCTGCCAGCGGCAATGGCATGGACCTCGCAGTCATTACACAAAAGGCAGGATATCGCCAACTCGATGATGCCGAACTAGAAGCACTCCTCAAGCAGTGCTAATCCAACTCCCGGCGCACGCGCCGTCCTCGCACCCATCCAGTGGATGGGATTGTGATGCAGTGTGTCCCGGGCCGAAAGGAGGTTAAGTCATGCGACTAACATTCCAACAAGTGAAAAAGAAAATTGAGAGTATGGTACCCTCGGGTATCGATTATGAGGTCGATCTTGAAGCTGCAAGCATCGCAATCATTACGCCTGAACCAGAGGCATTTTCTGGGAATGATAGTTTGGCCAGTAAAATTGCCAAGTCGATCAAACGACGCATTGAGATTCGCCCATCCGATGCAATTCTAATGGATTCGAAAGAGGCCGAAGCCAAGATTATCGAAATGCTTCCTGAAGAAGCCGGGTTGAAGCGAATATATTTTGATGGGGCGATCAGTGAATGTACGATTGTTTGTGATGATCCTGGTATGGCCGTAGGTCCGAAGGGCGCGACCATCCGGGGCATTCGGGATGAAATAGGGTGGATTATCCGTACCGAGAGATTTGCTGCTGTCGAGAGCAGAACTATGCACAATATCCGAAAATACCGTCAAGAGAATGCGGAGGATCGCAAAGCCTTGTTGCGTAAATTTGGCACTCGCATCTATCGCCCGCAGCGCCCTGGTGAAGCTTGGTGTCGACTGACTGCCCTCGGTTCTTATCGAGAGGTTGGTCGAGCGATGCATCTCGTCACCACCAACGAGTCCAAGGTTGTGGTTGATGTTGGAGCTAAACCAACAAACAATCTCAGTGAAGTGGCTCCATTCTTCAACGCACCTGAATTGTTGCCATTCGAAAATTTAGATGCCATTGTCATCACTCATGCGCATATTGACCACATTGGACAATTGCCTGTGATGTACAAGTATGGCTATCGAGGCCCGATATACTGTACACCGCCGACACGGGATTTGATGGTACTATTGCAAAGTGATTACATCAAAGTCGCCGCAGCGGAGGGGAACCCCCCACCATATGGTTTGGGAGATGTTCAAGAGATGATTAAACACATTGTCGATGTGGAATGGGGTAAGACAATCGATATTGCCCCCGATATCAAACTGACAATGTATAACGCAGGACACATCCTTGGTTCATCCTCACTTCACATGCATATCGGTGAAGGAAAGCACAACATCGTTTTCAGTGGCGATATCAAGTATGAGAAGTCCTGGCTTTACGATGCGGCTGCTGTCAGGTTTCCGAGGGTGGAGACTCTCATCTTAGAATCCACTTACGGTGGTGCCAAGGACTTCCAGCCAACGAGGCAAGAGGCGACCCAAGAGTTACAGGACCTGATTCAGAGGGCCCTCTCACGCAAAGGCAAAATTTTCTGCCCTGTATTCGCAGTTGGCCGTTCTCAAGAAGTGATGATAGCAATCGATCAGTTGTTCAAATCCGGGACATGCGAACCCGTTACAGTTTGGTTGGATGGAATGATTACAGAAGCCACAGCCATCCACGCCAGCCATCCTGAAGCCCTAAACAGGGATCTACGAAAGAAGGTCCTCAAGGGCGGGGAAGAGAATCCATTCAATTCTACTTGGTTCCGCAAGGTCGACGGTCGTGAGCAGCGAGAAAGCATCTTGCTTGATCCCAGCCCCTGTATTGTTCTAGCAACCTCGGGTATGATGACGGGTGGACCCATTGTTGAGTACTTCAAGAACTGGGCCCCTGAACCGAACAACACACTCTGTTTTGTTGGATATCAGGCCGATGGTACATTGGGGCGCCGGTTACAGAAAGGATTTGCTGAGGTACCGATTAACGATGCTGGACAAACACACATGGTCAGCATCGGATGCGATGTTGTCACAATCGATGGTTTCAGTGGCCACAGTGATCGTCGCCAACTGATGGACTACGTGAAAGCCATGAATCCCAAACCTCGGACAATCATTTGCCATCACGGAGATGCCCATACTTGTGCGGAATTCAGGAAAGATTTGGCGAGCACCTTTCGAATTCGAACCCACGCACCAAAAAATCTGGAAACCATTCGGCTGATCTAGATTACTGGCACATCAAACCCATCTTCAGAAGGGTCGGGCAATGCTTGTGCCTCAGTCTCTTGGCCTTGAACTGGAACTGTTTTCTCACTTCCAACATGGTCCAACCCCTCGTTCTGTTGGAAAAATGCCATGACAGCAGCAGCGGCGAAAACACCGGTCAGAGCCAACAAAGCCCAAGCGTTAGCACTGACATTTTCTTCATTTCTAATGAGCAATACCGAAGCCAAAGTAAGCATTGCAAAGGTCGCTGCGAGAACCTTTGCACGGGGGTTGGCCATGCAACCCGGTCTACCCTGCCTTTGATGAACTGAACGCTCCTCGGCGCATCATGGATTTCAACATCGGGACTTCTTCTGGTACGCGAAATCAACGAAAATCAGCCCCGCGACGAAGTGGCGGTTTGGCCGGTTGGTTGATGACCGCAGTTGCACCTTTTGGTGAAAACGAAGAGCATGCGATGGATCAAGCCTTGGTCGAACTCGGATTGGGTGATGCACGTCTAATCCGGGGAGAGGGTGCCATGTTGCCTATCGGTTTCGAGCCTGGTGCTCCCCAAGATTTGCCGATGGGTACATTGGTCGAATGTCATTTGTCTAAGGCAACAGTCTTTGGAGAAGGAATCGCTTCAGCAGGGGTTGCATGGGCCCTTTGCAATACACCTGAGGGTGATGAATGTGCGATTGTTTCGACGATGTCACACCCGGGTTCGATGGAGGAGTGTGAAACGGAACTCCGTCGCAACCTGCAGAGGAAGCTTGGAAATCGCGATTTAGAATTGCGCAAGGATGACGCTGGTAAAGCGATGTTTGAATGTGCAGTCGATGAAATTGAAGCACAAGAAGGGTTCCATGGAGTTGTTCTCGCAGCCTTGATTCTCCCGAACAGCCTCAATCTTGGAGATTCTAGCGGACCAACGCGCTCACGAAATCTTGGAGTTTCAAGTATTGGTGGTAGTCTGGGCGGCCCAAGTGGACTTGCCGGAAGTGGGAATAGCGATTTTGGATTTTGAGCGCATTCTTCAACAACTGCCACTTCTCCACCGATTTCATGGAACCGTCTTGGCTCGTGCTATTGTGCCATTCATGCCAGCGAGCCTTCGGTAAACCGCGTGGTGCCAAAGATTTGAGGTGCCCGCACTGCAACCATGCCGAATCTAAGATTCTCTCTCGACATATGGGTGCCAGTGAAGCAAGTAATGCGGTATCTGTCGCCAATGTGCCCCCAGAAATCCGTGAACAATTGTCGACCTGGCTAGATCAACAAGACGAAACATCACCAGTTACGAATCATGGGCCCCTAGATGGCGACAGCATCCTTTCAAAGGCCGCAGACGAGAATGGAATCGTCACAGTAGATTCAATCAAAATAGCCCTTAGTCAAATGAAATTGGATATGGATGCGGAAATTTTCGCGGAGAGAGCTTGTGCGGAAGGAGAACTGCTTCAAGACGGCCCAAATCGTTGGAAACGCGCATGAGAATGTTCATGTTTGTTGAGCGACGCGGCCACTCTACTGGACCCGTGGGTTAGCTTGGCTATGCTCGATGCTTTGGGAGCATCAGACCTCAGTTCAAATCTGAGCGGGTCCACTCAATTTCCGATTGTATCGATGAGAAATTTCTTTGCCCGTTCTAATGAATCGGCACGGGCGGCAGGATTCCCTTCCACATGGGCCCCTCTGTTTCGCAATAGTCGGATAATCCACCTGCGCTGCCAGCGCTCGTTCAGAGGCAATCGAATACCAAGAAACAATTCACCTGACATGTATCCATTCTTGTCTATTCTAGCGGTTCGCTTCCTCAAGCGAACTGCTTTTGGAAGTAAAGTCAATTCTTTCTCACTGTCAAAGGAGTGGTGTGCGCCAGGATAAACCTGCAAAGTAGCACTTGGGAGTTGGGGCATTAGTGCCTCAACCAAATGAAGAGGTGTCCAATCGTCAGCATCCCCATGCAGGATCAATATTGGTGAGTCTGACCATTGTTGGATATCTGGTCGGATATGGGCTGCTGGGTAGAATGGCAAATGTGCATCGAATGGAGATCCGAGGATTTCGATAATTGGAGACCATGCGGAGTATAGAGCAACAGTTCCCCCAAGGCTCCAGCCTGCAATTCCAATCTTGCCAATCCTAGGATCTTTTACCAACGCTGAACGTGTGGTAAAGGCGTCAACAAGCATCATTGCGTGTGTTACAGAGAGCTGGTCGTCAACTGTCGCATCAATATCTCTTGAGGAGAATGAATTGATCTTGCAAACAGCGAGCCCAGCATCGAGCCAACGATCGACATGATCTTGATGATGCGTCGCCCAACCTTTACTGCCATGAAGGGCAATCACACATCCGAACGGCCCTTCACCTTGCGGTAGAAACAATTCAGTTTCAACCTTCGTTACAGGCGATTTTTCCAAACCGGTCAGGATGTGATGGATTTCAAAAGGGCTGGCAGATGTATGCCAAATTGTTTCCCGTCTCATTCATTCAACTCCAAAATGCAGAATCTTCCCATGGTAAACCGACAGCAATTCCTGCCAATTCCAAGATGATGTAATTCCAAACCAAATAGATTGAGAATGCCGATATGAACACGAGGATGGCAGTATTGACGATCCGTTTTCTCTCACGCTTTGCTTGTTCCAATGTGCAGATGCCTTGTGCTTGGAAATGCCGATAGAGCCCCCATCCAAGAATTATCGTCGACAGGCCATATAGAATCCATCTAGCAGGGCCGAAGTATAGGTTGTTCGACATTGCATCCCCTGCACTGACTGACATCAATCCTAAACCAACCAAAAGCACACTAGAGAAGCAACACAAACTCGCCAAGAACGCAGATCCTAAAATCCAGCGCCACAATGAGCGCGCCTCTTGTGCTTCACTCATGTTGTCACGCCCCCCCTTCTGCGTTTTGATTCCTTGTTATCTAGTGAACCCAATAACAAGAAAGCGATGGGGGGTGCCAGCAGAAGAAACGGTTGCTGAATTGCTAGAAGTAGGGTGATCCAGCCTCCAAACCACAACGTCATTGCAGAAATCCGCAGGGGTGCAGACGTCTCTTTGCCGAGAACATACCAATCCATTCCTCGTCGCCAAATCCCCTTCCAAAGCATCCAACTGACACTCCCAAAAAAATGTAGGATGCGTATTCCAGAAGCTTCACCGGCATAGATTGATTTCACCGGTACTTCTTCAATTCTGAATCCCCGCCTGCCAGCTTCCATCAACCACCAATTTGGGTAACCATAGCCCTGCCAATTATTCTGCCAATCCCATTTTGAAATCATCTCACCCGATGTTGCTGTGTAACCACATTGTGAATCTCGAATTCGAATTCCAGAGGCAAGTGAAGTCAATCGCGACAACCACCACGTCCCCAAACGTCGGATTGCTGGCATGCCTTTGGGGCCATCTGGATGTAACCAGCGATTTCCTTTGACATGATCCGCATCATCATTCAATATTGGTTTGATTAGTGTCGATAAATCCGCTGGATCCATTTGCCCATCCCCTGCCATGACGACCACGACACAGTCTTTTCCGAATCGAGTAAGTGCTTGCTTACTACCGATTTGTATTGCACCCCCGACCCCCAAACCCTCGGTCGAGATGACTTGTCCACGATTTCCCAACACCCTTTGTGAAATGGCCCTTGTATTGTCAGTGGAACCATCATCTACAACGATCACCCAATCGACCTGTTCCGGTATCGATTCGATGCTCTTGGAAATCAGCATCTCTTCATTGCGCGCCGGCATGACAACAACAACGCGCATACCTACACGCCGGTGAGACCGGTCCTTCAAGGCACGCTTTGACCGAATCATTCATTGAAGCAGGGCATCAACGCGAATCGATGAGGATTGTCTTGGTCGTACGCGAACAAGCGCTGCGCATCGCATCTGCAGTTGTACGAGCACAGGATTTCGCTGATCATGTGACTGTAGTGAATTTAGATGGCGATCAAGAAACAGCTGAACTCGCCACCGCTTCAGGTGCAGAGGTCATTGAGCACAAAGGTTCTACAGACGCGCCTTCAATCGCCCTAGCTCTTGTGAATTCAGCGACAGAATCAGAACGCACGATCATCATTTCATTGGATGGAAATTGGAAATTATCCGACATGGCGAGAACGGTTGGCCTTTCACGCCAAGGTCACGATGTTTTCATCGCATTCAAGAATCGGAAAATGAGTGGCAAGATTCCAGAATCGGGTCCAGATGCTCCAATCGATTCGGACACCTATACCTACAATGATGCGGATATCCAATTCGCCTATTGTTCACTAGAGGGGCTGAAGGCTGTAGCCCAACAATCGCTAGACTCCGTCCCAGCAGAATTGGATTCAAGCATCGATTTGCGAGTCGTTGAACTGGATTTACCCACTGGCTCACCTCCGCGGGAGTCTCTGGCCAGTGCCAGTCGCTTTGCACAATTCTTCTATTGGATGTTGGAAAGTAAACACCCACTCATTTTGTTTGGTGTTCCCGGAGTTGTCTTCTTTTGGGTCGGGTTTGAAATGGCGACCGAGTTAATCAATTTTCAAGGCCCCCATGACAGTGTATCACTAGGTGTTGCCTTGGCCGCCTTCGCAGCAACTCTGGTTGGCGTTTTCTCTTTGACCACCAGTCTGATTCTTTACGTCCTAGGGAAGCAGGTGAATCGGATGCCCAATCGCACCCCATTCAAATGAGAAACCAAAATCCAATCATAAATGCACTAAGCAGGAACAAAAATCCCGCCTCTGCCCACTTCCAACGTTCCGACCAGGATTCCGCTTCGCGTTGTTTGGCCCTTTTCCATCTCTCAAATTCTTCGTCGGACAATTCGGATTCCATCCTCAACCATTCAGCAGAAACTTTCCAGCGTTGCCTGACCAATAGAACGACCATCGCGATGATGGCAATAAGGCCAATCTCAAACCACATTGGCAGACCTCAGGGGGTCACGCGACGACTATCGCGGGGGAATGGGATGACCTCTCGGATGTGGTCCGCGCCAGCCAACCAACTACAGACTCGATCCACCCCTAGTCCAAAGCCACCATGTGGGACGCCTCCGTACTTGCGAATATCGATGTAAAATTCGTAGGGTTCACGAGGTGTCCCTTCCTCATCGATCCGCTCAAGAATCTCTTTCTCAGACCATGTCCTCTCTCCACCACCGATGATTTCACCATATCCTTCTGGAGCCAGTAAATCATGGCAAAGGACGTATTTTGGGTCGTCTGGATCTGGTCGATGGTAGAATGGTTTGGCAATCCGAGGGTAATGTGTTAGGAAGTGGGGGACATCGAAATCCTGGGTGAGGACCTTTTCCTTTGAATAGTCCAAATCTTGACCCCATTCGATGTCGACACCCATTCCCTGTAGAGTTTCGACCGCTTCATCATAACGAATCCGAGGATACGGGTTATCGGCGTATTGCGCCACCAAATCGAGATCTCGTCCGAGTGCTGACAATTCCTCAGAACGCTCGTCTAGGAGTGTGCGAGCAATCTGTCTAACAACACCTTCACCATGCACCATCACATCTTCATTTCCGGCCCAAGCAATTTCCATTTCAGCGTGCCAGAATTCAGTCAGATGCCTCCTTGTACGACTTTTCTCTGCTCTGAATGAGGGTGCAATTGTGTACAATCTTTCGAGAGCTGGCATGGCGGCTTCTGCATATAGTTGCCAAGATTGTGTGAGGTATGCCTTCCTTCCAAAGTATGGCACTTCAAACAGTGTCGAACCTCCTTCGACAGCCCCGGCAACAAAGTTCGGGGCCTGATATTCAGTGAAGTCACGATCGCGGAAGTAACCGTGGATGGCTCCGAATACAGATGAACGGATTTTCAACATTTGTGTCATGCGAGAAGTACGGAGGTATAGGTGACGATTGTCGAGCAAAAATTCGGTTTCCCCTCCATCGGCATTGGCCATGGCACTCTCAGTAATTGGGAATGGATTTTCGGGGTTCACAGGGCCGACGATAGTGGCGGATTCCACAACGAGTTCATGACCACCCTCGCTCCGTTCATCCACATTCACTACACCTGTCATGATGACACTGGTCTCGATCAATGCTCCACTCAAGGCTTCGAATGTCTCATCTCCGACATCTGCACGTTTGGCTACACATTGAATTCGTGCGGTACTGTCACGCAGGACGATGAACCGAATTTTGTTGGAACCCCTGGTTCGATTAATCCAACCCTTCAACTCAATTTTTTGTCCATCATGGGCGCCTGATTGAACCTCTCCGATGAAGATGTCCTTCTGCACAAACAAGCCTCCAACGGGGTCGAGTATGCTCCAGCATTTCAATGCCTCCCGTCCCCATCGTGTGATTTTACGTGGAATGGGGTGCAAGAAAATTGAGGCGGGCGCTAGGGGGTTCGAACCCCTGGCCTACGGGTTAAGAGCCCGTCGCTCTACCTAGCTAAGCTAAGCGCCCACGCCGTCCACCGGCCATCCCTCTATGAGGGTAGCGCTTACCGATTGTGTCACAGGCGCGCAGTGGGCTTGCGGATGAGTTCACATCCACCAGGTGCAGCCAGAACGACAACATCAGCCGTATTGGTAAACAGGCCAACTTCCACGACTCCCGATATTGCTCGTATATCCGCTTCCAACTGAACCGGATCAGCGATTGTTGCTCCAAAGTGTGCATCAAGAATCGGATTGCCATTGTCGGTAAGATATCCCGGGCCCCGCAGTTCAACCGGCCCGGCACAAATCGATTCGATTCGCCGTTTGGTCTGCTCCCAGCCATATGGGTTGACTTCGATTGGGAGCGGGAAAGCGCCCAAAACATCTACGCGTTTACTCGCATCGGCGACAACGATCATCCCACCGCTAGATTCCGCAACAATTTTCTCACGCAAAAGAGCCCCTCCACCTCCCTTGATGAGATGCAAGTTTTGATCAAATTCATCCGCTCCGTCGATGACCAAATCAAGGTGTTCACAAGAATCCCATTCAAGCATCGGTATACCTTGCTCTATAGACAAATTTTCAGTTGCATCGGAGGTGGGTATTCCTGCGATATCCAGACCTTCTTCACGCATCCTTCGCCCCAATTCTAAGATGGTGTATTTGACCGTCGAACCCGTCCCGATTCCGATCCTCATCCCATTCTCTACAAAGGCGCAGGCTGCGATACCCGCTTCTTCTTTCATCGCCTCCTTCTCATCGGCGGTAAATTGGCTCATTGGCATGGGCTCAGCCGATAAGGGGCATATCCTTTCGCACGGTTCGCAAATCAGAATCGCCCCTATAGGGGCGGCGATGCATTCAAACACTTCCAGCAGAGTCCAACCTGCATGCGCGGCGAGCGTATACCTTGGTCGATACCCCTCTTCCTGTCATTTTTGATGCTAGGGATGAGCATGGGAATGTTTGTTCAGGCCCCAGAAACGGCGCTTTCGGAGAATTCATCGCAAATTGAGGTCGGGTTGAATCAACCCACTACAGTCTCAGTCCAAACTGCCAACGGAAGTTCTTCTGCTCTGAAAGCCGAAGTCCCTGTGAGCCATACTGTAGAGTCCATTGATTTGTCACTCTCCCCAGGTGCTCTTGCTTACAGTGACGGGTTCTCATGGTCTGGCGAGTCTGATTGGAATGCATCGGGTGCGGTATTGGATCGAGTGAACGTCAACGTGTCGGATGGCATCCAATTACTACCGCAAGAATGGGTTTGGGATTTCGAAAATTCAAATCATGGCTGGTCATTGCAGTCTTCAGGAGGCTGGGCTTGGGGTTACGATTCCACACTCGGCGTGAATGGTGGTGTTCATGGCGGTACCAAGGCGATTTACACCTACAATGGCAATTATCCAAATTACATGTCAGGAACCCACTGGGCAACCAGCCCAGCGATTGATTGCTCCGGTTGCAGCGGAACTTGGAATCTACAGTTTTGGAAACGATTGGGTGTCGAGTACCATTACTATGACCACGCCTATATCCAAGTCAAGAACCCTCAAGGGAATTGGGTTCAAATTTATTCTAGCACCGGCACCATCAACGATGGATCATTCCAACAAGTCACCTACAATATTGCCAACTATGTTCAGAACAACCCCGCTTTCCAAGTTCGATTCGGACTGGGTTCGACCGACGGTTCAGTAACCTACACCGGTTGGAACGTCGACGACGTATCCATTTCTCCCGCTGGAGGCGGTGGTGGTGGTGAGGAAGCCAATTGGACGAGTGCAAGATTTGGACCTGGGATGACAGGATCACATGGTATGGAAGGCGCTCGCTATGGAATCACCTCAATCGATGCGACGGTTCCAAGTGGTTCGAACCTGAAGTTGACCATCCTTGATGGTGTATCCAAAGCTCCAATCCCGGGTTTTTCAAATTTAGATTCAACTTGGGTCGACCTCGGCTCTATCGATCCTGAAAAACACCCGACGCTACGACTCAAACTCCACTTTGATGCAAGAGGGGGAACCTCATCGCCAATCGTTCATGAGATTCACATGAACCATCGTTATGGGACATCTTTTTCGTCAAACCCAACCGATGCAGGTTGGTCGCTTAATGCCATGAATTGGAACAATGGACAAATCAGTGGTTCGAATGGTGCAACCGCAATTTCTCCAACATTCACCTCACATCGAGCAATTACACAGATGCAATTTTCATCCACCTCATCGGGTTCTTTCAGCCTTGAAGCGTCTGTCGATGGAGGAGCGTGGCAAACCGTTTCTTCCAGCGGTATTTCGACTTTGGGTGATTTCGGGAGTTCGATTCAAATTCGAATTACATGTAATGGTTCTTGCAGCCTCAATGAACTAACATTGGAAATTCTCGGTGGTCATCTACCCACCGATCCACGATTCGACATCGGTCTCGACGGTTGGTCGGAATGGGATATATCTCATCCTCACATATCCAGTTGGGGTTGGCAAGACCGCTTCACCAACGGTGATCTTTCAGCAGACATGTCATGGGCTGCAGCTGGGCAGAAGCAGATTGGTTTGTTGTTGCCCAAATCCGGATTGGAATCATTTTCTGTTGATTTGGCGCCGTTCTCAACCACAGCCCCCGTAGATGTGTCTTTGACACTTGGTGGGACCACAGTTGCAACAAAGAGCATTGGATTTACCACTCATTCGGAAACCTACGTGCTCACTGCAGCAGATCTTCAGAACCTCAACAGCGAACTATCGAACGCCGCAACCTTCTGGGATGCGGGTAGCGGTGTTGAATATGCCATCGCTACGATCGATGTTCAGGGTACATCCGGCTCACTGCGTGTCGGCGGCCTGTCAGCCATACATCGCCCGTCTGTGGATTTGTCATTCGCCGTAGACTCGGCCTTTGTCATGTCGATGAATCAAGCACTGCCGAGTGCACAAATCCAATCTCAGCATAGAATGGTTCCACTGACACTACAATCGAGTACACCGGGGGCATTTACGGGCACAATCACCGACTTGGTCACTTCTGAAAATGTGGCCTTGGATTCAGCCTATCTTTCCAATTTCTCACAGTGGTCTCCGGTGACCCCTTCGTGGCAATGGATGGAATTGGAACTCGGTTATTCTTGGAATGACGGGACCCCTGACCATCTATCCGTCAGTGTTGAGACCGATGGTGCTAGGGCATTCTATCAGTTCCCGACCGACGGCTCTCCCTTCACGATGACACGTTTGGATGGAGCCACTTCATCCCCGCTTCATTTCGCCGACTCAAATGGCGGCGCAATCTTTGTTGAGGGCGGGCAAAATCTTGCGGTCACTCTACCATTCCAAACATCTGCCAGTCTAGAAGATTCGAACCAATTCAAGATTAGCGCGTCACTATACATGGAAGATGGAGCACCATCTCCACCCCATATTGAAATCGCAGGCCAATCGGGCCAAGGTGTCGAAAATGATGTCGAAATCTCAAGTTGGCATGTATACAATGAATTGGGGCACATGATTCCAGAATCGATGTCTTACCTGCGATCCCAGAGCCCAATTTCCGTTGAAGTGAACCTCGGCTTCGAAGGTCTGTTTTCCGTATTTGGAGACAGCCATGAGAGCATCAATCCTCGAAGTGGAGATGTGCGTGTCCACCTACTCGAAAATGGTGTAGCGAAGATGAATACAACCCTCATCGATGAAGGCACGGTCCAATTTGATTTCAACACACAATCAGGGACCGGAAATGCCACTTATTCGATTGAAGTTGAACCATTGGTCGGTCAAGAATTCATTACGGCAATTCCAATGAATCGAACCTTTACTGTGGATTCACTCAATCCCCAAGTCGTTGGCCAGAATATCGCACAATACGATCACAGACTACCATCACCAAATCAGTTGATTCAACTGGAAATTTATGACCGGCCGGTATTGCCTACCGACCTCACATTGATGGTATGGAGAGAATGGATTGAGGATGTCAATGTGAACGGAGTCATTGATGAGGATGAATTTTCACCCATGCCTCTACAGTCTCCAAACGATTTGACAGCCTCAACTGGAAACTACACTATCCTGCTTGATGATACTGCTGCCGATGATGGCGATTTGGTTGCCGCTTATGTTATTGGAGCCGATCCGGCAGGGAACTCGATTACCGACGGTGGCTCATCGGGCGAGTCATCACAATTGTTCACGTATCAGGTTCTGCCTGATGGCCCACCCTTGCTCCCTGGACAAGGTGGATTTGCCAATGCTCCAGATGGTCGCCAATCATACCTCCACCCTGGTGTGGATTATGAGTTTGGTTTGCACATCATCGAGCCCAATGGTTGGGCGGACATCGGCTCCCTTCGCCTCCAACTGGCCAGCAATTCGGTCACAGATACATTGGCCATCGAGTGGTCAGCATCCGATGGTCGATGCGATGTCCTATCACAACACATCGATGTAGAGCGTTGCGGGGTCCGCGCATGGACGGGAGAATTGACGCCATTCAACCCTGATTTGGAGTTCTTCGTTGAATTCCAACTCAACTGGTCCCTTCCACGTGAAGGTGACATGCGCTGGGAGCCATCGATTGAAGTCACGGATCGAAGTGGCCAAGGGGCTTGGCTCTCTCTGCCACAAATGCGCTGGAGATATTCCCCGGATTTGGCAATTGACACCGATGACATGACACTGGGAATCGGTACAGGGACCTATTCAGATGAGGGTGCATGGGTGTCACCTTCGTCGACGATTTCCCTCACGGGTGGGATTCACTTCCCTGTTACTGGCGCACGGCCCAGTGAAGATTTCAATATCCGCGTCCTTCTAGATGGTCAAGAATCACTTGTTCAAAGCGTGGACGGACTTTGGGCCGTCCAAATGACGGCACCGACCGAATCGGGTTCCTATCCGCTTACCGTCGAAATTGCCAACCCCCCGGTAGGTGCCAACGATGTCACTGACACTGCAGCCGCCCTGAGGTGGATTGTGGTCGACCCCGAAGGGCCCGAGATGGTCGACGTCCAGTCACCCCGATTGGATAGCATCCTGCCCATCGATGCATTGGGTGAGTTGCAAATCGACGTTCAAATTTCCGAACTCGAGCAGATTGATGCTGAAAGTTTGGTATTGCATTGGAAGGTCGTCCGAGGGACAGACGCTTCCGCCACACCGTTGGTCTATGGGGAATCTCCTCTTGTCATTGAAGGGGGCAACCTCGCGGGCCAATCGATTATCGCTGGGGCGACCCTCGATATCGCCGATTCCATTCCAGAGGAATACTACGCCGACAATCTGCGATTCCACATTTGGGTTGAAGGTCAAGACATGGCTGGAAATCCAGTCCAAACTCCTGCGGAAACAAACCAACCCAACAATCCCTTCGCATCTTGGTCGATTGAAAGGCGCGCTGCCGAATTTGAAGTGGTAGATGGTGACATCACCTACTCGAAGTCGGGCGATATCGAATCGGGCGAGAATGTCATGATTACCGTCGCGGTACGTAATGACGGTGAGGTCAATGGA